>NZ_JBFBAW010000001.1:0-294390 GCF_040682435.1 Lentzea sp. NPDC051208 | reverse complement strand
CTCCCCCCCCTACCCTCCCCCGCTACCCCCCGCCACTACCGCGGTGGTGCTCCCCTCTTCCCCGTCACAACCCCCCCGACCCCCCACTGCTCAACGTCTGCGGCGACGGTCAGCACCGGCCCATCAGCCAGGCCGAGGTCGAAAGGCAGGCGTTGCTCGGCGGTGTCGTCGCGGCGGAACTCCCTGACGTGCTCGGCTTTCGTGACGGCCGGCGCGTCGGCGAGGGAGACGTCGAGCAGCTGCACCCGCAGCACGGCCCGGCCGAACGCGGGCGTGCCCGCCGGTATCACCACGGTGCCGTGCACCTGATCAGTTCAGCACGGCGAAGCGGGCCTCGATGTCGACGGGGCCGCCGGTGAGGTTGCGGATCTCGATGAAGTACTTGATCAGCCCGGCGGCCTGCCGGTCGACCTGCACCTTCCACTCGATCTGCGCGCCGCCGTCGACCATCGGCCACGTCGGCACCACCATCCACACGACCCGCCAGCCCTCCGGCCAGCTGTGGGTGAACCAGCGCCGCGACGACCCGCCGGGCACCTGTCCCCGGAACTGCACACCAAGTCGCATCGGGACTCTCCCTTCACTCTGCTTCGGGCGCGGGACCGGCGTCCTCGGCCGCGTGCGAGGCCGCTTCGGCCACGGCGTCCCCGGTGTCCTGCGCGGCATCCGGTGCGGCACCGCCGTCGCCCGCGAGGTCGAGCGGTTCGGCGAGGACCAGGTCGTCGAGCGACGCGGGGGCGGCCCCGCCGTCGAGATCGGCGCTCATGGCAGCTCCTCTCACAGTGCGCCCGGCGACCAGCCGAGCACGTCGTAGCGGGCCTCGACGTCGACCTGGCCGCCGGTCAGGTTCGTGATGGCGAGGAAGTACTTGAGCAGCCCGCCGGACTGCCGGGTGACCTGGGTCGTCCACTCGATCTGAGCCGGTCCGTCGACCGCGGGCGCCGTCGGCACGACCGTCCACAGGACGTACCAGTGGGCGGGCCAGCTGTGGGTGAACCACCGCTTGGTCGTGCCGGCCGGGACGGACCCGGTGAACTGCACGCCCCGGAACACCGCCGCCGGTTCGAGGCCGCTGTACATCGCCCGCACCGCCGCGCAGTCGCCGGGACTGAGTCCCTCGCGCTGGCCGATCTCGGCGTTCTGGACCGGCGTCATCGTGTCGCGGGCGGTGTCGATCGCGAACGCCCGACGCGGGTAGTGCATGATCGAGTGGTAGTCGTACGGCCCGACGTCGTCGCCGTCGGTGATGTGCTGGTTGAAGTTGTGCGCGTTCTGCTGCACGATGTTCGTGAAATCGATCGTCACGAAGTTGTTGCGGTCCTCGCGGCTCTGCTCGTGCCACAGGCCGACGCTGTGCCCGATTTCGTGAATGGTCGCCCCGGTCTCGCAGCCGAGTGCCAGCGTGATGTTCTGCTGGTTTCCGCGCATGCCCACGGGAGAACTGCAGCCGCCGCCGGGCTGGAAACGAATGAAATTCGTGTCCGTCGCGTTCCTGGGCACCAGGCGAATGCGGGTGTTGCGTTCCCAGTGCGCGATCGCGTCGTGCACGCGGGCCTGGTTCGGCAGGTTCGGGTCGATCTCGAACGGCACCCGGCCACCCGGCCACCGGAACTGCTGACCTGGGATGACCACGCCCCGCTCGTGGATCTCGCCCTCCCGCACGAGGGTGAGCACGATGTCGCCCTCGACCATCGGCTCGCCGTCGACCTCGGTGTGCAGAACGGCTTTCACGCCCTGGTTCTGCGTTTCGATCACACCGGTTCTGAGTTCGGGTCCGACGCGGAACTGGCCGCTGCCGGTCACCGTGCCACTCGGCTCGGTCATCGTGCCCTCCCGTCATGGCAGAAGACGAACAAGCGTGGTCCTCGAATGGCCGCAACGCCTAGGGCCGAACGCCTCCGTCGCATTCGCCGAATTGATGGAGGGTCCAAAGTGGTGGTGTAACGGAAAAGCGCCGGAAGGCGACTTCCTGGATCGGACTAGGCTTCGGAGATGCCTTCCGCCGTCATCGTCGAGTACGACTCCGCCTGGCCGCTTCGCGCACGGCACCTCCTCGACGGGGTGCGGTCGGCGTTCGCGGCGCTGCCCGGTGCGGAGGGGTTCGGCTACGAGCACATCGGGTCGACCGCGGTGCCCGGACTCGGCGCGAAGCCGATCGTGGACCTGCAGGTGCGCATGCCGGACCTGCCGCCACTGGCCCGGCTGACCGAGGTCCTGGCGTCGACGCCGTTCGTGCCGGCGCACGGTTCGAGGCCGGACTCACCCGGTGTGCACAGGGACGGCAGGAGGCCGGGCGATCAGGCCGAGGACGGGGCCTACGAGAAGCGCCTGTTCCACTCCCCGTCCGAGGGCGCGATCCTGCACGTCCGCCGCGTGGACTCGCCGTTCGCACGGTGGGCCGTGGACCTCCGCGACTGGCTGCGATGTCACCCCGAGCAGGCCCGGCGCTACGAGCGGATCAAGCGCAGGCTCGCCGAGGAGCACGCGGGCGAGCCGGACTACGACGACTACACGCGCGCCAAGACCGCGTTCTTCGACGGGATCCAGCCAAAGGTCAGGAACTGGGCAGCCGGATCGTGACGCGCAGGCCGCCCTCCGGGCGCGGGACGATGTCGAGGGCGCCTTCGTGTGCGCGGACGATGCTGTGCACGATGGCGAGTCCCAGGCCGACACCCGCGTGATCGTCGTCGCGGACGCGCTCGCCGCCGCGCTGGAACGGCTCGGTGAGCGTCGGCACCAGGTCCGCGGCGAGGCGGCGGCCCGTGTTCTCGATCCGGACCACGCACGCCTGGTGCTGCGGTTCGGTGTGGACGGTCACCGTGCCGCCGGTCGGGAGGTTGTGGACGATGGCGTTCTGGACGAGGTTCGTCACCATCCGCAGGAGCAGCTCCGCGGAACCGGTGGTGGTCGCCGGCTCACCGGTGACCTCGAGCTCGATCTCGCGCCGTTCGGCCAGGGGGAGAAGGGTTTCCGCGGCTTCCTCGGCGACCAGGGAGAGGTCGACGGGCTCTCGGGTGAACACACCCCGCTCGCCCCGGCTGAGCAGCAGCAGGGCCTCGGTGAGGTCGATCGCGCGGCGGCTCGCGGTGTGCAGGCGGTCGAGGAGTTCGGCGTCGACCCTGGACGGGTCCTGGCGGGCCACGTCGAGCAGTGACTGCGAGATCGCCAGCGGGGTGCGCAGTTCGTGGGAGGCGTTGGCCGCGAACCTGCGCTGCTCGCCGACGTGCGCCTCGAGTCTTTCGAGCATGGTGTCGAAGACGTCGGACAGTTCGCGGAACTCGTCCGCCTTGCCGGGGAGCCGGATGCGGTGCGACAGCGACCCCTTCGCGGCCAGCCGGGCGGCGTCGGCGATCTTGTCGAGCGGGGAGAGCATGCGACCGGCCAGGAGCCATCCGCCGATGAGGCCGAACGCCACCAGGAACAGCATGGCGATGGCGGCCGCGCGGCCGAAGATGCGGGAGAGCAGGTAGCGGTTGGGGCTGGTGAAGAGCAGGCCCTGGTCGTTGTCGGGGACGAAACGCAGCAGGTACCACCAGGCCACCGCGATCAGGACGGCGCCGGCCACGACGACGATGCCCGCGTAGCTCAGGGTGAACTTCAGGCGGGCGCTGAGTCCCGGAGGCCTAGCCATCCGCGTCGATGCGGTAGCCGACGCCCGGCACGGTCGCGATGAGCCACGGTTCGCCGAGTCGCTTGCGCAGCGCCGAGACCGTGATGCGGACGGCGTTGGTGAACGGGTCGGCGTTCTCGTCCCAGGCCCGCTCCAGCAGCTCCTCGGCGCTGACGACGCCACCTTGAGCACCGACCAGCACCTCGAGCACCGCGAACTGCTTGCGGGTCAGCGCGACGTACTGCCCGTCGCGGAAGACCTCGCGCCGGAACGGGTCGAGCCGCAGGCCGCCGATCTCGCTGACCGGCGGCCGCGCGTAGACACGCCTGCGGGCGAGCGCCCTGAGTCTCAGCACCAGTTCCCGCAGCTCGAACGGCTTGGTCAGGTAGTCGTCGGCACCGAGCCCGAACCCCGACGCCTTGTCGTCGATCCGGTCGGCCGCGGTGAGCATGAGGATCGGCATGCCGCTGCCGGACGCGACGATCCGCCGCGCGACCTCGTCCCCTGAGGGGCCGGGGATGTCGCGGTCGAGCACCGCGAGGTCGTAGGAGTTGACGCTCAGCATCTCCAGCGCCGTGTCCCCGTCTCCGGCGATGTCCGCGGCGATCGCTTCCAGCCGGAGCCCGTCCCGGACGGCTTCGGCGAGGTGGACCTCGTCCTCCACGATCAGCACACGCATGTCGTCAGCCTAGGCAGATCGCCCGCACGGTCACACGGCGACAAGGTGCTGTTCTTCCACCGGTGCGGGTTTGGAGCGCCACCACCACCGGGACGCGAACGAGGCCAGCGCCGCGCCGGCGGCGTTGAGCAGCACGTCGTCCACAGAGGACACCCGGTCCAGGCGCAGCACGAACTGCGCGATCTCCAGGAACGCGGAGCAGGCCGCCGCGAACGCCAGCACCCGCCACGCCGACCGCAGCGCCGCGAACCTCAGCGGGGCGAAGAACCCGAGCGCCGCGAACACCAGCATGTTGCCGACGATCTGGCCCACGTCCCGGTGCTCGACGAGGTCGATCAGGTCCGCGAACGGCACGAGGCTCAGCTCGCCCGTGGTGCCCGGCTCCGAGCCGGGCAGCATGATGATCCACACCCAGGGCAGCGTCCCGTAGACCATGCCGACCTCGGCCAGCGCCGTCCGCCACGGGTGGCGGTGCTGCTTGGACTTGCGGTAGAGCGCCAGGAGCAGCATCACGAGCACGGCCACCGGAATTCCGAGCACCGCGCCGATCACGACCCCGGTCTCCGTACCGACCCACTCCTGCCAGGTGTTGAGCACGCTCCCAGTGAAGGCGCACGGCCGTTGCGAGGACGTACGCGTTTTTCGATACGCGGACGATATGTGGCCCGGCCAGGCGGTCCGGGAGGGCCTCGCGGAGAATGCCTGACGTGCTGGAGGCGAGGCTGCTTGCGACGGTGTCCCGTCTCGCGGGTCCCGTCCGCGGCGCCGGCATCGTCCTGATCAGCCTCTTCGGCGCCTTCTCACTCCACTCGCCGCTGGGCTGGTCGCTGTTCGCGGCGGTCGCGGTGAGCACGGTCGCCGACTTCCGGCTGCCCCGCGCGGCGCTGCCCGTGGCGTTCCTGCGCGTCGTGGTGCTGTCGGTGGTGCTGGGCGCCGACGCCGACCAGTGGGTGATCACGGTCCTCACCACGACGCTGATCACCTGGCAGTGGCAGTGGCCGCTGAAGATCAGCGTGCCCGCGACGGTGGCGTTGCTCGCGGTGCAGGTCATCACCACCGGGCCGGGAGTGCTCGTGCGGGCGGTTGTGGAGTCGGTGCTCGCGCGGCTGTCGTACGAGCTGCTGCGCAGGTCGAGCCGGAGGGTCGACGCGCTGAGGGAACGCGCTGCCGAGCGGAGCCGGGCCGCGGCCATCGCACTAGACCAGGGCAGGCGCGAGAGGGAGTACCTCGCGCTGCTGCACGACACGGCTGCCGCCACGTTCCTGATGGCCGCGCACGGTGGCGATCCGGACGAGGTCGCGGCTCAGGCTCGCCGGGACCTGGTCGTGCTGGCCGAGCGGGGCAACGCGCAGGGGACCGTGGACCTCGGGGCCGCGCTCACGGCGGTGGCTCGGGACAGTGCCGTGCACGTGCGGGTGGAGGCCGAGGTCGTGCCGGTGCCGGCCGGGGTGGCTCTGCAGTTCGTGCGGGCCGCGCGTGAGCTGCTCACGAACGTCGAACGCCACTCGGGCACGACCGAAGCCGACCTGACGGTGACACGGGGGCGCGGCGCGGTGGTCGTGATCAAGGACGACGGCACGGGCTTCGTGCCCGCCGAGGTGCCCGAGCACCGGCGTGGCCTGCGCGGATCGGTGGTCGGGCGCCTCGAAGCCACCGGCGGCACCGCGGTGATCGAGTCGGGACCAGCGGGGACCACCGCGCGGCTGGAGTGGACCGCCGATGACTGACCACACCGTCGCCACGACCACCCGGCAGGTCCTGCTGGTCGTCGTCTTCGCCATCCAGCTCGTCCTCATGCTGCCCCCGCTCGTCGCCCATCCGCACGGCCCGGCGGCGTGGATCGCGTACGGGCTGCTCACCGCCGTGCTGGCGGTCGTGGCCGGATGTGTCGCGGCCGCGGTGCCGACACCGGCGTACCTCGCTGCCGCACCCCTCGTCGCGTCGGTGCTGGCGACGACCGCACTGCCCGCCGGAGCGTCGTTCGCCCCGGCTGACTGGGGGTTCGGGCTCGTCGGCTGGTACCTGCTGCTGGTGCTCGTCGAGAGACCGGCGGCGCTGATAGTGGCCCTGAGCGCGCACATCTCCTTCAGCATCGCGTGGTTCGTGCGCGAGGGAAGCGGTGACATCGGCACGGCCGGAGTCGTGATCCTCAGCGGCACGAGTTTCCAGCTCAGCGTCATGGTGATCAACCGCGTCCTGCACCGCGACGCCCGGCTGGCCGCCGAGGCCGCCGCCGAGCACGACGCCGCCCGCACCCGCGAAGAACTCGTCCGCCAGCGGGAACAGGACCTGCGGGCCGGGTTCGAGGGCCAGCTGGGCGCGTTGCTGCCGCTGCTCGCCGACCTCGCCGACGAACGCGCGAGCGTGGCCGACCAGACGACCAGGCTGCGCTGCTCGGTCGCGGCCGTGCAGCTGCGCAGGCTGTTCGCGGAGAACGACGACGTGCCCGACCCGTTGCTGCACGAACTGACCGCGTGCGTGGACGTCGCCGAACGGCGCGGTGTCGTCGTCTCACTCGCCGTCAGCGGCACCGCCACACCGGTGCCGACGGAGGTGCGCCGCGAGCTGGTCGCGCCGATGGCCCAGGCGCTCGCCGTCGCGGACGGACGTGCGAAGGTGAGCCTGCTGCGCACCGCGACGGAGGTGCGCGTGGCGGTGGTGGCGGACGCGCCCGAAACACTGCCGGCACCGGGCAGGACAGGGGCGGTCTTCGTCGAGACGAGCGTCCACAGCGGACTGGTGAGGAGCGAGGCGCGATGGCGGACGACGTGACGGCGGTCGTGGTCGACGACCATCCCGTCGTGCGGGCGGGAGTCGCGCACTGGCTGTCCACAGCGGACATCGAGCTCGTGGCGAGCGGCGAGGACCCCGCGGTGGCCTGGACCGGTCCCGGCGCGAGCGCCTCGGTCGTCGTGCTCGACCTGCACCTCGGCGGCGTCGCGCCCGCCACGTCCGCACTGCGCAAGCTCGTCGAGGACGGCCGCAAGGTCGTCGTCTACTCGATGCGCGCCGACGACGACATCGTCCTGCAGTGCCTGGAGATCGGCGCGCTCAGCTACCTGACCAAGGCCGAGGGCGCCGACCACCTCGTGCAGGCCGTCAAGGCGGCGGCCGAGGGGCAGTCGTACACGCCGCCGGCACTCGCGGGCGCGCTGGCGGGCGACCGGTCGGACACGAGGCCCGCCCTCTCGCCGCGCGAGACCGAGGTCCTGGTCGAGTGGTTCCAGTCCGAGTCGAAGGAGTTCGTGGCGCAACGGCTCAACATCACGCTCAGCACGGTGAACTCCCACCTGGAGCGGATCAGGGTCAAGTACGCGGCGATCGGCAGGCAGGCACCGACCAAGGCGGCGCTCGTCGCGCGGGCCATCCAGGACGGACTGATCGGCCTCGACGACCTCTGAGCCCGGCGTGTGGTGTGAACGACCGATACCGCCACTCGTGCGTTCGGCCTAGCGTCTTGGACAACCCAGGTCCCGCAGTCCGAGGAGTTCCGCAGTGACGCACGCCCGTGGCCCCCTGTTCATCGCCTCCGTCGCGACGGCGGGCCTGCTGCTGTCGGCCTGCGGCTCCGAGACCGGCGGGACCGCGACACCCGCCACGGACACGACGACATCCACCACCACGAGCACCAGGGAGACCTCCACCTCGAAGGAGGCGCCGCCGGTCCCGGCCGGTGGGGACGTCACGGCTCCCGGCACGAAGCTCAAGGTCGGCGCCCGCGCGGTGATCCCCGTCGCCACCGGTGACAAGACCGGCACCATCGCCATCACCGTCACCATCGAGGCGGGCCCGAAGGAGGACCTGGCGAAGTTCGGTGACAAGGCCAAGCACATCACGCCGTTCTACCTGCGGGCCAAGGTCGAGAACCTCAGCGGCACCGACCTGAGCTTCACCTCGATCGGCCTGCGCGGCCTCGGTGAGGACGGCAAGGGCACCGGCGTGATCATCAGCGGTGACACCCCGAAGTGCGACTCCACCAGCGCGCCCAAGACGTTCAAGGCCGCCGGCGAGACGTACGAGACGTGCGTGCTGAGCGCGGCGCAGGACGGCTTGAAGGTCGCGGGCGCCGAGTACAACCGCGGCGACGACTACGTCAAGTCGCCGGTCGTCTGGCAGAGCTGACTCGCCGGTCCGCGGGGTCGACGAGGGGTCCCCGCGGGTCAGCGGCCGCTCTGCACCAGCCCGTTGATGTGCGCGTACGCCACGGCGTGCACCCGGTCCCGCAACCCGAGCTTGGCCAGCACCCGCGACACGTGCGTCTTCACGGTCTCGTCCCCGACGTGCAGCCGCGCGGCGATCTCGGCGTTGCTGCAGGCCGCCGCGACGAGCTGCAGCACCTCCCGTTCGCGCGCGGTGAGCAGTTCCAGCTCCGGCGGCGTCGGGGGAGGGGCGAGGCTGACGGCGAACCGCGCGATCAGCCGTTGCGTCACCGACGGGTCGATCAACGCGTCCCCGCGCGCCGCCACCCGCACCGCCGAGATCAGCTCCTCCGGCGGCAGCGACTTCAGCAGGAACCCGCTGGCCCCGGCCTTGAGCGCGCGGTAGACGTACTCGTCGGTGTCGTAGGTCGTCAGCAGCAGGACCTTCGTGCGGTTCGCCGGGGCGGCCAGGATCATCTCCGTCGCGCCGAGCCCGTCCAGCTTGGGCATCCGGATGTCGAGCACGGCCACGTCCGGGCGCAGCCGCGCGACCTCCGCCACCGCGGCCCTGCCGTCCGCGACCTCCGCGACGCACCGGAGGTCGTCCTGCGTGTCGAAGATGGCGCGCATGCCGGAGCGCAGCATCGCGTGGTCGTCGGCCAGCAGCACCGTCAACGTCATGACGCCTCCAGGGGGAACGTGACCGTCGTGCGCCAGGTGCGGCCGTCCTCGTCGAGCCCGGACCTCGTCCGGCCGTCGAACATGCCCGCGCGGTTGCGGATGCCGACGAGACCGCGGCGCACCGAGCCGGAGTCCTCGCCGGAACCCGCCGTGTTGCAGGACGCGATGGTGAGCGAGTCCGTTGCGTACTCCAGCGTCACCGTCACGCCGGACGCGTCGCCGTGCCGCAGGGCGTTGGTGAGCATCTCCTGGATGATCCGGTAGACCGTGATGTCCAACGACTCCGGCACGTCCCGCCGTTGCCCGCGCACCTCGAGCCGGGCGGGCAGGCCCGCCGCGCGCACGCCGTCGAGCAGTTCGTCGAGGTTGTCGAGCCCCGGTTGCCGCACGCCCTCGGACTTGTCGCCGTGCAACAGGTCGAGCAGGTGCCGCAGGTCGACCATGGCCGCGCGACTGGACGTCTCGACCGCGCGCAACGAGTTCGTGAGCTTCGGATTGCCGTCGGGCAGACCGAGACGGGCGGCGCCGGCGTGCAGGTTGATCGCGCTCACGTGGTGGATGATCACGTCGTGCAGGTCGCGGGCGATCGCGCCGCGTTCCTCGGTGATCGCCTTGGTGACCGCCGCCTTCGCGTCCTTCTCGGCCATCGCCGACCGCTTCTCCAGCTCGGCCAGGTACGCGCGGCGCGCCGTCGTGTAGCGGCCGACGAGCCACGGCAGCAGCGCGCCCTTGGCCGCCACCAGCACCGCGTACAGGGGGCCGTAGCCGTTGACGATCATGCAGGCCATCAGGCTGGCCGAGAGCAGCCCGAGCGAGGTGTACGCCGGTGTGCCGCGCAGCCACGCGCCCGCCCGGTAGCCGGCGATCAGCAGCCCGGCGTCGTTGGCGTCGATCCCGTTGTGCATCACGACGAGGACGATCACCGGCACGGCCGCCTGCGCCGCCGCCACCCACAGCGACAGCCGGGCCGGACCGGCGAGCATCGCGTCCACGGCCAGCGTCATCAGGAGCACGATCACAGTCTGCGGCAACGGTTCGCGGTCGAGCAGCACGAACCCGCCGTCCACGACCATGCACACGGTCGCGACCAGCCACGACTGGTGCTTGAGGGGCAGCTTGATCAGATCCATCGAGCGCAATCCTGCCCGATGGCGCCCCTGAGAACCTCCCGCTTCGCAGGGGTCGGAGATCCCCCGCGCGGGGGATGCGATTTCCGACTTCGCAGTGACGCGGCGGTGAGGCGGTGATCGCTACGTTCGGTCGCGATGAAACGACGTGTCGTGACCTTCCTGCTCGCGCTGGCGGCGCTCCTGGGGATCGCCGCCCCCGCGCTGGCCGACGGTGCCCAGTCCGGCGCCGACATCCACGTCGCGCAGAGCCTCGGCGACCGCGACCTCACGGTGATCATCCGGCGGGTCGCGGAGGTGCCGGGGCCGGTGCACGTCGACGTGGTGACGCACACCGGCACGCCGCCGGGCGAGCTGACGCTGACGTTGCGCGCGGCGGGTGCGCCCGGCAGCACCACCAAGGTGGTTCTCGGTGCCACACCAGGGTTCCACTCCGGGCTGCTGCACGTGGACCGGCCCGGTCCGTGGGAGCTCGCGGTCGACGAGGCGACCATTCCGTTCGTCGTGCCGGCGCTCGTGCCGTCACCGTGGGAGAACGCGACCTACGGAGGGTTCATCGCGGCCGGGGTGCTGTTGCTGGCGGCACTCCTGCTGGCGGTGTTCGGCAAGATCGGCCTCGCGCTCGTGCCCACGGCCGGCATGGTCGCCGCGGTGGCAGTCGGCGTGACGGCCGCGTTGCTGGCACCGAGCATCCCGCCGGTCGCGGCACCCGGCACGCACCTCGATCCGACGTACGACAACGTCATGAACCCCTACGAGCGAACGTCCATTGTGGACTTCTCGCGGCCGCCGGTGAACATGGTGCCCGGCATGGACGGCACGGACCTCGTGCTGAGCCTGACCGACGGCTCGTCGGGACGGCCGGTGGACGACCTCCTCGTGCACGACAGCGCGTTCATCCACCTGGTCGTGGTGTCGCCGTCCGGGCACCTGCGCCACCTGCACCCGGTCCGCACAGCGCCGGGTGAGTTCCGCGCCCGCCTGAACGATCCCGAACAGGGCACGCACGCGGTCGCCGCCGAGATCTCCCGGCGCGGAGGGGGAGTGCAACTCCTGCGGTCGAGCGTCGAGGTCTCCGGCACGGCCGCACCCCGGCACGACGGGGAAGCCGAGACGGCGATGGAGATCCGCGAGGCGGGCCGGCCGAGCACGATCACCGCGAAGTTCGGCGAGCGCGACCTGCAACCGTGGCTCGGCATGCTCGGGCACATGATCGTCGTCGGCCCGGTCACCGGCACCGCTGTGGACGCCCCGATCTGGGCGCACGTGCACTCCATGCTCCCGCAGACCCCCGGCCTGCCCGACAGGCCCGACGAGAGCGTCGCCGCCTACGGGCCGGACGTGCCGTTCACCTACTCGTTCCCGTTGCCGGGCAGGTACCTCGTGTGGATCCAGGTCGAACGGGACTACTCGGTCGTCACCGTGCCGAAGGTCGTCGACGTCCCAGCCGGGAAGGTGGCCTCGAAGTGAAGCGTTCGACGACGGCCGTCGTGGCCGCGGTGATCGCGGTGGTGGCGGCGCTGCTGGTGCTGTGGCCGCGTGGGGTCGAGGCCCGGCCCCACCTCGCGGAGAGCGCACAGCTCCGGTTCGAGCTCACGCCCGCCAGCACGCGGTCCGGCGGCAACTCGTTCGACCTGAGGATCACCGACCGGTCCGGCAACGCCGCCGACGGCGACGTGACGGTCGAACCGGCGATGCCGCAGATGGGCCACGCGCTCGCCCCGATCACGGCGGCACCGCGTGCGCCCGGCCGGTACGAGATCGCGGGAGTCGACCTGTTCATGGCGGGTCAGTGGGAAATCACGTTGTCACTGCGCGGCG
Organism: Lentzea sp. NPDC051208; assembly: GCF_040682435.1. Classification (NCBI taxonomy): domain Bacteria; kingdom Bacillati; phylum Actinomycetota; class Actinomycetes; order Pseudonocardiales; family Pseudonocardiaceae; genus Lentzea; species Lentzea sp. NPDC051208. The sequence goes on along the minus strand of NZ_JBFBAW010000001.1, from coordinate 282,333 downwards.
AGCGGGTCGTCATCCCGCTGCTGCTCACCTAGTGCCGTGACCGGCAACCTTCGCCGCGTCTTCCGGCGCTCAGCAGGGCGCCTCGCGGCGCCGGCCCCACGCCCGATTCCAACCAGGACGAGGACGCGGGGCCGGCACCACGATGCACCCGTCCGACCACCGGAACACGGGGCAAAGGCTGCCGGTCACGGCACAAGAAGGAGGAGGAATGACTGTGCACATCACGGCGACGGCAGCGTCGTCGGCGAGGACGGTCCCGAGGGGGCTGGTCCCGGCGAGCGTCGTGGTCGGCGGCACCCTGATCTCGCTGATCGGCCTGACCTGGGACATCCAGTGGCACTCCGACGTCGGCCCGGACACGTTCTTCACCCTGCCGCACCTGTTCCTGTACGCGGGCAGTGCGATCTCAGGCCTCGCGAGCCTCGCCGTCGTGTTGCTGACGACGGCGGACTCCAAGCGCGGCAAGACGGTCGACCCGGTGGTCGGCGGCCGCGCGGTCGGCGTGTTCGGCCGCACGTTCGCCGCCCCCGTCGGGTACCTGATCTCCGGCATCGGCGCGGCGCTGTTCCTGGTCTACGGACTGTGGGACCAGTGGTGGCACGGCCTGTACGGCTTCGACGCCGTGATCGACTCGCCGCCGCACATCGGGCTGCTGCTGTCGATCTCGATCACGATGGTCGGCGCGGTCATGATCTTCGCGGTCGCGCGTGACCAGCGCTGGGGAACGTACGGCGTCGCCGCCGCGGCGGGCACGTTGCTCGCGTTCAGCATGGTGACCGTGCTCGGCCTGCGCGCGTTGCCCGGCGGTGCCGTGAACACGGTCAACGCGGGTAGTGCGTTCTTCTCGGTGATGATCCTGTTCATGGGCGCGTACGTCCAGAAGCGACGCGGCGGTGCGCTGGCCGTCGGAATCGTCGTCGCGGCGCTGCAAGCCGTGTTCTGGTGGTTCTCCCCGTGGGCCACCGAGGTCTACGCGGACGCCACCGGCCTGCCGTTGCGCGACTACGCCGACGGCATCCCCGGACTGCCCAACATGATCCCGATGAGCCTCATCCTCGTCGCGGTCGCCGTGGAACTGCTGCGGGGACTGCCCGCCTGGCTCACCGGAGCGATCGGCGGCGTGATCATCACGGCCTGCGCGCCCCTGCAGCGGATGCTCGTGCAGGGCAGCAACTTCCCGGCTCTCGAACGGTACCTGGCCACCGTCGTGGCGGGTGCGGTGCTCGGCGCCCTCGCCGGAATGCTCGGCCGGCGGTTCGGTCACATGCTCCGCCACCTCGCACCCGCAAAGGAAGACAGCCATGCGTAAGACGTTGCTGGGACTCGCGGGCACGGTCGCGCTGCTGCTCGGACTGACCGCCCCCGCACTGGCCTTCGAGCCGGTGAACGTCGTGCACACCGAGAAGGTGCAGGCGGGACCGTACGACCTGACCATCGGCTTCAGCACGTGGCCGGTGAAGGCCATGCAGTCGCTGGACTTCACCTTCGCGCCGGAGAACGGGATCGAGGGCAAGAAGGGCAAGCTGACGCTGCTGCGCGGCGACGTGGAGAGCGACGACAGCCCGCTGGCGCGGCACCCCCGCAAGCGCGAGGTGTGGGGCCTGGACATCTTCGCCCTGCCCGAGCCGGGGACGTGGACGATGCGCTTCGACGTGGACGGCCCGGCGGGCGCGGGCACGGGGGAGCTGAAGAACCTCCAGGTGATGGAGCAGCCGGGGCCGCCGATGGGTCTGTCCTGGGCGATCAGCACGATCCCGTTGTTCGGCCTGATCGCGTTGATCGTCGTCGCCTGGCGGCGGACGCGCGCCGCGGTCGAATAGCAGATGAGGTCCGAGCTTCACCCGGCCACCTGACCGGGTGAAGTTCGGTCCGAATGGCTGGGCCGGCTGGATTTTCGGCGACCCGGTCAGATACCCAGTTCGCCGTGCGCTTGCCTCACGCGGTTTGGATCGGCGGGCTCCTGGTGCCCGCGTTGCTCGCCACCACCGGCGTGTTCGTCCACGGCGGTGGTGTCGAACGGACGCTGCACTCCGAGGTGCGTACAGCGCTGGGAAAGGCCGGCTACCACGGCGTGGTGGCCGTGGAAGGCCGATCGGTCGTGGTCAGCGAGGTCTCGCCGCGCTCGGTCGACGCGGTGCGCGCCGTGGTGTCCGACGTCGGCGGCGTCGGCGACACCGACGTGCGCGCGGCCGAACCCGAGCAGTTCCTCCTGGCGGTCCGCGGCGGCGAGATCCTGGTGTCCGGCGCGGTCGCCGACGACGCGGAACGCCGTGCGCTGCTGGAAGCCGTGCGGTCCGACGACCACCGCGTCACGGCCGCGCTCCGGCTCGGCGGCCTGCTGCCGATCCCGCCGGCCGTGATCGGGCGGGTGCTCTCCGCCGCGCTGTCCTCGAAGGTGTCGGACGTGACCACGACCGTCCACAACGGACAGGTCGCGATCGCCGCCCGCGTGCCCGACGAGGCCAGGGCGACCGCGGTCCGCGACGCCGTCCGGGAGGCGGCGAACGGCCTGCAGGTCACCGACCGCATCGAGATCGGCTCGTCCGCGACGGCCGGTGACCTGAACGTCGAGGCCCTGCACGACTCGATCTCGCGCCTGGTCAACGGCAACGGCGCGATCCGGTTCGTGCAGGGCACCACGGCGTACGAGGGCCACGGCCCTGTGCTCATCGAGCGCGTCGGCCGCATGCTGCTGGTCGCCCCGCGCGCCTCGATCACGCTGGTGGCGCACGGCACGGACCAGGCGATGGCGGCGAAGCGCGGCGAACTGGTCCGCGACGTCCTCGTCGGCCAGGGCGTGGCGCCCGCGTTGATCGCCATCGAGACCCGTCCCGCCCCCGGTGGCGAGTACGACCCGGCCACACGCCAGGTCGACGTCGTAGTTCGTTAGGAGTTCGCTGTGCTTTGGTTGTTCTCGCAGATGTTCCTGCTGTGCCTGGTGTCGTTCGCCGTCGGCTCGCTGGTGACGTGGCTGTCGGTCCGCGCTCGCCTGCAGCCCGAACGCCCGAAGACGCGCATCGCCCTGCCCGCACCCCGCCCGGCGGCGGAGCAGGTGGTGATCGCCGAACAGCCCCTGGCACCGGCCGACCCGAAGCCGGCCAGGCAGGAACCGTTGCCGGTCAAGGGCAATTCGAAGACGATGGTCTACCACACGCCCGACTCCCCGTACTACCGGCGGATGAAGGGCGACATGGCGTTCGCCTCGGAAGCCGACGCCGTGTCGGCCGGCTACCGGATGTGGACCACCAAGGGCCGCGTCAGGGCGGCCTGAGGCCGTCCGGTGGCAACAGGAATCAGCGCTTCAGCAGGTCGCGGATCGCCGTCGCGACGACGTCCGGTGCCTCCTCGGCCATGAAGTGTCCACAGGAGACCGTGCGGTGGTCGAGGTCGGGTGCCCAGGCCTGCCACAGCGCCTTGGCGTCGAAGCCGAGCGCCGCGCCCCAGTCCTGCTGCAGCACGGTGACCGGCATCTCCAGCTGGTTCCCCGCGTTCTTGTCCGCGGTGTCGTGCTCGACGTCGATCGTCGCCGAGGCCCGGTAGTCCGCGACGATCGACGTCACGGCCTCGCGGCTCGCACGCAGGTACTCGGCCCGGACGTCCGCGGGGAACGGTCCGGCGCCCCAGACGTCGAGGAAGTGGCCGAAGAACGCGTCGGGCGTCGCGCTGATCATCTGCTCGGCGAGGCCGGGCGGCTGGGCCATCAGGAACAGGTGGAACCCGACGGCGGCGGACGTGCCGCGCATGACGTCCCACATGTCCAGCGTCGGCAGCACGTCGAGCGAGGCGAGGTGCGTCACGTGCCGCGGGTGGTCGAGCCCGGTGCGGAACGCGACAAGCGCGCCCCGGTCGTGCCCGGCCAGTGCGAACGTGTCGTGCCCGAGCGCTCGGGCGACCTCCACGACGTCGGCGGCCATCGTGCGCTTGGCGTAGGTGAGGCCGGTGTCTGCGGGCTTGTCGCTGTCACCGTAACCGCGCAGGTCCGGCATGATCACGGTGTGGTCGGCGGCCAGGTCGGCGGCGACGTGCCGCCACATGAGGTGGGTCTGCGGGAAGCCGTGCAGCAGCACGACCGGGCTGCCCTGGCCGGTGGTGGCCACGTTCAGTTCGATGCCCTCGGAGACCTGAACGCGCTGGTGGTCGAATGCGGTGTTGTTCACGAGCCCACTGTGCGGGTGCCCGATCAGCAACGAATCAGCGTTAGGGTCAGCGGGTGGTGACGTTCGGGGTGCTGGGCCCGCTGACCGCGGGATCCGCCCGCCTCGGCGGCCCGAAGCAACGCGCGGTGCTGGCGCGCCTGCTGGTGGCCCGGCGCCGGGTCGTGCCGGTGCGCACGCTCGTCGACGACCTGTGGGAGGACCCGCCCGACGGTGCGGTCGGCACGGTGCAGACGTTCGTCGGCGCGCTGCGCAAGGCACTGGAACCCGATCGTCCACCCCGGACTCCCTCGACGCTGCTGGTGACCGAGGGCGCGGGCTACGCGTTGCTCGCGTCGGACGTGGACGCGTGGCGGTTCGAGGAGATGCTCGGCGGCGACCTGTCCGTGCTGGACGGTGCGCTCGCGTTGTGGCGCGGGCCCGCGTACGCCGAGTTCGCCGAGTTCCACTGGGCACGGGCCGAGATCGACCGGCTGGAGGAGTTGCGGCTGGTCGCGGTCGAACGCCGCGCCGCCGCTGCCCTTGCGCTGGGCCGTTCCGCCGAGGTCGTCGCCGACCTTCGCGCGCACCTGGCCGGACACCCGTGGCGCGAGAAGGCCTGGAGCCTGCTCGCGCTGGCGCTGTACCGGGAGGGCCGGCAGGGCGACGCGCTGGGAGCGGTGCGCGAGGCGCGGCACGCCCTGGTGGAGAACCTCGGGGTCGATCCGGGTGAGGAACTCCGCGCGCTGGAGGCGGACATCCTCGCCCAGTCGCCCCGCCTGCTGGGTGCCACGGAGTCACGGCTGGTCGGACGGTCCTCCGAACTGGCCGCGCTGGACGCCGCCGTACCGGAGGCGGGGCTGGGCATCGCGGTGGTGACCGGCGAGGCCGGGGTGGGCAAGACCGCGCTGGCCGAGGAGTTCAGCACCGTGCTCGGCGCGCGCGGCTGGACGACCGTCTGGGCGCGCTGTCCCGAGGACGCGCCGGTGGCGTGGCCGTGGCAACAGGTCGTCGAGGCGTTGGGGGAGGAGCTCGTCGCGGCCGACCGGTTCCACCTGCGCAGGGCGGTCGTGTCCACAGTGGAGTCGGCGGCGCCCGTGCTCGTGGTGCTGGACGACCTGCACCAGGCCGACGAGGAGACCCTCGCGGTGCTGGCCGCGTTCACGGCGGGCCGGTTGTCCGGCCGGGTGCTCATCGTCGCGACCTCGCGCACCGCCGTGCCGCTGGAGGCGCTGGCGCGGGCGGAACCCGTCCGCGTCGAGCTGGCCGGCCTGGACGAGGAGTCGGTCGCCGCTCTGGTGGGATCCCTCGACGCGCGAGCGATCCACGAGCGCAGCGGCGGCAATCCGTTCTACGTCAAGGAACTGGTCAGGCTGGTCGAGTCCGGCGGTGACCTCGGTGCCGTTCCACCGGGTGTGCGCGACGTGCTGCGCCACCGGCTCGCCGGACTGCCGCCGGCGGCGCGGACGGTGCTGCACCAGGCATCGGTGCTCGGGCGGGACGTCGAGGTGGACCTGCTCGCCGCGATCGCCGGTGCCGACGTGCTCGACGCGCTGGACCTCGGGCTGGAAGCCGGCTTCCTCGTGGAGGTGGCGCCCGGTCTCGCCCGGTTCACCCACGTGCTGGTGCGCGACACGTTGTACGAGGAGGTGTCCCTGACCAGGAGGGCGCGGTGGCACGCGCTCGCGGCGTCGGCGGTGGAGTCGGCGCATCCGGAGGACGTGCCGTTGCTCGCTCACCACTACCGGCTCGCGGGCGTGCGCAGCGAGTCCGCGGTCCGCGCGTTGGCGGGTGCCGCCGAGGTCACCCGTTCACCGCGCGAGGCGGTGACGCTGTGGCGTGCGGCGGTCGAGGCCGCCGGTTCGGCGCGGGTCGGCCTGCTGACCGGCCTGGCCAGGGCGCTGGCCGTGAGCGGGGACCTGGAAGCGGCCCGCGCGCAGCGCTCGGCCGCGTTGCGGATCGCCGCCGGCCCGCGGGAGGTCGCCGAGGTGATCGGGTCGTTCGACGTCCCCGGCATCTGGACCACCAACGACGACCCGGCCCACTCCGCCGAACTCGTCGCCGCCGCGGAACGGATCCTGCCCGCCTTCCCCGGTCCGACCGCCACCCGTGCCCGCCTGCTCGCCACCATCGCGATGGAGGACCGGGGCACCGGCGCCCGCCTCGGTGAAGCGCGGGAAGCCGAGGCAGCGGCTCATGCCCTCGGCGACCCCGAACTGCTGGCATTCGCGCTGAACGCCCGCTTCATGCACACCTTCGACCGCACCGGCCTGGCTCCGGAACGTGCCGCGATCGGCCGGGAACTCCTCGAGGTCGCGTCCGGCCGCCTGGTGACCCACGAGGTGCTGGGCCACCTGATCCTCGTCCAGGCCTGCTCCGCGCTGGCCGACTTCGGCACCGCCGACCAGCACGCGGCCGCGGCCGACGATCTGGCACGACGACACGACCTGCCGCTGGTCGGCCTCTTCACCGACTGGTACGCGGCGTTGAAGCTCGCGGCAGCCGGGAAGACAGCCGAAGCCGACAGCGCGTACCGGGCCGCGGCCGGCCGCGTCAAGGGCACCGGCATGTGGGGCATGGAACGCGGACTCCTGCCGCTGGCACTGCTCAGCCTGCACGGCCCGTCCACAGTGGACCTCACCGATGACTGGGGTCCCCACCTGGAGTGGGTGCGCCCGCTGGCGTTGCCGCACGGCGAGGCGGTGAAGGCCGCACGTGCTCTTCCCGACGGGCCGGCGGACCTGCTCACGGAGGTCCGTGCCTGCCTGCTGGCGATGGCGGCGACCAGGCTGCGGGACGACGAACTCGCGGAGCGCGCACATGCGCTGCTCCTGCCCGCCGAGAACGAGCTCGTGGCGGGTACCGGGCTGTTCACCTTCGGCCCGGTGAAGGACTACCTACGCGGCTAGGCGGTGTCTGACAGTTTCGTTCGGTGAGAGGCGCGGGTGAGAGATCCGCGGGCGGTGTCGTCCGACGGAATTGTCAGACAGCGGCTAGTGCCGGTCCGAGCAGCAGACCGCCGTCCAGCACGAACTCCGACCCGGTCGCGAACGCCGCCTCCTGCGAGGCCAGGTAGAGCACCAGTGCGGTGAACTCGCCGGGCTCGCCGAGACGCGGCACGGCGAACGGTGCGGGGGAGTAGAGGTCGCCGATCGCGGCCTGACCGGCCGCGACCGGTTCGTTGATCAGCGGCGTCGACACGACGCCGGGGTGGATCGAGTTCACCCTGATCCCGTCCCTGCCGAGCTCCAGCGCGGCGGTCTTGGTCAGCCCGCGCAGCGCCCACTTGCTCGCGACGTACGGCGCGTAGAACGGCGAACCCACGTTGCCCATGGTCGAGGCGATGTTGACGATCGACCCGCCGCCCGCCCTGCGCAACGATGGCGCGACGTGCTTGATGCCGAGGAACTGCCCGGTCAGGTTGACCGCCAGGGTCCGGTCCCAGACCTCGCGCGAGGTGTCCTCGATCAGCGCGGCCGCGTGCTGCGCGCCCGCGTTGTTCACCAGCACCGACACCGGCCCGAACCGCTCCTCCACGGCCAGGACGGCCTCGGCCCAGGCGTCCTCGTCCGTCACGTCGAGCCGCACGGCGAACGCCCGCTCACCGAGTTCGTCGGCGACCTTCGAGCCCGCGTCCAGGTCGCGTGCGGCGATCACGACCCGTGCGCCTTCCGCGTGGAAGCCCCGCACGTGGCTCGCTCCCATCCCGCTCGTCGCGCCGGTGACGAACACCGTCCTGCCGTCGAAGCGTCCCATCATGTCCTCCAGAGGTGAGTTGAGTGACTCGCCTCGGAACCGTAGACACGAACGGCATGGTGAGTCAAGTGACTCACCTCATGGCATACTGGAGGGCGTGCCGACCTACCACGAGCGCATGGCGGAGCAGAAGCGGACGGCGATCGTCGAGGCCGCCACCGGGCTGTTCCTGGAGTCCGGCTACGACAAGACCTCACTGGCGCGCATCGCCGACGCGGCCGGGGTGTCGAAGGCGACGCTGTTCAAGCAGTTCCCGACGAAGGCCGAGCTGTTCGACGCGATCGTCACCGACTACTGGCGCACGGAGGACGGCGCGCTCACCCCGCGGCCCGGCGACCCGGAGAAGGGCCTGACCGCGCTCGGCAACCGGTACGTGGCGCTGCTGACACGGCCGGGCATGGTCGCCCTGTTCCGGATCGTCATCGCCGAGGCGCCCCGCTTCCCCGAACTCGGGCAGACCCAGTTCAAGCTGGGCAAGCAACCGTTCTTCGACGCGGTGCGCGACTACCTGGCCGCCGAACACGAGGCCGGCACGCTCACCGTCGAGGACCCGGTCCTGGCCGCCACGCAGTTCCTCGGCATGATCTCGAACTTCGCGTTCTGGCCCCGCATGCTGCTGGTGAACTGGGCGCCCACCGAGAAGGCCATGGCCCACTCGGTGGACGAGGCGGTCCAGACGGTCCTGGCCCGCCACGCGGTCACAGCGGCAACCGGCGCAGCGCGGGCTTGAGGACCTTCCCGGACCCCGTGCGCGGCAGTTCGGCGACCACCTCGACGTGGACCGGGATCTTGTACTTCGCCAGGCGCGGCACCAGGAACTCCCGCAGCCCCGCGGCGTCCACCAGCGCACCGTCGCGAGGCCGGACGAACGCCCGCCCCACCTCGCCCCAGCGCGGGTCCGGCACCCCGACGACGGCGACTTCGGCCACGTCCGGGTGCGAGGTGATCGCGTTCTCCACCTCCGCCGGGTAGACGTTCTCGCCGCCGGAGATGTACATGTCCTTGAGCCGGTCGAGGACGTGCAGGTGCCCGTCGTCGAGCCGTCCCAGGTCGCCGGTGCGGAACCAGCCGTCCTCGGTGAACGCGGCCGCGGTGGCGACCGGGTCGTTCCAGTAGCCCGGCGTGACGTTCGGGCCCTGCACCTCGATCTCGCCGGTGTCGGCGAGCCGCAGATCACCGAAGAACACCGGGGGACCGGCCGAACCCGCCTTCCGCACGCTGTCGGCGGCCTCCAGGAACGTGGCACCGGGCGCGGTCTCGGTCAGGCCGTAGCCCTGGCAGAACACCAAGCCCCGGTCCTGGTAGGTGCGGATCACCGCGTCGGGCACCGCCGCCCCGCCGCACAGCAGCACCCGCAACGACGACAGGTCGGCGGCGGGCCACGACGGGGAGGCGGCCAGGTCGGCGTACATCGTGGACACCCCGAACATCCACGTCACGCGCTGCGTCTCGATCAGCGAGACGCACTCGGCGACGTCCCAGCGCGAGGTGATCACGCTGCGCCCGCCCTTGACGAACGTCGGCAGCAACGTCTGGGCGAGCGCGGCGACGTGGAACAGCGGTGCGCTGACCAGCGCGACGTCGTCCGAGGCGATGTCGACGCCGATCATCAGGTTGAAGGTGTTCCACAGCAGGTTGGCGTGACTGAGCAGCGCGCCCTTGGGCCTGCCGGTGGTGCCGGAGGTGTAGAGGATCAGGGCGGTGTCGTCGATGCCGACCGGCTCGTCCAGCGGCTCGTCGGAGCCCTGGAGAAGCCAATCCTCGTACGTGGCCAGCGACACCGCCCGCGGGTGCTCCACCTGGTGTGACGGCGCGTGCACCAGCACGTGCGCGCCGCAGTCGGCCAGCTGGTAGTTGATCTCCGCTGGGGTGAGGCGGAAGTTCAGCGGTACGAAGATGGCGCCCAGTTGGTGTGCGGCGAACATGGTCTCGGCGAACGACGGGTGGTTCGGGCCGAGGTACGCGACCCGGTCGCCGTGCCGGACCCCGAGCTCCCGCAACCGCCACGCCAGCCGGGTCGTGCGGACGGCCACCTCCCCGTACGACGTGGAGACGCCGTCGTAGGTGAACGCCTCACGCTTCGGCGCCATGCGTGCTCGGCGGTGCGGCCAGCTGCCCAGTCCCGCGTTGCGCATTCCTGTCTCCTGTCAGGCTGGTCCGGCTGGTCTCGTGCAGCGTCACCGTGCAGACGACGGTGAGCAGGCAGAACGCCGCGAGGATGTAAGGGATCGCGCCCGTGCCGGAGGTCTTCTGCACCTGCGCGAAGAGCAACGGCGCGAGCCCCGCGCCCAGACCCGCCAGCTGGTAGCCGAGCGAGGCGCCGGTGTACCGGCTGCCGGTGTTGAACAGCTCGCTGTAGAGCGCGGCCAGCGGCCCGTACATCATCGGGTGGATCACGGCCTGGCCGAGCACGAGCGCGACGACGATCAACCCGTTGTCCACCATCGGGAACAGCACGAACCCGAACGCCGCCATGAGCACGGCGCCGACGAGCACGACGGGCCGGCGCCCGACCCTGTCGGACATCGCCGACCAGCCGATGATGCCGATCACCGCGAGCGCCGAGGACAGCGTCAGCGCGTTGAGGATCATCTGCCTGCTGTTGCCCGCCTGCACGCCGTAGGCGAGCACGAACGTCGTCAGGGTCGACTGCGCGACGAACGCCGAGAGGCCGACGCCGATGCCGAGCGCCAACGTGCGCGGGTGGTTGCGCAGCACGTCGAGCAACGGCATCGAGCCACGCTTGCGCTCCGCCTTGAAGACCGGCGTCTCCTCGACCTTCATCCGCACGAACAGGCCGATGCCCAGCAGCACCAGGCTCAGCAGGAACGGCACCCGCCAGCCCCAGTCGAGGAACGCCTGCTCGCCGACCAGTGCCGCGGTACCGCTCAGAGCGAGGGTCGACAGCACCATGCCGCACGGCGCCCCGGCGTTGGTGAAGCTCGCCCACAGCCCGCGCCGGGAGGTGGCGTGCTCGGCCGACATCAGCACGGCGCCGCCCCACTCGCCGCCGACGGAGATGCCCTGCACGACGCGCAGCAGGATCAGCCCGGCCGGCGCGAGCCAGCCGACCTGGGCGTAGGTGGGCAGCAGGCCGATCAGGAAGCTCGCCACGCCCATCAGGCTCATGGTCAGCACGAGCATCTTCTTGCGCCCCAGCAGGTCCCCGTAGTGTCCGAAGAGGATTCCGCCGAGTGGCCGGGCGAGGTAGCCGGTGGCGAACGTGCCGAAGCTCGCGATCGTGCCGACCAGCGGGTCGAGCGAGGAGAAGAAGACCTTGTTGAACACGACCGCGGAGGCCGTGGCGTAGAGCAGGAAGTCGTAGTACTCGATCACGCTGCCGAGGAAGCTCGACGCGACTGCACGGCGTAACTGCGTTGTTGGCGCCATGACTTCACCTCATGTGTAGTGGCGGTAGACGGCACGTGCGACGCAAGCGGGCTTCGCGGAACCCTCGATCTCGACGGTGAAGTCGACGGTGAGCTGCACGCCGTCGCCCGGCACGTCCTCGACGGACGCGACCTGGCCGAGCAGCCGGATCTTGGCGCCGACCGGTACGGGCGCGGGGAACCGCACCTTGTCCAGCCCGTAGTTGAGGCTCATCCGCACGCCCGAGACCTCGAGGAGTTCGGTCATCAGCGGGATGAGCAGCGCCAGCGTCAGGTAGCCGTGCGCGATCGTGCCGCCGAACGGGCCGGAGGCGGCGCGTTCCGGGTCGACGTGGATCCACTGGTGGTCGTCGGTGGCGGCGGCGAACGTGTCGACGCGGCTCTGGTCGACCTGCAGCCAGTCGGTGCACCCGAGGCTTTGTCCCGACAGGGCCCTGAGTTCTGCGATTCCTTCGACGGAGATGGTCACGCGTCCTCCTTCACGAGTCCGAGCAGGCGGGCGGCGTTGTGCTTGAGGATCTTGGGACGGACCTCGTCCGAGATCTCCAGCTTCGCGAAGTCGGCCAGCCAGCGGTCGGGGGTGATGACGGGGTGGTCCGAGCCGAACAGGACCTTGTCCTGCAGCAGGGTGTTGGCGTAGCGGACGAGCTGCGGCGGGAAGTACTTCGGCGACCAGCCGGACAGGTCGATGTGCACGAACGGCTTGTGCGTGGCCACCGCGAGCGCCTCGTCCTGCCACGGGAACGACGGGTGCGCGAGCACGATCCGCAGGTGCGGGAAGTCCACGGCGACGTCGTCCACGAGCATCGGGTTGGAGTGCTTGAGCCTGATGCCGCCACCGCCGGGCACGCCGGCCCCGATCCCGGTCTGTCCACTGTGGAACAGCGCGGGCACGCCGAGCTCCTCGATCACCTCGTACAGCGGGTACGCCATCCGGTCGTCCGGTGAGAAGTCCTGGAGGCTCGGGTGGAACTTGAAGCCCCGCACGCCGTGCTCCTCGACGAGCCTGCGGGCCTCGCGGACGGCCGTGCGGCCCTTCCACGGGTCGACGCTCGCGAACGGGATCAGCACGTCGGCGTGTTCGGCGCAGGACGCGGCGATCTCCTCGTTGGAGATGCGCGGGTGGCCGGTGGCGTGCTCCGCGTCGACGGTGAAGATGACCGCGGCCATCCTGCGCTCGCGGTAGATCTCGGCCGTCTCGGCGATCGTCGGCTGGCGGTGGGCGGCCTTGAAGTACTTGGCGGACGCCTCGAGCAGCGCGGGACTGAGCGAACTGCGGCCGTCGGCGGAGACCTCTGCGTGGGTGTGGACGTCGATGGCGACGAGGCTGTCCACATCCATTCTGGGAGCGTTCATCGCGCCACCGGCTGCGGGATCCCGTAGGTCTCGGCCTCGAACTCGCCGAACCGCTCGGCGATCGAGTCCGCCTGCCAGCCGCCGTCCGCGAGCAGGACCTGCTTCTCGGCGGGGTGCGACCAGAGCGCGAGCCGGTCGCCACCGATGCCGATCGCCTGTCCCGTCACGCCTTTCGCCGCGTCCGAGGCGAGGTAGACGATCAGTCCGGCGACGTCCTCGACGGTGCCGAGGCCCTCGTCGCGCCGCACCCACTCCGGCAGCGGCGCGCCGGTGCGTTCCGACTCCTCGATCAACGGCGCGAACGCCGGGATCGTGCGGGTCATCTCGGTGGCGGCGACGGGGACGACCGCGTTGACGGCGATGTCGGACCGGGCGAGTTCCAGCGCCCAGGTCCGCGCCATGGCGGCGATCCCGGCCTTCGCGGCGGCGTAGTTGGTCTGGCCGAAGTTGCCGCGCTGCCCGGCGGGCGACGAGACCAGCACGAGGCTGCCGCCCGTTCCCTGCTCCCGCATCCGCACGGCCGCGGCGCGTGCGCAGGTGAAGGTGCCGCGCAGATGCACGTTGATCACGGTGTCGAAGTCGTCGTCGCTCATCTTCCACAGCACGCGGTCGCGCAGGACGCCCGCGTTGGTGACCAGCACGTCGAGCCGGCCGAACTCCTCGACGGCGGCGTCCACGAGCGACTGGGCGGTCTCGGCCGTCCCGACCGGAGCGATCACCGCGCGTCCGCCGATGCTCGCCGCGACCTCGTGGACGACCTCGTCCACGTCGTTGACGACGACCTGGGCCCCGTTGCGCGCCAACGCTTCCGCGTACGCCCGGCCCAGCCCGCGACCGGCACCGGTGACGATCGCGACCTTTCCCGACAGCTCCATCAGGCGAGTCCTCTCCGTGGGGGTCGCGATCCAAAGTAGGGCATATTCATGACGCTCGTCTAGATGCTGCCCAACATGTATCGTGAGAGGTGTGACGCCCCAGTCCCTGATGCTGAACTTCCTCGGCCTGTACGTGCTGGGCCGCGACATCGCGGTCTACTCGGGCAGCGTGATCGACGTCTTCGGGCGCGTGGACGTCTCGGAGGAGGCGGTGCGCTCCACGTTGACGCGCATGACGTCGCGCGGCCTGCTCGCCAAGCACCGCAACGGCCGCAAGGTCTACTTCGGACTCACCGCCCGTGCGACGGCCGTGCTGCAGGACGGTGAGCGCCGCATCTGGCAGCGCGGCGCGGTCAACCGCGACTGGGACGGCACCTGGACCCTGGTCGGCTTCTCCCTGCCGGAGGGCCGCCGCGGCGAACGGCACGACCTGCGCTCGCAGCTGCAGTGGGCGGGCTTCGGCCCCGTGCAGAACGGCCTGTGGATCGCCCCTGGCGCCCGCGACGTGACCGAGCTGGTCGAGGGGCTCGCGGAGAACGTCACGGTCTTCACAGCCCAGCACGCCAAGCCGACCGAGGCGGCGGACCTGGCCCGCCGCGCGTTCGACACGGCTGCCATCGCCGCGCGCTACCAGGACTTCCTCGCGAAGTGGCGCGAGCCGGACGCCTCGTTGCCGGACGACCTGGCCCGCCAGCTGGTGCTGCACGGCGACTGGCTGGACCTCGTGCGCCAGGACCCCCACCTGCCGGCCGAGCTGCTGGCCGGCGACTGGCCCGCGATCGAGGCGGAGCGGCTGTTCCAGTCGCTGGCCACCCGCTACGCCGGGACGGCGGCTCCTCTCGCGGCCGCCGCCATGGAGTCGATTGCGGTACCTGCCGTCCAGAAGGTGCACGAGAACTGACCTGCGCACGACCTGCATCGCTAGCCAAACGAGGTCGACGAGCGACATGGTGACTGCCGGCCGGACAGGGGGAGTTTCGTGGTCGCTGCGCAACCCGCGGGGCGTTCGCCTGCGGACGAGGGATTCGTGGGCCGCGAGTGGGCGGTGGAACGGTGCCTGCGCACCGTCAGGACTGCACGGCGGACACTTCTCGTGCACGGTCCTCCCGCCTCCGGCAAGACCACGCTCGCCCGCCGCGTGCACCAGTCGCTGGACACGGCGGAAGCCGTCGCGGTGCTGCACGAATGCCACGCCAACGACGACGCCACGCTGCTGCCCTGGCGGTTGGTCGACACGATCGTCCGGGAGTTGTGCGCCCGCTCGGCCCCGTACGCGGAGGCCCTCGCGGCGACGCTGGGCAGACGTGTCGAGATCAGGTCGGACATCTCGGTCGGCCACGCGGTGAGCAGCGAGATCTCCGCGGTGTCCGTGGGCACGTTGCAGCTCGGCCTGGAATCGCCCCGCTCGATGTTCTCCCGGTGCGTTCAGGCCCCGTTGGAGTCGATCGAGAACCCGCCCCGGGTCGTGCTGATCGTCGACGCCGTCGACGAGACGAACTCGCCGGGCCTCGACAACGAGCTCGTGCTGCTGCTCACCGCCGCACTGCGAGGACTGGCGAACTCGCCGCTCGACTTCCGCCTCGTGCTGACCTGCCGGACCGTTGAGCAGGACAAGTTCCGCCACCTCGTTGCCGAGGTGGTCGACCTCGTTCGCGACGAGCCGCGCGCGGGCGACGACATGCTGCTCTTCTGCCGGTCACGGTTCGCGACGACCGGCTCCCAGCCCGACGACCGCGCCGAGTTGGTGGCGGCAAAGGCCGAGGGCAACTACCTGTACGCCAAGTACGCCATCGGCCTGCTCAGGGAGCCGGGCGCGGCACTGGACGCGGCGGAGCTGCCGGCCGGGCTGGGCGACGTCTACCGCGAGTACCTGACCAGGAGGGTCGCGAACGACCTGGGCGGACGGGACTGGCGCGCCCGGTACCGTCCCGTGCTGGGACTTCTCGCGGTGGCACGGGAACCCGGCCTGACCGTCGGCGACCTGGTCGCCGTGCTCCGGCTGCCCGAGTCGGCGGTGGAGGACACCGTCGACGACCTGAGCGAGTTCCTCCGGGCCGACCCCCGCACGTCGCGGTGGGGCATCTTCCACGACTCGTTCCGCACGTTCCTGCTCGCCGACGACGCGTTGCGGATCAGATCCGAGGAGGCGCATCAGGTGCTGGGCGAGGCGTTTCTCGCGTCTGGCCCCCTTAGCGCACCGGAGTACCTGCTCCAGAACTTCGCGTACCACCTCCACGGCGCGGGCATGCACCGCGAGTTGTGCGAGTACGCCACGTCCGCTGACCGGTGGCAGGAACATGAGCAGCGCACCGGAGTCCTGCTCTCGGTCCGGTTCACGACGCTGCTCACCGCCTGCGACTCGGCCATCGCGCTGGACAGCCCGGAGTGCATGGTCAGGTTGATGGTGCGTGACCTCGAACTGCGTTCGCAGCGGCACGGCGCCGATCCGGACCTGGCCGCCCAGGACGTCGACCGTCTCGCCGCCGACGCCCTGGTGCAGCTCGGCGACTACGACGTCAGCGTCATCTGGCAGCTCGTCCGGGCATGCCAGGAGGTGGAAGACGGACAGCGCGCGGCCGCGGCCGCGAGGCTCCGCGACCTGGCGGGCTGGGCCACCCGCAGCCTCGGCGGAGACTGGCAGTACCCGATCTGCGGCCTGCTGGCACACCTGCGGGTCGCGGATCCGGACGGGCCGGTGCGCGGCCTGTGCCACGCGTTGCTCGACGACGTGGGCGTCGGCTTCCTGAAGCGGCACCTGTTCGAACGCGGGGCGACGACCGCCGCGCTGGAGGAGCCGGAGATCAGCGACTCGCACCACTACCGCTACGGCGTGCTCCGCTACGCCGTCGATCTGGCGGAGAAGCGCTGCGACCCGGCCGGCGCGATGGAGGTGGCCCGGCACGTGCACCGGTCGGCGAGCCCGACCTTGTTCGAGGACCTGGCCTTCTGCGCGGCGGCGTCCTGGAACGCGGTCGACGGGGTCGCGGAGGCACTGGCCCGGTTGAGCGACTACCGCGTCCTGCACGCGGACGCGCTGGCCGCGCGGGGCCGTCCGGACGCTGCAGAAGACCAGGACATCAGGACGAGGGCACGGGCGGAACTCGCCGGACTGCTGCGCGACAGCTCGTACCCGAACGACCAGTGGATCTCCTACCACAGCGCCGTCGCGGCGCGCAGGGACGGAGATCCGGTGGAGGCTCGACGGATCCTGCGGTCGTTGCGCGAACGGATGCCGCGGCTCGACTCCGCCCCGGACGGCGCGTTCGTCGCGGGCAACCACCTGGACGCGGTGCACGGTCCCTGTCTGCAGGGACTGGTGCTGCTGATGGGGATGGAGGCCGCGACCGTGCGGGACTTCGCCCTGGCGGAGGACCTGGCCGCGGAGCTGATCCGGTTCGGGGCGGTCGACGGCGGGTCGGTGCTCGTGCACCTCGTCGAACGGATGGTGGCGGCGGAGGAAGACGGCCTGGCCGACGAGGTGCTGGCTCGCCTCACCGCGTTGCTGGGCGACCACCTGGACGGCGAGGACGCGGGTGCGCAGCTGTTCTGCGCCGGAGTCGCGCTGCGGGACCTCCGGGGCGACTCCGAGCGGTTCACCGCACTCGCTGCCCGTGGCCTGCGGGTGATGACCGGAGCGCTGGTCGATCGCGTCCTGCCGGGCGGAGCCGGAGAGCCGGGCTGGACGATCCGTGCGCTGGCCGCCGCCCTGACGGAGGCCTTCGACCCCGATCCCGCCACCGCCGCCGAGTTGGTGAAGATCGCCGGCAGCGGTGCGAAGGACGACGGCGACTGGTCGGCCTTCGAGTTCCTCGGCACCGCCGCGGGAGGACGAAGGGCGCTCGCGCTGCTGGAAGAGAGCGGCGCGAAGCGAGTTCCGCGCCACCACGTACTGGCACTGCGCGATCGCCTGGCGGAACAAGACCACCTCGCCGCGGCCGAAGCCGTGACCGCGCACAGCGAACTCGACTGGTCCGCGGCGCTGGGAAGTGCTCGGATGAGGGCCGCCGCCCGGGCCGGTGGTGCCGCCGCTGTCCTGGAGTTCGCGAAGACGAACGAACCCATTTCGCGCGCAGGGCTTTTGCACGACGCGTTGGAGGTCCTGGACGGCGACGAGCGCTTCGAGCGCCAGGTCCGCGAGGCGATCGACGAAGCGGCACGACGGATCAAGGGCCTGCGCACCGACGCGCGGAGCAAGGCGGTGGTGTCTTACCTCCTGGCTCGGCTGCGGGCGAGCACGGGGCAGACGGAAGCGGCGCTCAAGACGCACAACGCGGCGACTGCCGCCTACGAGAAGTTGGTCGATTCGTTCCGGTGGATGAACATCACCGTCGGTGGCAACCCGTACTTGAACGTCGACCACGACGACCCCGCCTACGACGCGTTCGAGAACAACGTCGCCGCCACCGTGCTCGACGCGGACCGGCAACTCGCCGTGGCGCTGGTGCGCGGCGGGGCCCGGGAGGTCGCCCGGGACGTCGTGCTGGGCATGGCGGGGCTGGGCGGCACGTCCCTACCGCACCACGTGCACACGATGTGGACGATCGGGGGCGCCACTGAACACACCCGGACGCTCATCTCCGCGCGGGCGGCCGCGGAGTGCGGCTTCGGTGACCTGCTGCGGTTCCTGCTGGCGGGCGCGCGCGACCGCGGTGCCCTCGCGGCCGAGGTGGCGGAGCGAATGCCGGCCACCCCCGTGCGACAGGACATGCTCATGGTGTTGTGCGCCAACGCACTCGGCCGACGCGGCGCCGCGCCGACGACGCTGGCACGCCTCGTGTTCGCCGCGCCGTCGGCCGCGGTGGCGGTCGAACCCGCGCGGTGGCTCCGAATTCTGCGTGAGACCGGGGATGCCTCGTGACGTCCGCTTTCAAGACACCCATCCCCACGACGGGTGCGGCACCGGCTTCCCGGAAACAGAGAAGAGGACCGAACGAGATGGAGCCGACCAGCCTCGCGGTCGTCAGTGCGCCGGTCGTCACCGAGGGGATCAAGTTCTTCTACGGGCAGGCGGGGGAACTGCTGAAGAAACGTCGTGAGCGCAGCGAGAAGAAGGACGAGAGCCAAGCGGTGCTGCCGGCACCTCCCGCGGACGTGTTCGAGGGAGAGGTCGAGCAGACGCCCGCCGACTTCGAGGTCGTGGAGAAGTTCAAGGACGAACTGCCGGCCCTGTGGAGCGCGTTGGGTCCCTACGCCCAGGGGATCGGAGTCGTCGAGGCCTCCAACACGGCGTTGCTGGAGACCACCGATTCCCTGAGGAAGATCATCGAGGCCGTTCACGGCCAGCGCATGACGCTCAAGGGGGAACCGCGTCCGGAGTCCAGGCCCGTCGTTCTCGGCCAGGTCGAGATCGACGACGTCGCGGGTGAGGTGACGGCGGTCCTGGCGCGCACCGTCAGGTCCGGCCAGGTGTCCGGAACGGTGAAAGCGAAAACCGTGCGGCAGGGCGGAAAGGTCGTCGGTGTGCAGGCCGACGACATCGGCTGAGGCAGACAGGCCGAAGGGGTGACACTCCGCAGCGTCACCCCTTCGAAGTTCGCGCTGGAGATCTCAGAAGCGGCTCGCGAAGCCGCGGAACGTCTTGCCGCTCATCGAGACGTCCATGTTGGTCCAGTAGTCGCTGTGCAGGACGATGCTGTCCGAGTTGCCGTTGACGCCCTCGTTGCCACCGATGTAGGTGATGGCGCGGTTGGTGGTGTTGACCGCGACCACGACCGCGACATGCCCTCGGCTCGAATCGGAGTTGTTGCTCCACACGAGCACGTCACCCTGCTTGGGGAGAATCGAGGTCGAGTACGCGTGGAATCGGTTGCCGACACCGGTTCGCCATGCCTGAGAGCTGGCGTAGTTGGACGGCTTCTGGGCGACGTCGTAGGCACCGCCCTTGTCCCACACGAATCGGGCGAAGTGACCGCACCACTCCTGGCCGTTGTAACCGTTGCAGATGTTGCAGTTCGCGTTGGAGTCGTTCCTGCCCAGGTAGTTGTACCAGGGAAGACTGGGGACGCTCTGGTAGATCGTGCCACCGCTGGTGCAGTTCGTCTTGTACGGCCGGGGGTTCTCGAGCTGCCACCTGGTGACCGCCGCGATCTCGGCGCGCACCTGCGTTTCGGTCATCTGAACCGAAGTGGTGTCGGACGCGCCGGCCACCGCGACGGGAGAGATCGTGCTGGTCAGAATGGAGAAGGTCGCGGCGAGCAGCGACAGCGCGACTGCTTTCGTCAAACGCCGAGGTGCTTTCTGTCTCGCGGACGAGGTGGTGATCTCAGACATCTCGGTACCTTTCTGGGCAATTCCGGTGAAAGACGTCCATTGGCACGCGTCTTTGTGGTGGAAAGACTGGAACGAGCGGGTCCAATCGAGGTCCAGACGAGGTTCAGCAGGCCGGGCCGAGGCTGCTGATCATGGGATACGGTCGTGGCGGGGGTGGGGATGTTCCGGGTCATCGGCGCTGTCGACCGAGTCGCTTCCGACGGCAGCGGGCTGGGCGTGGCGGCCAAACCGCGGGCGTTGCTGGCGGCGTTGCTGCTGAACGCCAACGAGTGGGTTCCGGTGGGGCGGTTGATCGAGGCCGTGTGGCCCGGCGGCCCGCCGCGTTCGGCGCCGGGGCTCGTCAAGACGTACGTGTGGACGTTGCGCGGCCTCCTGGACGGCGACCGGATCGAGGCCGGGCCGGGCGGTTATCGCATCCTCGTGGGCCGGGACGAACTCGACGCGTCACTCTTCGAGGTCCGCGTTCGTGACGGCCGCGAGGCGTTGCGGGCCGGTCGGGTGCAGGACGCCGCGCAGGCCCTGGAAGGGGCATTGGAGTTGTGGCGGGGCGAGCCGTATCCCGGTCTGGGCCTCGCCGACGCGGAACCCGCGCGCGTGCGGCTGGCCGAACAGTGGCTGGGTGCCCAGGAGGACCTCGCCGAGGCACGGATCGGGCTGGGGCTCGCCGAGGAAGTGGTGCCCGCGTTGCGCGGGCTGGTCGCCGAGCACCCGTTCCGCGAACGGTCGCGGGGCCTGCTGATGACCGCGCTCTACCAGGCGGGTCGTCAGGTCGACGCGCTCGACGTCTACGACGAGGGCAGGACGCTGCTCGACCGCGACCTCGGACTGGTGCCGGGAGCGGAACTCCGCGAGGTGCAGGCCAGGGTGCTGGCCCAGGACCTGGACGCGCGCCGGGACCACCGGCGGCCCGCCCAGATCCCCGTCGCCCCGGCCGGTTTCGCCGGTCGCGCCGATGCCGTGGCGGCGCTCGACCGGCTGCCGGGTCGCGGCGGGATCTGCGTGGTCGCGGGCCTGGCCGGGGCGGGCAAGACCGCGTTGGTCGTGCACTGGGCGCACAGCGTCCGCTCGCAGTTCCCCGACGGGCAGCTGTACCTGGACCTGCGTGGCCACGGCGTGCCGGTGACACCGCTGGACGCCCTGACCCGGTTGTCGACGGCACTGGGCGTCGACCGCGACTCGCTCTGCGCCGAGGTCGACGACGCGGCAGCGACGTACCGCACCGTCCTGTCCGGACGCCGGGTGCTCGTCGTGCTCGACGACGCCTTCGACGCGGACCAGGTTCGCCCGCTGCTGCCGGGCACGCCGAACTGCCTGGTCGTGGTCACCAGCCGGGCGCGCCTCGACGGGCTGGTCGCCCGCGAGGGTGCCGATCAGATCGTCCTCGACGTCCTCACGCCGTCCGACGCCCACGCCGTCCTCGTCCGTGTTCTCGGACCGGCCCGCGTCGGCGCCGAACCGGACGCGGCCGCCGAACTGGTGGAACTCTGCGCGCGGCTGCCACTGGCACTGCGCATCGCCGCGGCGGCCCTGCTCGCCCGGCCGGACCGTTCGATCGCTGACTACAACCGTCTGCTCCGCGAGAACGACCGGCTCGTGGCGCTGGCGGTGCCGGGAGACGCCACGACCGCCGTACGGGCTGCTTTCGCGCTGTCCTACACGGCTCTTCCCAGCCGCGCCAGGGCGTTGTTCCGGCTCCTGGGCCGCATGCCCGGCATCGACATCTCCGCCGAGGCCGCGGCGGTCCTCGCCGGCGGAGCGGAAGGCCTGGACGGCCTGTGCACCGCGCACCTGGTGCGGGAGCACGCGCCCGGCCGGTACACCTTCCACGACCTGCTGCGCCTCTACGCGGCCGAGCGGTCCGCCGCCGAGGACGATCCCGCCCACGTCGCCACCTGCGTGAACAGGCTCCTCGACTGGTACACCACGGCCGTCCGCGCCGCCGCGAACGCCGTCGACCCCGCACGTCCCAGACTGCCCGGCGACACCGCGCCGATCGCGCGGGCGTTCGCGGACGCGGAGGCGGCGACGGCGTGGCTCGACGCCGAAGGCCCCAACCTCGCCGCCGTCGCCGACCTGCTCGGACCGGACGGCCGTGCCTGGCTGATCGCCGACGCGCTCAGGGGCTACTTCCTGCGCACCAACGGCGTCCACTGGCAGGCGGTCGCCGGCGCGGGTCTGCGTGCCGCCGAGGTCGCCGGGGACGCCGCCGCGCTCTCGGCGATGCACAGCAGCCTCGGTGTTCTGAACTGGACGCGCGGCGGGTTCGCCGCCGCCGACGAACACCTGCGCGCGGCCCTGTCCCACGCGCGCGAAGCCGGGTGGACGCCCGGTGAGATCACCGCGGCCACGAACCTCGGCCTGGTGCGCACCAGCACCGGCCCGCTCGACGAGGCCGCGGACCTCCTCGTCGAGGCCATGCGGGCAGGGGCGCGCACCGGCGACACCCGGTTGCGCGGTTCGATCCTGATCAACCTCGGCGGGACGAGGCTCGGTCAGGCCCGCCTCGCCGACGCCGTCGAGTGCTTCCAGGGAGCGTGCGAGGCGAACGCGGGTGCGCTGGCGATGGTGTGCCTGGCCGAAGTGCACCTGTTCCGGGGTGACCTCGCCGCCGCGGACGAGCAGATCGACCGCGCCCTGGAGTGGAATCTCGACTGTCCCAACGCCCACGACCACGCCCTGGCGCTCGAGGTGCGGGCGCGCCTGACGCTGCTGCGCGGTAAACCCGGCCAGGCCCTCGACCTGCTCGACCGCGCCGCCGAACTGGCGGACGGCCACCCGCTGTTCGCCGCGGACGTGCGCAACCACAGGGGCACGGCACTGCGCCATCTCGGCCGCGTCGACGAGGCGCTGGCCGAACACCGCACCTCACTGGCCCAGGCCCGCCACCACGCACGCGCTGAACTCGACGCGCTCGTCGGCATCGCGGAAGCTTGCCTCCGCAACGACGAGGCCGAGACCGCTCGCCGGCACGCCGCCACCGCGGCCGGCCGCTCCCGACAGACCGGCCACCGCCTGCACCACGCCCAGGCGCTCACGACTCTGGCCGCCGCGATGCTCCGCCTCGGTGACCGCGCCACCGCTCAGACCCACGCGACGGCGGCGCACCTGATCCTCGGTCAGGCGGGAGCCAGACCCGGTCAAGCCGAAGCCCTGATCGTGCTCGCCCGCTGTGCCAACGATCGGGACGGTGAGCTGACTGGTCTGCGCCGCGCCCGGAAGCTCCTGACTCGTGCGCACGTGGCGACCGATCACGTCGACGAGATGATCCGGGACGCATCGGCACGTGTCGACCGGCACCCCTGACCGCATGACCTCCGGCGTCCGAAGTGGCCGGTCGGGACTTCGGGGCATGGCGCCCAAGGGCGTGTCTGTCGACGTCTTGGGGCCGCCATAAGCCTCGGCTGACCCGTTACGGCAGCAGGTGCTCGACCGGCACGCCCAGCCGCTCGGCGATCAACGAGCGGTGGCAGGCCCTGGGGTCGCGTTCGACGCACAGCAGCGCCGCGCCTCTCGGCAGCGCCGACCTGACGGGAGCCAGGTCGGCACTGCCGAGGATCTCCGCCTGGTACCGGCGGACGTACTCCGCGGCCAGCACGCGACGACTGCGTTCGCCCACACCGAGCCGCTCGTCCTCCGCGTACTGCACCTGCCGCAACTCGGTCGTCGGGGCGAGTTCCGGGTGGTGTTCGTAGACGATCCCGGCACGGGCGTGCGCCGTCTGCAACCGCAGCGAGTTCGCCCAGGCGTATTCGGGCCCGCGGACACCGCGCCGTTGCCGCACGTCGAGCAGCAGCCGGACGTCCGCGTCCCGCAGGCGGCGCAGGAACGACTCCTCGCCGAAGCCGTACACGCCGATCGTCACCACCCGGAGCGTCACGCCACGGCCGTCCCTTCCAGCTCCACCATCAGGCCGGGCAGCGCCAGCCTGCTCACCCCGAGCATCGTCGTCGGCGGTGCCACCCGCGCCCGGCCGAGCCGCGCCGCCAGCACGCCGTAGTGCTGGAACAGCAGGTCGACGTCGGTGGTGTAGACGTTGAGCCGCACCAGATCGGCAAGCGACATCCCCGCCTCGGCCAGCACCGCCTCCAGGTTGTCGAGACTCAGTGCCAGCTGCGCCCCCATGTCACCGGCGTGCTCGGGCTTGCCGTCGCCGTTCATCGACGTCTGGCCCGCGCAGTACAGCGTCCTGGTCTGCCCGGTGACGACCTCGCCCTGGTGGTAGCCCAGCTCCGCCGACCACGTCCACGGGTTGACCGGCGTTCGTCCCACAGCCACGACAGCTCCATTCGATCTCTTCGACAGTGCCGTCAGCCTCGCAAGCAATACACGACATCCTGTGTCACGTATTCCCGTACGGTTTTCGCATGCGTGCCGACCGGTTGGTCTCGCTGGTGTTGCTGCTGCGGCGGCACGGCCAGTTGTCGGCGACCACGCTCGCCCGCGAACTCGAGGTGTCCACCCGGACGGTCCTGCGCGACATCGAGGCGCTGTCCGCGGCCGGCGTTCCGGTCTACGCCGAACGCGGCCGGCACGGCGGGTTCGCGCTGCTGCCCGGTTTCCGGACGGAGCTCACCGGCCTGAACCACGACGAGGCGCTCGCCCTGCTCGTCGCCGGCTCACGACGTGGCGCGCAGGTGTTCGGGCTCGGCTCGTCGCTCGCCTCGGCCGTGCTCAAGGTGGTCGACGCGCTGCCCGAGAGCTATCGGCAGACGGCGGCCGGTGCGGTGGAACGGTTGCTCATCGATCCGGAAATCGACCTACTCTCCCGGCGTGCGGTGGAGGAGGAGTTGCCGGACGCGGTGGTGGCGGAGGTCCGTCGCGCGGTGTTCGCGGGGCACCGGCTGCGAATCCACTACGAGGCCAAGGGAAAGGCGGCGGAGTGGCGCACGGTGGACCCGATCGGTCTGGTCACCGTGCGGGAGCAGGGATATCTGCTGGCCACGAAGGCGGGGGAGGACCGGACCTACCGGTTGTCGCGGATCCTGGCCGCCGAGGAACTCGACGAACCCGCGCAGCGGCCGGACCGGGTCGACCTCGACCGGGCCTGGCAGGAACGCAGCACGCGGTTCCGGACCGGTGGTGACCAGGTCGCCGTGGTGCTGCGGGTGCACCCGGCGCGGCGGGAGGAACTGGTGGGCACCGCACTGGCCGTGCTCGCCGAGGAGACCGACGACGGCTGGCTGCGGATGGAGGTCGCGTTCCAGGACGCGCGGCACGCTGAGTGGGCGTTGTGGCAGCTCTCCACGAGCGCGGAAGTCCTTGAACCGCAGTGGTTGCGTGCCGCGTTGAGGGATCGGGCCGGCTCGGTCGCCGCCCGGTACGGCGAGGTCCGGTGAGCATCGAGCGCGATTTCAGCCGGTACCTGAACGCACGGGTGCTCTCGGTCGTCGGCGCCGTGGTGTCCACGGTGGCGTTGCCCGTCCTCGTCTACCAGCTGACCGGCTCGGCGGGCTGGACGTCGGCCGTCACGGCGGCGGAGGCGTTGCCGTACCTGGTGTTCGGGTTGCCGGCCGGCGCTCTCGCCGACCGGCTGGATCGCCGCTCGATGATGGTGGCGATGGACTTCACGGTCGCCGCCGTGCTGCTGAGCGTAGTTCTGGCGTGGCTGGCGGGCGGACTGACCGCGCCGCACGTCGTGGCGGTGGGGTTCGCGTCGCAGACGGCGTTCGTGTTCTTCGACGCGGCGAACTTCGGCGCGCTGCCGGCGTTGGTGGGCAAGGAAAAGCTGACCGCCGCCTACTCGAAGGTCTTCGGGCGCACGACCGTGGTGGAACTTGTGGTGCCGGGTGTGACCGGCCTGCTCGTGGTTGCCGTTGCTCCGGCGGCACTGCTGGCAGTGAACGCGTTGACGGCTGTGGGGTCGGCACTGTTGTTGCGCGCCATCACGAGCAGCATGGCCACCCCACGGCCGGTGCGAGGCGGGAGGGAACTCGTCGCGGACATGCGAGAAGGGCTGCGGTTCCTCTGGCGCGAACCTGTCATCCGGATCCTCACCCTGGTCGGCGCGACGCACTCGGTGGCAGGTGGTGCGTGGATCGCCCTGCTCGTGCCGTTCGCCGACCAGGTGCTCGGCGTGGCGTCGAAAGGCGACGCCAGGCTCGCGGCCCTGTTCAGCTGCTGGGGACTGGGCGCGATCATCGCCTCCCGCCTGCTGCCGCGGGTGACCGCTCGCTGGGGCAGCGCCAGGGTGGCGCTCGTGGCCTTGCCGCTCTCCCTGCTGGGCGGGGTGCTCGTGCTCGTGAGCGAGCACTGGCTGGTGGCGTGCGCGGCGGCGACCTACTGGGGCGTCGCCGGTGCCGTCGTCGTGATCAACGGGATCACCTACCGGCAGGAGGTGTGTCCGGAGGAGCTGCAGTCGCGGGTCAACACCACGGCGCGGATGATCGCATGGGGTCTCGGCCGGCCTCTCGGCGCCGCCTTGGCCGGTGCCCTGTCGGTCGCGGCCGGTGATTCGCGAGCCGGGATCGGGGCCGGCCTCGTGGTGCTGTCGGCAGGCGTCGTCACGGCCTGGGTGTCGCCCGTGCTGCGTGGTCAGAAGTACCGCGACCGCGCGTAGGGCACGGACACCTCAGCAGAGGCGTCCGTGCCCTACGCGCGGATGAGAGTGCTCGAATGACCTGGATCGGGTCGCGGCGCCCCGCGCTCGGTCAGCGCCGCGACCCGAGTTCAGCGGATCAGGAGTGCGGGCAGGTGTCCCGGTACTCCTCGATCAACGTGCTGCGTCCCGGCGCCGGGCAGAGGAACTGCTCGTAGCGGGTGTCGTTGTCGATGAACCGCTTGAGCCACGAGATGCTGTACTTCGCGATCGTCGTGTTGGACGAGTTCGGGGCGAAGTGCGAGGCGTTGTTGAGTTCCAGGTACGCCTTGTCCAGAGTGGACGGCAGGCTCGTGTAGAACGGCTCCGAGTGGGACGAGACCGGGGCCACGGAGTCGTTCTCGGCGCCGACGACCAGGGTCGGGACGCGAACGGACGACCAGTTCTTCGTGGTGTGCCAGCCCGTCAGCGGGATCGCCGCCTGCAGTGCCGGGCGCTGGCTGGCCGCGCGCAGGGTTCCGCCGCCGCCCATCGAGTGGCCCATGACGCCCAGGCGGGACGAGTCGATCCGGGAGCGGACCGAGCTCTGCTGGGTGAGGTAGTCGAGGGCCGCGAGCAGCTGCGAGGCTCGGCTGTCGGGCTGGTCGTAGATCGAGTTCGTGTCGATCGTGAAGATCACGAAGCCCTGGGACGCGAGGCGCGGGCCGAGCCACGCCATGGTCGACTGGGTCCCGGTGTAGCCGGGGGAGATGGCCACCGCGCCGAACGTGCCGGCGGAGGTGCTGGTCGGGTAGTAGATCGTGCCGCCGCCGAAGCCGCTCACCAGTGACGACACCGAGGTTTCCGACACGGCGAACGGGCCGCGGCTTGCCTCGATGCTCGAGTTGGTGGGGGCAGGGCCCCGTTCGTACGGGTTGTCGGCGGCCTGGGCCACGGTGCCGCCGAGCAGCACCATGGAAAGCGCGATGGGGATCAGGGTGCGGAGTTGCACAGCGCTGTACACCTCATTCGGCAGGGAACAGGGGGAGGAACGACTCGACCCTGCAACCACGGCCTCCGAGTGCGCATCGGTGCAACCACCGGTCTCGGTGAACAACTTCGGTGGCAAAACTAACGGTGGTAGGTGAATTTGGCCCTTACCCCTTCCGGAGGAGCCGCAACCGCCGTAAGACTGGTCTGATGCTGCGTGGCCGAGAGCGGCAACGCGTCGCCGTGGACGCGTTGGTCGACCGTGCGCGCGTTGGGCGCGGCGGAGTGCTTGTGGTGTGTGGTGAGGCTGGTTCGGGCAAGACTGCGCTGCTCGACGCGGTGAGAGACACCTACGACGCGTTGTTGTGCGTGGACGTCCCGGAGCTTGATGACGATCTTCTGGAGCTTGCGCGGGACGTGGCGGGCACGGAGGGCGCTCTGCTCATCGCCACCGAGGGCGTACCACGGGGGCTGCCGAGCGTCAGGCTTGATCCACTGGACGCCGTGACGAGCGTCCGCGTGCTGCACGACCTCGTGCCCGGCCTGCCCTCCGCCCTCGCCGCGGACCTCGTGGAGCTGGCGTGCGGGAACCCGCTGGCGCTGGTCGAGCTGGCAGGAGCGCTCACGTCCGCGCAGCTCGGAGGCGTCGCGCCCGCGCCGGAGGTGCTGCCGGAGACCAGCTCCCTGCGGCAGAGGTGGCGAGCCCGCTTCGCCGCCTTGTCCGCCGAGGCGCAGCACGTCGTCGCGATGATGGCGGTGGACGAGGAGGTCGACGCCGAGACGCTCGACCTCGACGCGGTGACCGAGGCAGGGCCGTTGTTCGACTCGCGCAGGCTGGTCCGGTCCGCGCTGCAGGCGGACGTGCCGCTACCGCTGCGGCGCCGGGCACATGCCGTTCTGGCGGAGACCCTGCCGCCGGGTGCGCGCCGGACGTGGCACCAGGCGGTCACGACGCAGGACGCCGGGCTCGTCGACGTGCTCACCGTCCACGCCGAACACGCGCAACGGTGCGGCGACTTCGCGACGGCCGCCCGCGACCACGGCCGGGCGGCCCGCCTCACGATCGATCCCGAGCAGAAGGCGCGCCACCTCCTCAAGGCCGCCGCCGACCACTGGGCGCACGGTGCGCCGCACCGGTCGCGGGCCGTCCTGCGCACCGCGACCAGGATGACCCACACACCGGAACTCAGGGCGTTGATGGACCTGGTCGTCGGCGGCATCGACCTCGGCGAGAGCCTCCCCGACGTGGCGGCGGACCGGCTGATCCGCGCCGCGAAAGGTCTGGTCGGCACCCGGCGGGAGCTCGCGGTGGCCGCGCTGGGGTTCGCGGGTGAGGCGGCCAACATCGCGGGGGACCACCGCCGCTACACCGCCGTCGCCGAGTTCGCGAAGGAGATCCGCCGCGGCGACGAGCCGCCGGCCACCCGGATCACGCTCGACCACCTCACCGGCATGCTGGCGACGTTCGACGGCCGCCACGACGAGGCGTTGCTCGCCCTGCGCACCGTCGTCGACCTGGCCGACCAGGTCCCCGGACCGCAGGCGCGCATCTGGGCGAGCCAGGCCGCCTACGTGCTCGGGGACGCCACCAGGTCGCACGAGATGGCGACCAGCGCGGTCACGGCCGCGCGGGAGAGCGGTTTCACCGCGCTGGTCCCGTGGGCGCTGGTGTACCGGGCGTTGTCGGCGTTGCTGCTGGACCAGCACGCCGCGGCGCTGACCGCGGCGACCGAGGGCGTGCACGCGGCGACGGCGATCGGGCAGCACAACGCCGTGGTCGACCACCTGACGATCCTCGCGCTGCTGTCAGCGCTGAGGGGCGACGCGGACACGGCGCTGCACCGCATCGACGCCGCCACCGAGCAGATCACCCAGCGCGGTCTCACGCGGCCCGGCACGTTCGGCGCCTGGGCGTTCGCGTGCGTCGACCTGGCCCGCGACCGGCCCGCCGACGCGCTGGACCGGCTGCGGCTGCAACCGGGACACGCCGGCATCAAGGTGATGGCCGCACCGCACGTGGTCGAGGCCGCCGTGGCGTGCGGCAAGCCGTCCACCGCGGACAGGGCGCTGCAACCGTTCGAGAAGTGGGCCGGCACGACGGGGAGCGCGGCCCGCCTCGCGCTCTCGCACCGCTGCCACGGCCTGCTGGAGAGCGGCACCGCCGACGAGCACTTCGAGGAAGCGATCCGGCTGCACCGCGCCAGCGGCACCGCTCTCGAACTCGCGAAGACCGAGCTGCTGTACGGCAACCGGCTGCGGCGCGGCCGCAAGCCCAAGGCCGCGCGCGAACACCTGCGCGACGCCGTGCGCATCTTCCAGTCCTACCAGGCTGATCACTGGGTCGAGCGGGCCCGCGCCGAACTGCGCGCGGCCGGCGACTCCACGAGCGAGCCCAAGGACCACCCCGGCCTGACGCCGCAGCAGGCGCAGATCGCCAGGCTGGTCGCCGAGGGCGCCACGAACCGCGAGGTCGCCGCGCGGTTGTTCCTGAGCCACCGCACCGTCGAGCACCACCTGCGCAACATCTTCGCGCGGCTCGGCGTGCGGTCGAGGGTCGAGCTCACCAGGAGACTCGATTGACGATGGAGGTCGCGTGCGCGAGCAGTACCGGCACTGGCAGCGGATTCCGACCCGATGGGCGGACAACGACGTCTACGGCCACGTGAACAACGTCGTGCACTACGCGTTCATGGACACCGTGATCAACACTTGGCTGATCGGCGCCGGGCTGGACATCCAGGCCGGGCAGCAGATCGGGCTCTGCGTGGAGTCGCACTGCAACTACCGCGCCTCGGTGTCGTTCCCGGAGGCGCTCGACGCCGGACTGCGCGTGGGGCACCTCGGCCGGTCGAGCGTGCGCTACGAGGTCGGCTTCTTCTTCGAGGGACGCGAGGACGTCGTGGCGGAGGGCCACTTCGTGCACGTGTTCGTGGACCGCGAGACCCGCAAACCGGTGGAGATCCCCGCGCACCTGCGCACGGCGATGGAAGGTCTGGTGGTGGCGTGAAGACGCGAGGCGCGGTGCTGACCGGAGTCGGCGGGCCGCTCGAGATCGTGGATCTCGAACTCGATCCGCCCGGTCCCGGCGAACTGCTGGTGCGCGTGCACGCCACCGGCCTTTGCCACTCCGACCTGTCGGTGATCGACGGCTCGCGCATCCGGCCGTTGCCCATGGTGCTCGGCCACGAGGCCGCGGGCGAGGTCGTGGAGACCGGTCCGAACGCCGAGTTCGAGGTGGGCGACCACGTCGTGCTGTCGTTCGTGCCCGCGTGCGGTGCCTGCCGCCGGTGCGCGTCGGGCCGCCAGGCGTTGTGCGAGCCCGGTGCCGCGGCGAACCGCGACGGCACGCTGCTCAGCGGTCAGCGTCGCTGGACCCTTCCGGACGGCACGCGTCCGCACCACCACCTGGGCGTGTCCGGGTTCGCCGAGTACACCGTGGTCTCCGGCCGGTCGGCCACCCGAGTCCCGAAGGACCTGCCGCTCGACGTCGCCGCGCTGTTCGGCTGCGCCGTGCTGACCGGTGCGGGCGCCGCGTTCTACAGCGCCGAGGTGAAGCCGGGGGAGAAGGTCGCGGTGTTCGGGCTCGGCGGTGTCGGCCTGGCGGCGGTGCTCGCGGCCGTGACGGCGGGCGCGACGCAGGTCGTGGCGGTGGACGTGGTCGAACACAAGCGCAAGCTGGCCCTGACGCTCGGCGCGACCCACGAGGCCGCGGGCGGGCCGGACGTCGTCACCCACGTCCGGGACCTGACCGGTGGCGGCGCGGACAAGGTCATCGACACGACCGGTGTGGCGGCGGTGCTCGAACAGGCGTACGCCACGACGGCCGTCGGAGGCACCACCGTCACCGTCGGCCTGCCGCACCCCGACCGCACCGTGAGCCTCCCGGCGCTGAACCTGGTCGCCGAGGAGCGCACGCTCAAGGGCAGCTACCTCGGCTCGTGCGTGCCCCGCCGGGACGTGCCGCGGTTCGTCGACCTCTACCGCGCGGGACGGTTGCCCGTCGACGGCCTGCTGTCCGGGCGGCTGGGACTGCACGAGATCAACGAGGGGTTCGCGAAGCTCGCTTCCGGAGAGGCCGTCCGTCAGGTGGTCGTCATGGAGTGATGCCCGGTTCAGCCCGTCCGGGCACGAATCGGGCAGGACAGTTCCGGTGTCACCTGTTGACCACCGCAGGCTGTCTGCGCCACGGTGAGAGCGCTCTCATGTTCGCCGCTTCCCGCAACGGGGCGGGCAGCGATCCCTGTACGGACAAGGAGATGAGCATGCGCTTCACCATGCCCAGAATCGTGCCCGCGCTGGCACTCGTGCTGGTCGGGTCCACGTTCACGGTGCCTGCCCAGGCGTCGGAGAAGGCGATGTCACCCGGCCTGCTCACCGCGATGAGCTCGGCGTTCGGGCTGACCGAGGCCCAGGCGCGGCTGCGTCTGGAGAAGGAACAACGCGCGTCGGCCATCGCGCCGCGCGCCGAAAGCGAGGCCGGTGCCGCGCTCGCCGGCAGCTGGTTCGACGAGACGAAGAACCGCCTGGTCGTCGCCGTGACGGACCGGGCGGCCGCGCGCAAGGTCGAGGCCACCGGTGCCGAAGCCGTGGTCGTCGGTCGTTCGGCGGGCTCGATGACGGCGCAGAAGAACCGCCTCGACGCCCTGTCCGCGTCCGGGTCGGTGCCGTCCGCCGTGGCGAGCTGGCACCCCGACCCGCGCACCGGAACCGTCGTGGTGAACGTCGAGGCGGGCAAGCAGACCGCTGAGGTGGCCTCGTTCCTGGACAAGGCACGTCAGCTCGGCTCCATCACCGTGCGCACCGAGGGTGTGCGGCAGCCGCAGCCGTTCGCGGCCGGCACGGTCGGCGGCGACCCGTACTACACCGGCAACGTCCGCTGCTCCATCGGCTTCTCGGTGCACGGCGGCTACGTCACGGCGGGCCACTGCGGCGGGAACGGTGCGGCCGTCTACGGCTGGGACCGCTCCTACCAGGGCAACTTCGCCGGATCCTCCTTCCCCGGCAACGACTACGCGTGGGTGCGCACCGGCGGCGGCTGGTGGACCGTGCCCGTCGTGCTCGGCTGGGGCCGGGTGCCCGACGCGCTGGTGCGCGGTTCGTGGGAGGCACCGGTCGGCACCTCGGTCTGCCGCTCGGGTTCGACGACCCAGTGGCACTGCGGCGTGATCCAGAGCCGCAACGAGACGATCCGCTACGCGCAGGGCGACGTGCACCAGATGGCGGGCACGAGCGTCTGCGCCCAGGGCGGCGACTCCGGTGGTTCCTTCATCACCGGTGACCAGGCCCAGGGCGTCACGTCCGGCGGCTACGGCGACTGCACCAGTGGCGGTCGCACGTGGTTCCAGCCGATCAACGAGATCCTCAACGTCTACGGCTTGAGGCTGCACACCGCCTGATGAGAACGCCCGGCTGTCCACCGCGTGAAGCGGTGGACAGCCGGGGTTCGTCTCAACGTGCGTTGACGTGCAGTGCCAGGGCGGTCCCTGCGCCGAGCGTCGTCGTGAACCTGCCGGAGGAGTCGACGGTCACGCGCACGCAGCCGTTCTCCTGGACGTTGCAGTAGCTCCCGGCGGGCAGCGCGGTCTGGAACGTGCGGGTCACCGCGAACGTCTCGCGGTTGATCGCGACGAAACCCTTGCTGCCGCGCCCGAACGCGATCAGGTCGAACCCGTTGTCCTGCCAGTTGTTCACGTCGGTGCCCGCCACGGTGTTGCGGAACGCGACCATGTTCGCGATCTGCGTCCAGGCGTGCTGGCACTTCCAGCCGCTGTAGCAGACCGAGTTGCCGGGCGGACCGGCGTCCTTGTCGCTGAACTCGTAACCCGAGTACACCTGCGGCGCCCCGTAGTTCCACGCCAGCATGAAGACGTTCGCCAGCGTGTAGGTCGAACCGTCCTTGTAGGTCAGCGTGGAGTTGTTGCGCTCGGTGTCCCAGTTGTCGACGAACGGCCGCGCCTGACCGCTGGGCAGGAAGCCCCACGGCTGCCCGAACGTCTTCAGGTAGGCCAGGTTCTCGTTCTGGAAGATCCGCTTGAGGTCGTAGGCGTAGCGGAACTCGTCCACGTCACCCGACCCCGTGTACTCACCGGGCTGCACGGCCTCGCCCGCTCCGTAGATCACCTCGTGCACCCAGAACACGCTGGGGTTGCTCAGCTTCCCCTTGATCGCGGCGAGATCGGCGGCGGCCATGTGCTTGGCCGCGTCGATGCGGAACCCGTCGACGCCCATCGCGATCAGGCGGTTCAGGTACCCGGCGATCGCCCCGCGCACGTACTCGCTGCCGGTGTTCAGATCGGACAGACCGACGAGCTCGCAGTTCTGGACGTTGAAGCGGTCCTGGTAGTTGCTGATCGGCGAGCGGCACGAGTGGAAGTCCCAGTCGCTGTACACGCCGGGGTAGTTGTACTTGGAGTAGCCGGTACCGCCGGTGCCCGTGCCCGATCCGGCGCTCATGTGGTTGATCACCGCGTCGGCGATGACCTTCACACCCGCGTTGTGGCAGGTGCTGACCATGTTGCGGAAGGCGTTCTCGTCACCGAGCCGCCCGGCGATCCGGTAGCTGACGGGCTGGTAGCTGGTCCACCACTGCGGGCCCTGGACGTGCTCGGTCGCGGGGGAGACCTCGACGTAGCCGTAGCCCTTGGGGCCGAGCACGTTCGTGCACTCCGCCGCCACGCGGGCGAACGGCCATTGGAACAGGGTGACGGTGACGTCCTTGGCGCCCGGTGGCGCCGCAAGACTTTGCACCGGTGTGGACAGTCCGACGATCAGCAGCACCGCTAGAAGGGTGCGCGAAGCCGAGGAAACCACGTTGTCTCCTTGTGTGCAGGGGTTCACTGAAGGTCGTAGCATCCGCGCGCACACCGGGCAAAGCGTTGCAAGAACTTTCTGGAGTAATTCGGCCTAGTGCGCGCTCCGCGACCGGAGGTACGCGCGAGGACGTCGACGCCGACTACCGCCGGCTCACGACGAGGTAGCGCTCGTCCTCGATCGGACGACCCCACAGGTCGTCGCTCGTCAACGGGGTGACCACGGCCTCCGCGCGCACGCCGAGCACCAGCGAGCGGGTCTGCGAGGAGGTCAGCCCGGCCCCGGTCGACCACCGGCCCTCCACCAGCAGGAGAACGCCGCCCGGCGCCAGCAACGACACCCACTCCTCCAGCGCCGAGGCCGGATCCGGCAAGGCCCACAGCACGTGCCGCGCCAGCACCACCCCGAACGAGGCCTTCGGGTGCGGTGGGTGAACCGCGTCGCCCACGCTGAACTCGGCGGCCACGCCCGCGGCCGCCGCCTTGGCCCGCGCGGCTTTCACCATCTCCTCGGACAGGTCCAGACCGTGCACCTCGTGGCCGGCTCCGGCGAGCAGGACCGACAGGCTGCCGGTGCCGCACCCGAGATCGACAACGGAGGAGGCCGAGGGGATGAGTGGCAGGAGGAGCCGCGCCCAGGCGTCGCGCACTCGCGGATCGCGCAACCCGTGGTCTGGTTCGTCGTCGAACGCAGCGGCGTGGCGGTCCCAGAACTCCCGTGTCGTCACGTTTTCAGTTTTGCTTAAGGGACCATCAAGCCTTGCCCAAATGAGATGCGGTCTTCGTCGTACGGTCCCTAACCTCGGTTCATGAGGCTTGTGCTCTGGTTCACACTCGCTTGCGCCTGCGCGCTCAGCGGTGACCACGCGCTCGCAGCCGTCCTGGTGATGCTCCTCGTCGGCTGCGCAACGGACCGCGTGCGCTGAACTGTTCAGCTCTGGCTGTACAGTTCGATTCATGCTGACCTGTGAGACGCGGGAAACGGCCCTCGCGCGGCTCGGCCGCGCGTTGGCCGATCCGACGCGCTGCCGCATCCTGATCGCGCTGCTCGACGGCCACGGCTATCCCGCGCAGCTCGCCGAGAACCTGCAGCTGAGCAGGTCGAACGTCTCCAACCACCTCTCGTGCCTGCGCGGCTGCGGCCTGGTCGTCGCGACCTACCAGGGTCGTCAGGTGCGCTACGAGCTGGCGGACCCGCACCTGAAGCGTGCGATCAGCGAGCTCCTGGACGTCGTGCTGGCCGTCGAGTCCGGACCGGACTGCGTCGATGAGTGACGCCTGCTGCGCGCCCGTCGTGGACGAGCGCAAGCTCGTGCTCCAGCGGCGGGTCCGGATGTTCGTGGCCGCGACGATCACCTACAACGTGGTCGAGGCGGTCATCGCGCTCGCGGCCGGCACGGTGGCGGGGTCGACGGCGCTGATCGGGTTCGGGCTGGACTCGGTGATCGAGGTGGCGTCGGCGACCGCGGTCGCCTGGCAGTTCGCCGGGCGCGACCCCGAGAAGCGCGAACGGACGGCGCTCAAGGTGATCGCCGTGTCGTTCTTCGCGCTCGCGGCGTACGTGAGCGTCGAGTCCGTGCTGTCGCTGGTGCAGGGGGACCGGGCCGCGCACTCGTCGGTCGGCATCGTGCTCGCGGCGGTGTCGCTGCTGGTCATGCCGTGGCTGTCCTACGCCCAGCGCAGGGCCGGTCGTGAGCTCGGGTCCGCGAGCGCGGTGGCGGACTCGAAGCAGACGTTGCTGTGCACCTACCTGTCCGCGGTGCTGCTGGTGGGTCTCGTGGTGAACAGCCTGTTCGGCTGGTGGTGGGCCGATCCGCTGGCGGCGCTCGTGATCGCCGCGGTGGCGGTCAGGGAAGGTCGCGAGGCGTGGCGGGGTCACCACTGCTGCTGACCGGCTTGCGGGCGACGAGTCGTTCCACCACCCCGAGCTTGAAGCGCTGCCGTTGCTCGACGACCAGGCCGCGGGCCTCGACCAGGTGCAGCGGGCGGCGCAGGAAGTGCTCGCCCGCCATCGGAACCGTGATCCGCTCCACGAGCCACTGCACACCCCGCGTGAGACGGGACGAGCCGGCGACGTGGTCGAGCAGGATCAGCCGCCCGCCCGGCCGCAGCACCCGGACCATCTCGGCCACCGCGGTCTCGTGGTCGGGGATGGCGCACAGGCCGAGCGTGCACACGACGGTGTCGAACGAGGCGTCGCCGAACGGCAGGGCGTGCGCGGTGCCCTGCCGCAGCACGGCGTCCAAACCGAGCTGCGCGGCGCGGGACCGGGCGAGGTCGAGCATCTGCTCGCTCAGGTCCAGGCCGGTCAGCGCGACGCCAGCCGGGTAGTGCGGCAGGTTGAGGCCGGTGCCGACGGCGACCTCCAGCACCTCCCCGGTGGCCTGGGAACAGGTCCACTGGCGGGAGTCGCCGAAGACCCGGCGGTCCAGGACGCCGATCTCCGCGTCGTAGTTCGCCGACTTGCGGTCCCAGTACCTCTGCCAGCGGGTCTCGTCCATGCCGTCCAGCCAACACGAACACTGGACAGGCCGGGCGAAGAAGGCTAGATCTGCCCCGTGCGAGTCGTGGTTGTCTCCGGGGGCGATCCCGGTCATGTGGTGCCGGCCATCGCGTTGTGCCTGCGGTTCACGGAGGCGGGCGACACCCCGGTCCTGCTGACGGGGGAACGCTGGGTCGAGCCCGCCCTCGCCGAGGGGATCACGGCGTCGCGAGTGCCCGGCCTGTCGCTGGACGACCTGAACGAAGCGCCGGACCTCGGGCGCGCATTGCACGACCAGGCCGCGACGCTGGCGCTGGCCCTCGCTCCGCAGTTCGCCGCGCTGGAACCGGATCTGGTGGTGTGCGACGTCCTCGCCCTGGGCGCGAGCATGGCCGCGGAACTGGCCGGCGTGCCGTGGGTGCAGCTGTCGCCGCATCCGCTCTACGAACCGTCGAAGTGGCTGCCGCCGATGGGAAGCGGGCTGGCCGCCGGGACCGGCGTGCGGGGGAGGCTGCGCGACTCGGTGCTGCGGGTGCTGACGGCGAGGTCGCTCAGGCAGGGTGAACGTCAGCGTGCCGTTGTGCGGCAACGGATCGGGCTCGACGCCAGCGGAACGGGCCCGGCGGCGCGGTTGATCGCGACGTTGCCCGCGCTGGAGGTGCCGCGGCCGGACTGGCCGCGCGACGCGCACGTCGTCGGACCGCTGCTGTGGGAGGCGAGCAAGGAGACGCTGAGCCCGCCGCCGGGGGACGCACCGCTGGTGGTGATCGCGCCGTCAACGGCGTGGACCGGGGCGCGGGGCATGGCGGAGATGACGCTGGAGGCGTTGCGGGACAAGGGCGTGCGGGCGGTGGTGTCGACGTTCGCGCCCGCGCCGGCTGATCTGCCCCCGTGGGCCCGGTCCGGGCCTGGCGACCAGGACGCGCTGCTGCGCCAGGCCGCGGTGCTGGTGTGCGGTGGCGGGCACGGGATGCTGGTCAAGGCGTTGCGGGCCGCCGTTCCCGTCGTGGTGGTGCCTGGCGGTGGCGATCAGTGGGAGATGGCGTGCCGGGTCGAGCGGCAGGGGAGCGGACTCGTCGTGCGGCCGTCCACTGTGGAGGGCCTGGAGGACGCCGTGACGAGGGTGCTGGGTGACCCCGGCTTCGCCGCGGCGGCGGCTTTGGCAGCGGCGACGATCGCCGATGTTCGAGATCCTGTGGAGGTATGTCGGACTGCGTTGAGTCTTGCGCGTTGAGAGCGCTCCCACTTCAATGAGTCCATGCGCGTGTCAATGACGATGCTCGTGGTGGCAGTGTTGACGATCTCGACGGCAGGGCCCGCGGTGGCACGGCAGGACCGCGCGGCGGCACCTGACCCGTACCCCGCGGTGGGTGCGGGCACCAACTTCCTCGACCACGCCGGGCTGCTGGGCAACGTCGCGGAGCCGGCCTGGTACGAGGCCAACATCCCGTTCGTCGACCTGCCGGACCGGGAGATCCGCGACACCTACTACTACCGCTGGCGGACCTACCGCGAGGCGCTCAAGTACACCGGCCCGAAGGACGGCTGGATCGTCTCCGAGTTCCTCGGCCCGGTCGGCTACTCGGCACCGGACGGCGGCATCGTCGCCGCGGCGGGCCACCACGTCTACGAGGGCCGCTGGCTGCGCGACCACCGCTATCTGGACGACTACGTCGACTACTGGCTGCGCGGCTCCGGCGCCGGTCCGAAGCCCGCGACCGACTTCTTCAACGAGAACACCACCGACTGGGCCCACCAGTACTCGTTCTGGGCCGCCGACGCGGTGGCCGCACGCGCCGCCGTCGACGGCCGCTCCCGCTTCGCCACCGACCGGCTGCCCGAGCTCGTGCGGCAGTGGCAGCGCTGGTCGCCGCAGTTCAACGAGGAGCTGGGGCTCTACTGGCAGACGCCGGTGTGGGACGCGATGGAGTACACGGTCAGCTCGTACCAGAGCCCCGATCCCTACCACGGTGGCGACGGCTTCCGGCCGACGCTGAACGCCTACCAGTACGGCGACGCGCGGGCGATCGCACAGCTGTTCAGGGCGCGGGGAGACGCCGCCGGCGCGCGGCCGTTCGACCAGGCCGCGGATGCGTTGCGGGCGAACCAGGAGCGGTGGCTCTGGGACGACGCGGGCAAGTTCTACAAGCACGTGATGCGCGACGACAACCCCGGCCGCACCAAACTCGCCGACCGTGAGGCGATCGGTTTCGTGCCGTGGTACTTCCACATGCCACCGGCGGCGAACAGCGCGGCGTGGACACAACTGACCGACCCGCAGGGGTTCGCCGCCCCGTACGGCCCGACCACCGCCGAACGCCGCAGCCCGTGGTTCATGCGGGACGCGCTGAACGGCTGCTGCCGCTGGAACGGCCCCAGCTGGCCGTTCGCGACCAGCCAGACCCTGACCGCGCTGGCGAACCTGCTGATCGACTACCCGGCGCAGTCCTACGTCGACCGCGACGACTACCTCGCGGTGCTGCGCGGCTATGCGTTGACACAACGCAAGAACGGCGAACCCTACGTCGCCGAGGCGCACCACCCCGACGAGAACCGCTGGCTGTACGACGGCAAGGGCCACAGCGAGGACTACAACCACTCGACGTTCAACGACAACGTGCTGTCCGGCCTGCTCGGCATCCGGCCGCAGCTCGGGAACGCCGTGTCGATCGCGCCGCTGGTGCCGGACTCCTGGACCCACTTCGCCGCCGAGAACGTGCCGTACCACGGGCACAACCTGACCGTGCTGTGGGACAGGGACGGCAGCCGCTACGGCAAGGGCGCGGGCCTGCGGGTCTGGCTGGACGGCAGGCTCACGCACTCCCAGGCCGGCCTGGCGCCGGTGCGCCTGACGATCCCGCCGCGCACCTCCGCGGACGTGCCGGAGCTCGTCGACGACTTCGCGAACGTCAGCCGTACGGGGTTCCCGGCCGCCCGCGCGTCCCACAGCTACAGCGCCGACCCGCCGACCAAGGCGATCGACGGCCAGGACTTCCACCTCGACGTGCCCGGCACGCGCTGGACGTCGTACGGCAGCCCGAACTCCGCGGACTGGCTGGAGGTCGACCTCGGCGTGCCGGCACCGATCTCCGATCTGCGCGTCGTGTTCTACGACGACGGCGGGGGAGTGCGCGTGCCGACGACGTTCGACCTGCAGTACTGGGACGGCCAGTGGCGGGACGTCCCCGGCCAGCGGCGAACTCCCGCGCAACCGGTGGCGCGTCAGCTGAACCGCGTCCTGGTGGAACCGGCGGTGACCACCAGCCGGGTGCGGATCCTGCCGCGCCGGGCGGACGGCGGAGCTGTCGGCATCACGTCGTTCTCGTCGTGGCGGTCACCCGTGCGAGGGCTGCGCGCCTCGGTGCCGGACGATCTCGCGGTCCGCGCCGGAGCGGTCGAGACGACCACGACCTTGCAGGCACAGCAACCGTTGCGCGGTGTCCGTGCGACGCTGGCCGTGCCGCCGGGGTGGAGTGCGGTGCCCCTGTCGCCGGCCTACGCCGCCCAGCTCGGATCGGGCCGGAGTCTCGTCACCCGGTGGCGCGTCACGGCACCTGACGGCCTGGCACTGGGTGAACGGGCCCCGATCCGGTTGCTGGCAACGGCTTCCGGTGACAGCGGCGTCACGTCGGCGTTGAGCTCCGCGCAGACCGTCTTCGATCCCGCCGCCTACTCCTCCGTCGTCTGGGACGACACGTTCGAGACGGACCGCCTCGCCTCGTACCGAGTGGACGACACGTTCGGCGAACCGCCACCGGGGTTGAAGGTCGCGGACGGCGTGCTGACCGCGAGCGCCGGGGCGCGTGCCGGTGCGGTGCTGGCCGCGCCGGTCGCCGGTGCCGTCCGAGGCACGGCGGTCGTCGTCGAACCGCGGTCGTTCGCGGGCTCGGCGCCGGAGGACAGCCTGTTCCTCGGCCAGACCGCCGGGAACCGCGACTTCGCCCTGGCCTGGTTCAACAACGCGGGCAGGGCCTCGGGCGTGGACGTGACCGTGGCCGGTGTTCGCCGTGGTGACGAGGCCACCGGCGGCTGCTGCGCGACCCTGGCCTGGGCGCCGGGCGACCGGCTCGCCGTCGTGGTCGAGAACGGTCAGCTGACCAGCTGGCAGGAGCACGCCGGCCGGTGGACGTTGCTGCGCTCCGCACCGATCGGGTCCGTCGTGGACCCCTCGGTCGTCGCGGGGTGGGCACCGGCTCTCGGCCTGCGGCTGGACGCGGGCGCCCTGACGATCGACCGCTTCACCGTGCGCACCAGGGCCTAGCCGCAGACGCGCTCGACCAGGACCTGCCAGCTGGTGATCAGGTCGTGCACCACGGCTCCCAGGTCGGGCGCGTCGCCGTCCTGCGTCCGCAGGTAGAGCAGGACCGGCCCTTCCAGCGCGGCGACGAGCTGGAGGGCGAGGCTGCCGCTGGCGGCCTCGTCCGGACATGCCTCGCTCAGGAGCATCTGGACGTGGAACAGCGAGGGACTGTCACTGGCGGGAACGGGCTGGCCGGGGTCCAGCGAGGCGCGTGCCAGGACGATGTGGTCGACCAGGAACTCGAGCCGGGCCCGTCCGAACGCGACCAGCCGCTCGGCCGGCGGCGCCCCGGGACCCAGCGGCGGCGGCCCGGCCAGCACCCGTTGCTGGAAGAGCTTCTCCTCCTCGTCCAGCAGGGTGTGGAAGATGCCCGCACGGGTGCGGAAGCGCCGGAACACCGTGCCCTTGCCCAGCCCGGCGCGTTCGGCGAGGCCGTCCATCGTGACCTTGTCGGCGCCCAGTTCCGCGACCATCTCGCGGGCGACCTCGATCAGGTGAGCACGGTTGCGCGCGGCATCGGCCCGCTCCTCGCGAGGACGGCCCAACGGCAGCGCGACTGGTTCCACGGCCTGCACGCTACCCGGTGATCTCGGGCGGGGCTGTCACGAATCGAAGCGCCACCTCGTCCACCTGCCGAAGCCCCGCAACGCGAACAAAGGACCGTCTCGTGAAACTTCTGCTCGACCGGATCAGCCTGGCCTTCATCGCGGTCACGTCCGCGTACGTCGGGATCTTCGCCTACTTCGCCACGAGGACCTGGTTCGACACGTTCCCGGGGTTCGGACTGCGCTGGCTGCCGCAACTCGGTCCGTACAACGAGCACTTCGCCGAGGACGTCGGCGCGGTCTACCTCGCGTTCACCGCGCTGAGCCTGATGGCGCTGGCCCACGCCGGGAAACCGGCCGTCGTGCCGCTGGCAGGCGCCACGCTGCTGGTGTTCAACACCCTGCACTTCGTCTACCACCTGACGATGCTGCACATGTACGAGCCGCTCGACCGGGCGCTGAACGTCGTGCTGCTGGGGCTTCTCGTGGTGGTGTCCGTCGTCCTCGTGGTCCCGGCGAGGGCTGTCACGAATCGAAAAGTCGCTGCCTGATCTCGGCCTTCAGCACCTTGCCCACTTTGGACCGGGGCAGGTCCGGCCAGATCTCCACCTGCTTGGGCGCCTTCACCCCGCCCAGCTGCTCCTTGACGAACGCGATCAACGCCTCGGCGTCGGCATGAGCGGACACGCGCAGCTGCACGACCGCCGTCACCCGCTCACCCCACTTCGCGTCGGGCAGCCCGACCACCGCGCTGTCCTGGACCGCCGGATGCGCCCGCAACGCCTGCTCGACCTCGGCCGAGTTCACGTTGAACCCGCCGGTGATGATCATGTCCTTGGCGCGGTCGACGATGAACAGGTAGTTGTCGGCGTCGAGGTACCCGATGTCACCGGTGTGGTGCCAGCCGTGCGCGCTCACCTCGGCGGTGGCCGCCGGGTTCTCGTGGTACCCGGCCATCACCAGCGGGCCGCGCACCACGATCTCGCCGCGTTCACCGGCCGGCAGCAGCGCACCGTCCGCGGCCATGATCGCCACCTGGGTCAGCGGTGTCGGCCTGCCCGCCGACGACAACCGCTCGTGCGCGATCGAGCCGTCGGGCAGGAAGTGGTCCGCGGGGGCCAGCGTGGCGATCATGTTCGGCGCCTCGGTCTGCCCGAACAGCTGCCCCATCACGGGCCCGATCCGGTGCAGCGCCTCGGTCAGCCGCACCGGGGACATCGGCGCCGCGCCGTACCAGAGGCACTGCAGGGAACCGAGGTCCGTCGAGTCGAGAGCGGGGTGGTCGAGCAGGCCGTAGATCACCGTCGGCGGCAGGAACGCGTGCGTGATCCGGTGGTGTTCGATCAGCCGCAGGAACTCGCCGAGGTCCGGCGCCGGCATGATCACCGTCTCGCCACCCAGCGACATGATCGGGAACGTCAGCACGCCCGCCGAGTGCGTCAGCGGGGCGAGCGCCAGGTACCGCGGCCGGTGGCCGAACGGGTAGCTCATCAGGGTCAGCGCGGTGGCGGTCTCCAGGTTGTGGCCGGTCAGCCGCACGCCCTTGGGCCGCCCGGTCGTGCCACCGGTGCCCGCCAGCACGCAGAGGTCGTCGTCGGCCACGGTCACCGGTTCCGGCTCACGTCCGAAGCGCGAGAGCCAGTCGGTGAACGAGACCGCGCCCTCCACCTCGCCGTCCAGGCACACCAGCGTGGTCAGCGCGGGCAGGTCACCCCGGATGCGGTCGACGAGTGGGGCGAACTTGGCCTGGAAGAACAGGCAACGGCACCCGAACAGGTCGAGCAGCTCGCGGTTCTCCGCCGCCTCGTTGCGGGGGTTGACCGGGCACCACACCGCCCCGGCCCGCGAGATGCCGAACACGCAGGTGAGCGCC
Organism: Lentzea sp. NPDC051208; assembly: GCF_040682435.1. Classification (NCBI taxonomy): domain Bacteria; kingdom Bacillati; phylum Actinomycetota; class Actinomycetes; order Pseudonocardiales; family Pseudonocardiaceae; genus Lentzea; species Lentzea sp. NPDC051208. The sequence goes on along the minus strand of NZ_JBFBAW010000001.1, from coordinate 239,041 downwards.
AGCGGGTCGTTCGCCGACAGCACCGCGACCCGGTCGCCAGGGCCGATCCCGCTGCCCTGCAACGCTCCCGCGATCGTCCGGGAGAGCCGCTGGACCTCCGCGTAGCTCTGCGAGGAGCCGCCGATGGTCAGACAGGGGGCGTCGCCTCCGAGCGACGCCCCCTTGTCCAGGTAGTCGCAGAGCCGCATCAGCGGTGCACTTCGAGGATCGGGTCGAGCACCAGCCCGAACGACCGCAGCGCGCCCAGCAGCTCCCGGTGCCCGAACGCCTGGCAGCCCGACGCGAACCCGGTCCGGCGCGGCGCGTCCTGCAACAGGTGCACGGCGGCGTGCACGTTCAGCAACGCCGTCTGCTTGTAGTTGCAGTTGCCGTGGATCACGCAGTGCGCGCGGCCCAGCGGTCCCGAGGCGTGCACGGAGTCGAGCGAGATGTTGATCCGCGGGTTCTCGCGCGGCGGCATCTCGCTGCGCACCTGCGCGGAGAACGCGTCGACGATCTCGTACTTCTCCGCGTCCGACCTGCCCTCCATCTGCTCCAGCGCCGCCGCGACGATCTGCGGCACACCGAGCATCAGCGGCCGGTTGAACACACCGCCGAGCGCCCGCACCGACGCGACGCGCGGATCCCTCTTGAACCACACCGGATGCGCGGTCCCGCCCCACGGCAGTGCCAGGCCCAGTTCGTGCTGGCCGGGCACGACGAGCTCGTAGAGGCCCGCGTCCGCCGGCCATTCCACGTACTCGTTCTGCTCCAGGTAGTAGGCCTTCGAGAACGCGGCATTCGTGAGGATGGTGTTGGTGGAGGCGACGGTGGGATAGCCCTTCCAGAACACCCCGATGTCCAAGGTGTCCAGTCCGGGCTGCTCCAGGCAGATCTGCGCGGCGATCTCGCCGACCGTGTACATCTGCGCGATGCCGGGGGAGATCAGCAGGCCCTGCTTGGCGAACTCGGCGCCGTACTGGGCGTCGGCGTCGATCATCCAGTCCTGCTCGCCGTTGGTGTCGGTGTAGTGCGCGCCGACGTTCAGGCTCGCCCGCACGGCTTCGTGGCCGTAGCGGGAGAAGGGGCCGACGGTGTTGAGCACGACCTTGGTGCCGGTGAACGCCTCGGTCAGCGCCTCCTCGGTGTGCTCCACCTCCGCGATGTCGTAGGAGACCGTGTCGATGCCGGGCACGGCGTCGACGGCTTCTTCGACCCTCTTGCCATCGCGGCCGGCGGCGAGGAACGGGATCCCGTACTCGCGCAGGTACTCGCAGATCAGGCGTCCGGTGTAGCCGGAGGCCCCGTAGACGACTACAGGCTTGTCCGTGGGCATCGCGTCAAATCCCCATTCCGCCGTCGACCGGGAGGCCCGCCCCGGTGATGAACTTCGAGGCGTCGGACGCGAGGAACACCACGGCGTCGGCCATGTCGTCGACCTGCCCGAGCCGGCCGAGCGGCGTGAGCTCCACGACCGCGCCGACGGCGGCCTCGACCGAGGGGAAGAGGCCGAGCTGGGCGCAGTCGACGGCCAGCTGGTTGCCCATCGCGGTGGGCGTGAGGCCGGGGTAGATGCAGTTGACCCGCACGCCGTAGCCGAGCTTGCCGGACTCCGCGGCCGCGACCCTGGTCAGGCGGTCGATGGCGGACTTGGTCGCCGAGTAGACGCTGATGCCGGGGAAGGCGATGGTGGCCGCGACGGACGCGACGCTGATGATCGAGCCGCCGTTGCCCGCGGCTCCTCCCGGACGCATCACGCGTAAGCCGTGCTTCATGCCGAGCGCGGTGCCCAGCACGTTCACGTCCAGCATCTTGCGGACGTCGGCGGGCTCGAGTTCGGTGATCAGGCTGGTGATCTCGATGCCCGCGTTGTTCACGAGGATGTCGAGGCCGCCGAGCGCGTCAACGGCCGTGCTCACCGCTGAGGCCCAGCTCGCGTCGTCGGTGACGTCCAGCGGCACGAACTCCGCCGTGGCCCCCGAGTCACGCAGCGCCTGGGCGGTCTGCTTGCCCTCGTCCTCCAGGACGTCGCCGATCAGAACCGACGCCCCGGCCGCGGCGAGAGCCTGCGCCATGCCTGCGCCCAGTCCTCGTGCACCCCCGGTGACCAGCGCTTTCCGCCCGCTCAGCTGATAACTCGTCATTGAGTCGCCTCCTTGGTGAGATGGCTCACACCCTAGCTACTCCTTGACAGTCGTCAAGTTTTTCTTTGACGACTGTCCAAGATTTTTTGGACGAATGGTCAAGATTTGTCGCCGTGCGCGTTACGATCCGAGGCGTGACAGAAGTCGCTTCGCGCAAGCAGGACCGCCTCGCCCGCCGGCAGGTCGACAAGTTCGACGCCCGGCGGACCGAGCTCGCCGTGGCGACGCTGCACACCCTCGCCGAGCTGGGCTACGCGCGCACGAGCCTGCGGGAGATCGCGCAGAACTCCGAGTTCTCGCACGGGGTCCTGCACTACTACTTCGAGGACAAGCGCGACTTGATCACCGAGGCGGTCCGCCAGTACGAGGTCGTCTGCGTGACGCGCTACGACGAGGTCGTGGCCACGTCGACGACGGCGGAGCAGTTGCGCGCCGAGTTCGTGGCGATGTTCTTCGACACCCTCGGCCGGGACGCGCCGCTGCACCGCCTCTGGTACGACCTGCGCAACCAGAGCCTGTTCGACGGGTCGTTCCGCGCCGACGTGCTGGAGATCGACGGCCACCGCGAGGACATGGTGTGGCGGGTCGTCACCCGCTACGCCGAGCTCCTCGGAGGCACGCCTGCCGCCTCGCCGGGCACCACCTACGTGACGCTCGACGGCATCTTCCAGCGGGCGCTGCTGCACCACTTCACCGGAAATGCCGACGCCGTGGCCCGGTTGCGCACCGAGCTGCCCACCGTGATCGACCTGCTGGTGACCAAGGCCGAATAACGGCGCGTATCGCGGAGATATCAAAAACCGCATACGGGCCGGCAACGCCGTGTCTTCTTGACTGGGAGGCATGGCAACAGGCATCACGATTTACGGGTGCGAGCAGGACGAGGCCGCCCTGTTCCGGAGAATGGCACCCCATTGCGGAGTGACGCCGACCATCACCGAGGAACCGGCGTCCGAGGCCAACGCCGAACTGGCCCGCGGAAACCAGTGCGTCAGCGTCGGCCACAAATCCCGCATCACCGAGTCCACTCTTCTGGCGCTCGGGCGCGTGGGGGTCCGGTACATCTCCACCAGAAGCGTCGGCTTCGACCACGTCGACGTCGAATACGCCGAAAGCCTCGGCATCACCGTCGGGAACATCGCCTACTCGCCTGACAGCGTCGCCGACTACACGGTGATGTTGATGCTGATGGTCGTGCGCGACGTGAGGTCCGTCCTCCGGCGCGCCGACCTGCTCGACTACCGCCTGAACGCGGTGCGCGGCAGGGAGTTGCGCGACCTGACGATCGGCGTGATCGGCACCGGGCGCATCGGCGTCGCGGTGATGGACCGGCTGCGCGGCTTCGGCTGCGGCGTGCTGGCGCACGACAGCAGGCCCCGCAATTCGGCCGACTACGTGCCCCTGGACGAACTGCTGCGGGTGAGCGACGTCGTCACGTTGCACACCCCGCTGAACCCGGGAACACATCACCTCCTCGACCGCGACCGCATCGCGCTGATGAAACACGGCGCGGTCGTCATCAACACCGGACGCGGCCCGCTCATCGACACCAAAGCTCTGGTCGAGGCGTTGGAAAACGGCGATCTCGGCGGAGCCGCGTTGGACGTCGTCGAAGGTGAAGAAGGAATCTTCTACACCGACTGCCGGGCTCGCGACATCGGCTGCGAGGCACTGCTACGACTGCGCAGACTGCCGAACGTCCTGATCACTCCGCACACCGCCTATTACACGGACCACGCCCTGAGCGACACCGTGGAAAACAGTCTCATCAATTGTCTGAGCTTTGCGAACGGGGGAATGCGGTGACCAAGGTGAAGATCGGGATCATTTTCGGCGGGACGTTCGAGGAACATCCAGTCTCGGTGAAGTCCGCGGGGGAGGTCGCGCGGAACCTCGACCCCGCGAAGTACGACCCGTGCTGGATCAAGATCACGCGCAGCGGCGACTGGAAGCTCTGCTCAGGCCCGGACGCCCAGGACGGCCGCCCGGTCGCGCTCTCACCCGGCGGCCTGCTCGTCCTGGGCGACGGCCGGTTCGAGGCGATGGGCCTGGACGTCGTGTTCCCGGTGCTGCACGGCAGGCAGGGGGAGGACGGCGCGGTGCAGGGCCTGCTGGAGCTGGCGGGCATCCCGTACATCGGGTGCGACGTCCAGAGTTCCGCGTTGTGCATGGACAAGTCGCTCACGTACGTCGTCGCTCGGAGCGCGGGGGTCGCGACGCCGGCGTTCTGGACCGGCACGCCGGACTCGCCCGCCTATCCGGTCTTCGTCAAACCGGCCCGGTCGGGCTCGTCGTTCGGCGTCACCAGGGTGTCCACTGAGGACGAACTGCCCGTCGCGCTGGAAGTCGCCCGGCAGTACGACTCGAAGGTCCTGATCGAGGAGGCCGTGACGGGCAGCGAGATCGGCTGTTCGATCCTGGGCACGGGGGACGACCTGGTCGTCGGCGAACTGGACCGGGTCGCGCTGACCCACGGCTTCTTCCGGATCCACCAGGAGAGCACTCCCGAGACCGGGTCGGAGAACTCGACGTTCATCGTGCCCGCGGACATCACGGCGGAGGCGCGTGCGCTCGTCCAGGAGACGGCGAGGGTCGTCTACCGCGCGCTGGGCTGCTCGGGCCTCGCGCGGGTGGACATGTTCCTGACCCCGGACGGGAAGGTGGTCCTCAACGAGGTCAACACGATGCCCGGCCTCACCTCCTACAGCCGTTACCCGCGGATGATGGCTGCCGCAGGGCTGTCCCTCGGCGACGTGATCGACCGCCTGGTGTCCCTGGCGCTGACGGGAAAGCTCCAGTGAACGCCGACTTCGTCTTCGTGGACGTGCCCGGAATCCGCTGGGACGCCAAGTACGCCACGTGGGACAACTTCACCGGCAAGCCCGTCGACGGCTACCTCGTCAACCGGATCGTGGGCACGAAGGCGTTGGTCGCGGCCCTGACGATGGCGCAGGAGAAAGCCGAGTCGCTCGGTTTCGGTCTCCTGCTGTGGGACGGCTACCGCCCGCAACGCGCCGTCGACTGCTTCCTGCGCTGGGCCGAACAGCCCGAGGACGGCCGCACGAAGGCGCGCCACCACCCGCGCATCACCAGGGCCGAGATGTTCGAACAGGGTTATGTGGCCGCGAGGTCGGGGCACACCCGCGGCAGCACCGTCGACCTCACGCTCTACCACCTCGACACCGGTGAGCTCGCCCAGATGGGCGGCGGCCACGACCTGATGGACCCGATCTCGCACCACGGTGCCGCGGTCGGCGAGGTCGCAGCGGCGAACCGGCAGCAGCTCTGCTCGATCATGGAAGCCTGCGGGTTCCGCCGCTACGACAGCGAGTGGTGGCACTACACGCTGATCGACGAGCCCTATCCGGACACGTACTTCGACTTCCCGATCGCCTAGAGCATGGGTGGCATCAGGCGATAGCTGTCGGTGTAGTACTCGTCGGTGCGCTTGCGGTAGTTGTCGTGGTCGTCCGGGTCGTACTCCGGCGCGTTCTTGATCTGCTCCTTCGTGCGGTCGACGTGGACCTTGCGTTCCGCGTGGTCCACGTGCCGCACGGTGCCGACCGGGAGCACGACCTTGCGGCCGAAGATCCACGGTCCGGTGTCGACCATCAGGCAGTCGTGCGGCACCTTGGCGTTGTCCTGGTCGATCTTGCCGATGCCGCCGTCGGTGGCCTCGACCTCGTAGCCGATCAGGCCGGTGTCGGGGCGATCCGCGAGGTCCTGGTCCTGATCCTGATCCTGGTCCGGCTCATCGGCCCAGGAAGCATCGCGCCACACCCACGGGACGAACGGGACGGGTTGCATGTCGGCCTCCTTCGGTCCGCCACGGGGTACCCCGTCATGCCCGGTCGAGGAACTTCTTCATCATGCCGATCTGCGCGGTGCGGGACTTGTCGATCCGGTCCGCGAGGTCCTTCACCTCCGGATCGGCGCCACTGCCCGTCTCCCACCGCGCCATCTGCACGGCGTCGTCCTGGTGGGCGATCATGACGTTGAGCAGGCGCTGGTCGAACTCCGCGCCGCGCAACGCGGTCAGTCTCGCGACCTCCTCGGGATCGGACTGCCGCATACCGCCGTGGCCCGTGTGCGAGTCCGGCGGTGCCGTCAGCGGTTCACCCCACGCCGTCAGCCAGCCCTTCATCGTGTCGGCCTCGGTCGCCTGGGTCTGCGCGATCGCGGCCGCCAGCACGCGCAGTTCCTGGTTCTGCGCCCGGTCCTGCGCGAGGGCGACCATCTCCACTCCCTGCTGGTGATGGGGCAGCATCATCTGCAGGAACATCACGTCCAGCGGATCGCCGCGCAACACGGCGTCCGGCTGCGTGGCCGCGCAGCCGGACACCACGAAGGCGAGCGCCAGCAGGAGAAACCTCATCAGAGGCGTCGCCACAGGGCGGGCGTGGCGGGCGGTTCCCAGCCGGCGATCGCGGTGTGCGCGAGCTGGCACTCGTAGTTCACCCCGTTGTAGGTGACGCGGTTGCCGACCGAGTAGGTCGTGCCCGCGGCCCACGTCCCGCTCACCGGCGGCTGGGTGGTGGTCGTGGTCGTCGGCGGCTGGGTCGTCGTGGTGGTGGTCGGCGGGGTGGTGGTGCCGCCGCCGAAGTCGACGTCCGAGCACGTGTAGAACGCCTCGTTGCTGCCCACCACGCGCTGCCAGATCGAGTAGAGGACGTGGCGGCCCGAGCGGTTCGGGAGGGTCAGCGTCCAGTTAGTGAACGTGCTGGGGTTCTGGCCGTTGAACGTCTGGACGTGCACGAGGTCCGACCAGCGCAGCGGCTGCGTCGGGTGCCAGCCGTCCCTGGTGATGTAGAACTCGAAGTTGCTGTTCGAGTGGGGTGCCGACGCGTGGTAGGTCACGGTCAGCGGTCCGGGCGAGACCCGCTTGGCGGGCCAGTCGGCGCGTTGCAGGTCGAGACCGCGGTACTTGTCGCGGCCCGCGCTGCAGAGCTTGCCGTCCGGGATGAGCTGGCGGTGGCGCCCGCCGGCTTCGAGCAGCGAGACCTCGTTCCAGTCGTAGTAGGCCTGCGTGCCGCCGGCGGCCACGGCCGCCTTGCACGCGTCGGACTTCGGGGTCTCCGGACCCTCGTTCTTGCACGTGTAGACCCGACTGGCCGGATCGGACATCGTGCCGTGGGCGATCGCGGGCGTGGTGGGGACGATGAACGCGACGACGACCGCGGTGGTGGCGGAGAGGCTTGCTAGGGCTAGCCGGGCACGTGTCTTCACAACGCCTCCTGGCAGGCGGAGGTGGCGACCACTTCCCAGGGGAGGTGGTGCGCGTGACGGGTCGGCGGCCCTGTTCACAAGGGTAAACAATTGGTTGAACCAGTCGCTTGGACCAAGCGGACGAATCGCCCCTGGTGCGATGAGTTCGGAGCGCGAGAAGTACTCCAACGGGTGCGGCACGTCGAGGTGCTGGATCCGGACGGCAACAGCCTGTCGCTGGCAGCGCTGCCGCGGGCCCGGGCGAACGCCGTCCGACCGTCGTAGAGTCGGGAAGATCAGCCGCTTTGAGACGGGACGGGCGCAGATGAGCGACGAGAACGTGCTGGGCCGCATCAACGAGCTGGTCGACGAGGAGCACAGGTTGCGGGAGCAGCTCGCGTCCGGCGAGATCTCCACCGATGAGGAGCACGCCCGGCTGCGGTCCCTGGAAGAGGCCCTCGACCAGTGCTGGGACCTGCTGCGGCGGCGTCGTTCGGCCCGGTCGCAGGGCGAGGACCCGGAGGAGGTCCCGGCCCGTTCGGTCGGCGAGGTCGAGGGCTACCTGCAGTAGGTCAGTCCTTCGCGTCGCGGAAGATGATCCAGCGCATCACGCTGTACATGAACGCGGCCTCGCACGCGCCGGCGACGATCCGGGACAGGTGGTACTGCAGGCCGATCTCGGTCAGCGCGCTGCCGACGCCGAGGATGAACGCCAGGTAGTTGATCAGGATCGCGACGGCGTACAGGCCCGCCTGCGGTCCGACCGGTGCGTGCGAGCGGAAGTTCAGCGCCCGGTTGAGCACGAAGCTCAGGCCGAACGCGAGCACGTAGGCGATCGTGAACGCGAGCGGCACCGGCAGGCCGAGGCCGCTGCGGAACGCGGTGAGCAGCAGCAGGTCGACGCCGAACGTGAACCCGTTGATCAGGGCGAACCCGAGGAGGCTCGGCGCCACGACGCGGGACAGGCCGAACGGCAGCCGCCTCACCACGACTTCCATCAGGTCGTGGAACCTCGTGCCGAGGTCTTTGTCGTTCATCGTGGGCGTCCCGCCGGTCATGGTCACGACAGTGCCACGGCACAGAGGGACGAATACGACGAAACGACTGGTGATCGACAGGCCGTCCGCAGGAGTTCAGCGGGCGTTCAGGTGGTTGAACTGCCGCCATCGCGTGGGGCTCATCCCGTGCAGCTTGCCGAACGTCCGCGCGAAGTAGCCCGCGTCCGAGAAGCCCACCTGCCGCCCGATGTCGCCGACCGGCAGGTCCGTGACGGCCAGCAGCCGCCGCGCCTGGACCATCCGGCGCTCGGTGATCCACTCCTGCACCGTGCGCCCGGTCCGCCTGCGCACCGTCGAGGTCAGGTGGCCGGGGGAGATGCTGACCGCGGCGGCGACCTCGCGCAGCGACAACTGTTCCGGGTAGCGCCGTTCGATCACGTCGAACACCTCGGCCAGCAGCGGTTCGGCGTTCTCGCGCAGGTCGCCGACGACGTCCGCGGCGAGTCTCGACACGCCGACCAGCAGCAGCGTCAGGTGCGCCGGCACGGCCTCGCGGTAGCCGTCGCCGCGGTGCCGCAGTTCGTCGTGCAGCGCCTCGATGCGAGCGGTCCACCCGGCCCGCTGCTCCTGGGGGACCTTGAGCCGCAACGCGCCGGTCGCGCGGCCGTGGACGAACGGGAACAGCAGCGGGTGCGTGCGCCACGCCAGGTGCGCGCCGGGGGTCTCCGGGCCGAGCGCGTCGGCGGTGAAGAAGACGCCCCAGCCGCGGGCGCCGAGGAGGTCGTCGCTGCGGGCCTGGCCCATCACGTCGCCGGGCGCGATGACGAACAGGTCGCCGGCCTCGACCTGCCTGGTCTGCCTGCCGTGGCGGACCACGCCGCCGGCCGTCTCGAAGTAGGCGATGCCGGGGAAGTCGTGGGAATGGGCCTCGTGCGCGCCGTCGAACTCCTCGCCGTGCCCGAGCGGAACGACCGCCACGGACAGCTCGCCGGGAGCCGGCCGCCAGGCGTACTGGGCGGGCTCGTCGCCCTGCAGGGGTGTCCGCTGGGTTCGCACCGTCAAATCGTCCCATTCAAACCGTGGATCGGCACAGAAATACTGCTCTGTCAGCAGCGAGAATCAACACATGACCGAAGTATCGTCCCAGGAGCGGGACTACCTGCCGGGCATGGGCAAGCACTACCTCCTGCCCCTCTACGACGTGGTGCACCTGGTGTCCGGGCTCGTCGGCGTGCACGGCGAGATGGTCGCGGCGGCCGCGCTGCGGGCCGGACAGCGCGTGCTGGACGTCGGCTGCGGCACCGGAAACCTGTTGCGGACCACCGGAAAGCGCCATCGGGACGTCGAACTGTTCGGCGTCGACCCCGACCTGAAGATGCTGGCGCGGGCGGAGAGCAAACTGCGCCGTGCGGGACTGCGGGCGAAGCTGGACAAGGGGTTCGCGCAGGAGCTCGCGTTCCCCGACGCCTCGTTCGACGTGGTCTTCTCCAGCCTGATGCTGCACCACCTCGACACCCCGTCGAAGGACGAGATGCTCGCCGAGATCCGGCGCGTGCTGCGGCCCGGCGGCGTGCTGGTGCTCGCCGACGCCGTGTTCCACGACCACGGACCGATGAAGGACCACCTGCTCGACAACGTCGGCGACGCCGTGCCGAAGCGGATCGCCGCGGCGGGATTCACCACCGAGCCGACCAGGACGCGCAAGCTGCGGATGTTCGGCTCGGTCGGAATCGAGGTCGCGAAAGTCCACTAGGGACAAGTCCATTGTCGACCGATTGAGTGCGCATGATGTTTCTTTGCTGCCAACAGTTTCATCGGACTGCGAACTTGCCGGTTACCGTCATGGGAGCGTGTTCCCCCATCTAAGCTGCGCGCCGTGACAGATGCGACGGGAAGTCTGGTGGCGCAGCGCTACCGGCTCGTTCAGGTGATCGGCACCGGCGGCATGGGCCGGGTGTGGCTCGGCCGTGACGAGGTCATCGGTCGTGAGGTGGCCATCAAGGAGCTGCTGCTGCCCGCCGGGCTCGACGCGCAGCAGCGGGCGTTGCTGTGCCAGCGCGCGATGCGCGAGGCACAGCTCGCCGGTCAGCTCAACCACCCCGGCATCGTCACCGTGCACGACGTGGTCGAGTACAACGGCACCCCGATGATCGTGATGGAGTTCGTCCGCGGCGGCTCGCTGTCCGACGCCATCAGGTCGCAGGGCGCGCTACCGCCCGACCAGGTCGCGTACATCGCCACGTCGATGCTGAGCGCGTTGCGGGTGGCGCACCAGGCGGGGATCGTGCACCGCGATCTCAAGCCCGCCAACGTGTTGCTGTCCGGCGACCGGGTCGTGATCACGGACTTCGGCATCGCCAGGCTCACCGGCGACGTCCCGCTGACCACCGACGGCTCGATCGTCGGCACGCCCGCGTACATGGCGCCCGAGCAGGGCACCGGCGCGCCGATCACCCCGGCCACGGACCTGTGGTCGCTCGGCGCGACCCTGTACGCCGCCGTCGAGGGCAGGCCGCCGTACCAGGGCCAGGACTTCATGACGACCCTGTCGATGCTGCTCACCCAGGACCCGCCGCCCCCGCAGCGCGCCGGGCACCTCGCGTCCCTGCTCGGCGCCCTGCTGCGCAAGAACCCCGCCGACCGCGCGACGGTCGACCAGGCGCTCGCCATGCTCGCCGGCGTGCCCGTCGTGCTGCCCGTCCCCGCGAAGTCCGGCGTCAGCAGACGCACGGCGCTGCTGGCCGGCGTCGGCGCGGTCGTGGCGGTCGGCGGCGGCACCGCGTGGTGGCTCGGTTCCAGGAAGAACGACGGCGAGGCGGCGCAACTGCCGTCCACCGGTGACAACAAGGCGGCCTCGCACAAGGAGGGCGGCTCCGAGCAGCCGACGACCTCGCAGGTGTCCGAGCCGGGACGTCCGCAGGAGTTCACCGAGCACGTCCAGCTGGTCGACCACAAGGAATCGGTGTCGTCGGTCGCGTGGAGCCCGGACGGCAGAATTCTCGCCAGCGCCGAGGACGGCCTGGGCGACGGAGGTGCCCTCGTCCGCATCTGGGACACCACGACGAACAAGCTCATCGGCACCGTCCAGAACCCGGACGGCCCCGGCGGCGCGTCGGCGTGCGCGGTCGCGATCAGCCCGGACGGCAAGATCCTCGCGGCGGGCGGCAACCGCACCGGCGACTTCACCACGTACCTGTGGAACATCGCCGACCGCTCGATGATCGGCGGCCTGGACGACAGCCGTTCCATCATGAAGACCCTGCGCTTCCACCCGGACGGCAAGACGCTCGTCGGCATCACCCACACCGGCCGCCTGCTGGTCTGGGACGTGGCGACGCGCAAGGTCAAGATCGGCCTGACCGAGGCTCGGGGCAGCAGCGAGCTGTCGTTCAGCCCGGACGGCAAGCTGCTCGCCTACGCGGGCAACAAGTACCAGGAGATCAAGATCGTCGACCCCGCGACGGGCAAGACGGTCAAGACCATCAACGACTCGACCGGCGACGGCGGCTCGTTCTCGCCCGACGGCAAGACCCTGGCGGTCGTCGACGGCGACGGCAGGAACAGCATGCAGCTCTGGGACGTGCAGTCCGGCCAGAGCAAGGCGGTGTTCCCGCGCGCCGACGACGGCCTCACCCTCTCGAGCGCGCTGTTCCACCCGGACGGCAAGACGGTCGCGACCTGGGGACAGGGCAACTTCGTGCAGCTGTGGGACGTGGCGTCCAAGAAGATCCACGCCACGGTGATCGGTTCGGGTGGGCAGATCCAGACGGTGGCGTTCTCGCCGGACGGCAAGCGGATCGCGGCCGGTGGTGACGACAAGTCCGTGCGGATCTGGAGCCTGGAGAGGTAGGCCCTGTCCTCAGGTCCGTTCGATGAGAGTCATGGTCGAGAGTCCCGGAGGCGGTGCCAGGCGTGTTCGGGATTCGCGGCGGTGCCGTCTCCGGGGCCTCGGCCGCAACTGTCCCAGACGAGACTGGCGGATAGGGCCTATAGGGCTTCTAGCTCGTCAACGTCGATACCGTGGCGTTCCGGGCTGTCCGCGAATGCCTCGGTGACGCTGTCGAGAATCCGTTCGTGCCGTGCCTTCGACGCGGCGACCTCCGCCGTGGAGATGGTGGCGGCCCGCGCGGTCCACGCCTCGGCGGCCCCTTCGTCGGCGAGCCTGCGTTCCTTCATGAACGCCACATGGCAGGTGAACATAGCGTAATCGGCCCGTCACAAGCGGTGTGGCCCGCTGAAACGCGGACTTCCTAGCGTCGAGGTCCATGACCCTTGACGAGGCGGTGGAGCGCGTTCCGGCTCCTGTGGCGTCCAAAGAGACGCTTGAGGACTACACCCTTCGGTTCGCGCCCAGGACGTACCGGCGCTGGACGCCCGCCGTCGTCGGGGCGTCCGCGCTGGGCGGCATCGCCTACATGGCGGACTTCTCGATCGGCGCGGGCATCGGCCTCGCGCACGGTACGGGCAACGCCCTGCTGGCCATCGGGTTCGCGGCGATCGTCATCTTCGTGACCGGGTTCCCGCTGGCCTACTACGCGGCGCGGTACAACATCGACCTCGACCTGATCACCCGCGGGTCCGGGTTCGGCTACTACGGCTCGGTGATCACCAGTGTGATCTTCGCGAGCTTCACGTTCATCTTCTTCGCGCTCGAAGGCTCGATCATGGCGCAGGGCCTGCGGTACGCGCTGGGCCTGCCGCTGTGGCTGGGGTACCTCGCGTCGACACTGGTGATCATCCCGCTGGTGATCTACGGCATGAGGGTGCTCGCGAAGCTGCAGAGCTGGACGAACCCGTTGTGGTTGCTGCTGATGGTGGCGCCGCTGCTCTACCTCGTGATCGCGGACCCGGGCTCGGTGGGCCGCTGGCTCGCGTACGGCGACAGCGGCGTCAACACCGCGGCGGTCATGCTCGGGGCGGGCGTCTGCCTGTCGTTGATGGCGCAGATCGGCGAGCAGATCGACTACCTGCGGTTCATGCCACCGCGCACCGCCGCGAACCGCCGGGCGTGGTGGACGTCGATGATCATGGCCGGTCCGGGCTGGGTGGTGTTCGGGGCGCTCAAGCAGGCGATCGGCGCCTTCATGGCGATCTACGTGCTCGACGCCGTCGGCAAGGTCGCGGCGGTGGAGCCGATCGAGCAGTTCACCGGGGTGTTCAAGCAGTTCATGCCGGCGTGGCTGGTGGTCCCGCTGGCGCTGGTGCTCGTGGTGCTGAGCCAGGTGAAGATCAACGTCACCAACGCCTACTCGGGGTCGCTGGCGTGGACGAACTCCTTCACCCGCGTCACGACGCACTATCCGGGGCGGCTGGTGTTCGTGCTGGTCAACCTCGCGATCGCGCTGGTGCTGATGGAAGCGGACATGTTCAGCTTCCTGAACAACCTGCTGAGCTTCTACTCGAACTGCGCGATGGCGTGGGTCGTCACGGTCGCGGCGGACATCGCGATCAACAAGTACCTGCTGAAGCTGTCGCCCAAGCAGCCGGAGTTCCGCCGCGGCATGCTGTTCGCGGTGAACCCGGTCGGCGTCGGGTCGTTCCTCGCCTCGTCGATCCTCTCCATCTCGGTCTACTTCGGACTGTTCGGCGCGGCGGTCCAGCCGTACTCGCCGCTGGTCGCGGTCGGCATCCCGATCGTGCTGACGCCGCTGCTCGCGGTCCTCACGCGCGGCCGGTTCTACCTGCGCCGCACCGACGACGGCATCGCGGAGCCGATGCTCGACGAGGACGGCAACCCGAGCGCGACGCGGTACGACTGCGTGGTGTGCGGGGAGTCGTACGAGCGGCCGGACATGACGGCCAGTGCTCTCGGCGGTGAGATCTGCTCGCTGTGCCTGAGCACCGACGGTGACGGGCAGCACGTGCTACCCGCCTCCTGACCGGCGTGGCTGCGCGGGCGAGGTCCGTCCCGATCAGACAAACTGCACGTCATGCAGGAATGGGCCTTGCTCGCCGTCGCGGCCGTGCTGATCATCGTGGTGGTGTCGTACGTCGCGCCCAAACTGGGCGTGGCGGCACCCGTGCTGCTCGTGCTCGTCGGCATGGGCTGCAGTCAGCTGCCGGGTGCGCCGCACCTGGTCGTCGAACCCGAGTGGATCCTGGTGGTCGTGCTGCCGCCGATCCTGTACTCGGCGGCGGTGAACGTGCCGGTGGTCGACTTCAGGCGCAACTTCGCGACCATCGGAGCGCTGTCGGTGCTGCTCGTGGTCGTGTCCGCGTTCGGCACCGGCCTGCTGATCTGGTGGCTGCTGCCGGAGATCGGGTTCGCCGCCGCGCTCGCGCTCGGCGCGGTGATCAGCCCGCCGGACGCGGTCGCCGCCACGTCGATCGGCAAGAAGCTCGGCCTGCCACCCCGCCTCGTCACGATCCTCGAAGGCGAGGGGCTGGTCAACGACGCGACCGCGCTCGTGCTGCTGCGCACGGCCATCGTCGCGATCACCGCCAGTGTGTCGTTCGGCAGCGCGCTGGGTGACTTCTCCTACGCCGTGTCGGCGGGCGTCGCGGTCGGTGCCGCCGTCGGCATCGTGTCGGTGTGGGCGCGGGCGCGGATCCAGGGTCAGCCGGTGCTCACGACCGCGATCTCCTACGTGGTGCCGTTCCTGGCGTTCATCCCGGCCGAGGAGGTGCACGCGTCCGGCGTGATCGCCGTGGTCGTGGCCGGGCTGATCACCGGGCACCAGAGCGCGCGCAGGTTCACCGCGCACGACCGCATCTCGGAACGCACGAACTGGCGCACCATCCAGTTGCTGCTGGAGAACGGCGTCTTCCTGCTGATGGGCTTCGAGCTCACGTCCGTCATCGGTGCCGTGGCGGACGACGAGGTGGCGCGGGCGCTCGTGCTCGGCGTGCTGGCCACGGTGGCGCTGGTCGTGCTGCGCGTGGCGTTCACCATCCCGGTGATCGCCCTGCTGCGCCGCCAGCAACGCCGCGCGGACGCGTTCACCGGCAAGCTGGAGTCCTTTGTGGATCGCTTCACCGCGCGCGGCCCGACGCCCGGCGAGGAGAAGCGGTACGACCGCGGGATCCGGATGCTGCAACGCAAACAGGCCGACGTGGCGTTCTACGCGAGCGAAGGTCTCAGCTGGCGCGGCGGCGCGGTGCTCGCCTGGTCGGGAATGCGCGGCGTGGTGACGGTGGCGGCGGCGCAGACGCTGCCCGAGGACCTGCCGTACCGCTCCGAGCTGATCCTGATCGCGTTCACCGTCGCGATCCTCACGCTGGTCGTGCAGGGCGGCTCGCTGCCGCTGGTGATCAGGTGGCTGGGCATCCGCGGCAACGACGAGGACCACGAGCGCCGCGAGTACGCCCGCCTGGCGGGTGAACTGGTGACGGCGAGCCGGACGCTGCTGGAGAGCTCGGCGCTGTGCCGCGAGAACGGGGAGCCGTTCGACGAGCACCTGCTGGAACAGACCCTGGAGCGGATCATCGCGATGAGCGAGGGCATCGAGAAGAAGCTCACCGAGCAGGACCCCGACGAGTCAATGCACCAACGCTTCGAGCTGCAGCGGATGATGGCGGACGCGCAGCAGAACGCGCTGCTCGACGCGCGCGCCAGCGGGACCTACGCCTCGCACACCCTGGAGAAGGCCCAGAACTTCGTCGACAGGCAGAGCACCAGGTTCATGTGATCAGAACGGGCTACCGCTGACCCGTGCCTGCACGTCCACGGCGTTGCGCGGCGAGGCCCCGAGCGTCAGCCGCGAGACGATCCGGTACCGGTCGCCGCGGTAGATCGAGTGCACGTACTCGACCTGCCGGCCCTCGGCGTCCGTGGTCAGCCGCTCGAACAGCAAGGCCGGTGCCAGCACGGGAACACCGAGCAGCGAGGCCTCGGAGTCGTTCACGACGGTGGGCTCGATCGACTGCACGGCCTCGGAAACGTGGACGCCGTGCTCGCGCAGCCGGTCGTAGAAGTCGCCGGACTCCATGTCGTGCAACGTGAGCGCCGGCGCCACCGCGGCCGGCACGTGCAGGTACTCCACGGCCATCGGCTCGCCGTCGACCAGGCGCAGGCGGGCGATGTAGTGGATCTCGGCGGCGGGGGAGAGGTGCAGGCGGCGGCCGACCCTGGCGCCGGCGGCGACGCGGGCGTGTTCGAGCACGCGGGACGACCAGGTGCCCGAGGCCTGGGGCAGGGACATGGATCCCGTGTCGGAGACCATCTCCTGGGTGATCTTGGCGCGCGCCACGAAGGTGCCCCGGCCGTGCTGGCGGACGAGCAGGCCGGTGTTGACCAGTTCCTCCACGGCCGAGCGGACGGTGGGGCGCGAGACCGAGAGTTGCTGGCACAGCACGCGTTCGGCGGGGATCGGTGCGCCCGCCGGGTGGGTCTCGATGAGTTCGAGCAGGTGGTCGCGGACGCGCTCGCGCTTCAGGATCGCTTCGGCCATGCCTCTCCGCTTCGTCGGCGGCCAGTATGTCATACCACTGGTAAGTAACCAGTCCGGTGAAGATCGAGAGCGCTCTCACGCTTGCGAGCTGGCTATTGACCTGAGAAGTGGTCTATGCCACTTTCTACCCACTCCCATCGGACCTGACCAATTGGTCACATCCCAGCGAGAGGTGAGTCGTGTCGCGCTCCGCTGCCTTACTCGTCCTGGCGCTCACGTTGTCCGCCTGCGGTTCGTCCGCCGGCGGAGGTGAGAAGCAGGAGATCACCGTGTGGCTCATGAAGGACACGGCCACCGAGGAGTTCGTGTCGAAGTTCGAGACCGAGTTCGAACGTGAGCACGCGAACCTCGACCTGAACATCCAGATCCAGGAGTGGAACGGCATCACGCAGAAGGTGACCAGTGCCCTGGCCAGCACCGATCCGCCCGACGTGATCGAGGTCGGCAACACGCAGGTCGCCCAGTACGTGGCCAGCAAGGGCGTCACCGACCTGTCGGCCAAGAAGGCGGAACTGCAGGGCGACGACTGGATTCCCGGTCTGAGCGAGCCGGGCTCGGTGGACGGCAAGCAGTTCGGGATCCCGTTCTACGCGGCCAACCGGGTCGTGATCTACCGCAAGGACCTGTTCGAGGCTGCCCAGGTCACGCCCCCGAAGACGCGCGAGGAGTGGCTCGCCGCCACCGCCAAGCTCGACCAGGGTGACCAGCAGGGCATCTACCTGCCCGGCCAGAACTGGTACACGCTGTCCGGGTTCGTCTGGGACGAGGGCGGCGACCTCGCGCAGCAGGACGGCGACAGGTGGAAGGGCTCGTTGAACACGCCGGAGGCGTTGGCGGGCATGGACTTCTACAAGCGGCTCCAGGCGCTCGGCGACGGTCCGAAGGACTCCGACGAGGCCAAGCCGCAGCAGACGGACGTCGTGGCGGGCGGCAAGGTCGCGCAGTTCATCGCGGTGCCCGGCGCGGCGAAACTCGTCACGAAGGCCAACCCGGCGCTGGAAGGCAAGATCGGCTTCTTCCCGATCCCCGGCAAGACGGCGGACAAGCCCGGCGCGGTGTTCACCGGCGGCTCCGACCTGATCGTCCCGCTGGCGTCCTCGCGCCAGGACGGTGCGTACGAGGTCGTCAAGGCGCTCGCCGGCGAGAAGTGGCAGGTGGAGCTCGCGAAAGCGATGAACTACGTGCCGAACCGCAAGTCGCTCGCGTCCTCGGTGGGCGGTGACCCCGGCACGGCGGCGATGGCGGCCGGTGCGGCCAACGGGTTCGCCACTCCGAACTCGCCGAACTGGGCGGCGGTCGAGGCCCGCAACCCGATCAAGGAGTTCCAGACCGCGGTCCTCACCGGAGCCGATCCCCGGACGGCCGCGGCGAAGGCCGACGAAGTGATCACCCAAGCCCTCAACTCAGGCAAATGACACTCCTCGCCGAGAGGCCGGTGCAGGACACCGCACCGGCCCCGCCGAAGCGCCGCAGACGACCCGTCCTGCCGTACCTGCTGATCGCACCCACCCTGCTCACCACCGCGTACCTGCTGCTGTACCCGTTGATCCGCAACGTGATCATCTCGATGCAGGAGTTCGGGCTGCCGCAACTGGTGCGCGGCGACGCGAAGTTCGTCGGTCTCGCGAACTACGTGAAGGTGCTGTCCGACCCCGAGTTCTGGGCCGTGGTCAGGCGGACGCTGTGGTTCACCGCGATCAACGTCGTGCTGATCATGGTGCTGTCGACGCTGGTCGCGCTGCTGCTCGTCCGCCTCGGCAAGTGGCTCCGGCTCCTCGTGATGGGCGGGCTCGTGCTCACCTGGGCGACTCCGATCATCGCGGCGACCACGGTGTTCCAGTGGCTCTTCCAGTCGCGGCTCGGCGTCGTGAACTGGGCACTGGTCGCGCTGGGCTTCGAGGAGTACCGCGACTACACGTGGTTCGCGGACGGCGAGGCGACGTTCGGCATCCTCGTGACGCTGATCGTCTGGCAGTCGATCCCGTTCGCCGCCCTGTCGCTGTACGCGGCGATGATCACCGTGCCGCAGGAGCTGTACGAGTCCGCGCGCATCGACGGCGCCGGCGGGTGGCGGGTGTTCTCGACCATCACCTTCCCGATGCTGCGCGCCATGTTCGGGCTGATCACGTGCCTGGAGGTGATCTGGGTCGTCAAGGCGTTCGTGCAGATCTGGGTGATCAGCCAGGGCGGTCCCGGCCAGGCCACGACGACGCTGCCGGTCTACGCCTTCCAGGTCGCGCAGTCGTTGCAGCGCTACGACCTCGGCGCGGCCGTGTCGATGCTCATGGTGGTGCTGCTCGTGCTCGCACTGCTGGCGTACTTCCGCCAGCTCTACCGGCAGGAGCGGGAAGCATGATCGGCCGGATCTCGCGCACCACGGCGGCACTCGTCGTGTTCGTCCTCTCGGTGTTCCCCGTCTACTGGATGGTGCTCACCGCGTTCAAGCCGACCAAGGACATCCAGAGCGCCACACCGACGTTCCTGCCGATCCCGATCACGTTCGACCACTTCGGCACGGCGATCGCCGCGAAGGGGTTCTTCTCGTTCTGGCGCAACAGTCTCCTGGTCGCGGGCGGGGCGGTGGTGCTCGCGCTGCTGGTCGCCCTGCTCGCGGCGTTCGCGATCGCGCGGCTGCGGTGGAAGGGACGCAGGGCGTTCGTGCTGATGGTGTTCGTCGCGCAGATGACGCCGTGGGAGGCGCTGCTCATCCCGATCTACGTCATCGCCAGGGACACCGGCATGCTCGACACGCTCTGGATCCTCACGCTCGTCTACTTCATGATGACGCTGCCGTTCACGATCGTGACGCTGCGCGGGTTCCTCGCCGCCATCCCGGTCGACCTGGAGGAGGCGGCGCAGGTCGACGGCTGCACGCGCGGGCAGGCGTTCCGCAAGGTCGTGTTCCCCTTGCTCGCACCGGGTCTGCTGGCGACCTCGCTGTTCGGGTTCATCACCGCGTGGAACGAGTTCGCCTTCGCCAACGTGCTGATCATCAAGGACCAGGACGACCGCACGCTGCCGGTCTGGCTGTCCTCGTTCAACAACACCTTCGGCACCGACTGGGGAGCCACCATGGCCGCGTCGACGCTGTTCATGCTGCCGGTGCTGCTGATCTTCATCGTGTTGCAGGGCCGGGTCACCACCGGCATCGTCGGAGGGGCGGTGAAAGGGTGATCGTTCCACTCCCGACCAGGATCGTGCGCCGCAGCAGGGGGTTCACGCTGGACTGCGGCACGAGCGTGCGCGTCACGCCCGGCGCCGAGCCCGCGGCGCGACTGCTCCGCGCACTGCTCAGACCCGCCACGGGACTTCCGCTGCCGATCGCCGACCATGGCCAGGTCCTCATCGCCCTGGACGCCAAGCTCGTCGGACTCGGCGCGGAGGGGTACGCGCTGACCGTCAACGAACACGGCGTCATGCTGCGCGCCGGCACGGCGAACGGCCTGGCCCAGGGCGTGCAGTCCATCCGGCAGCTGCTCCCGGCGGAGGCACTCCGGTCGAGCAGAACGTCCGATGTGGACTGGACGCTGCCCGGTGTCGACATCCGGGACGTGCCCAGGTTGCCGTGGCGCGGGTTCATGCTCGACGTGGCCAGGCACTTCCAGCCGGTGCACGTGCTGCGCAGGTTCATCGACCTGATGGCGTTCCACAAGCTCAACGTCCTGCACCTGCACCTGACCGACGACCAGGGCTGGCGCATGCCGGTGCCCGCGCACCCGCTGCTGACCTCGATCGGTGGCTGGCGCACCGAGACCAACGGCGACGGCGTCCCGCACGGCGGCACCTACACCCGCACCGAGCTCGAAGGGCTGGTCGCGCACGCGGCCGAGCGCGGCGTCCGGATCATGCCGGAGATCGAGATGCCCGGCCACGCCCGCGCCGCACTGGCCGCCTATCCCGATCTGGCCGCCTACCCCGATCTGGGCATCGCGCCCGAAGCACTGCCCGTGTGGACGCGTTGGGGCATCAGCGACGCGGCGTTCGGGCTGCACGCGCTGGGCTTCGTCCGCGAGGTGCTGGCCGAGGTGCTGGAGGTGTTCCCCGGCGAGCACGTCCACCTCGGCGGCGACGAGTGCCTGCTGCCGGAGGACGTCCACGGCCAGTTCCTCCGCCAGGCGGGCAAGTACCTGCTCGACCGGGGCCGCGTCCCGGCCGCGTGGGAACCGACCGGCGATCCTCGCTCCGTCCTCATGCCGTGGAAGGACGAGACCCAGGCCGCCAAGGCACTGGACCGGGGCCAGCCCGTCGTGATGGCCCCGCACACCTCCACCTACCTCGACTACCCGCAGTCGGACGGCCCGCACGAACCACCCGGCCAGCCCGGGTTCGTCGTGACGGCCCGCGACGTCTACCACGTGCCGCTGCCCGGCGGCGTGCTCGGCGCCCAGTGCCAGCTGTGGACCGAGCACGTCCGCTCCCGTGACCACCTCGAATACCTGGCATTTCCCCGTCTTGCCGCGCTGGCCGACACCCTCTGGTCCCAGCGCCCCGAGTGGGAGGGCTTCACCACCCGGATGCGCCTCCACTCGTCCAGGCTCGCCGCCCTGTCCGTCCCTGCCGAAATGAGGAGAGAACGTTGCGAGCACTCCTAGCCGCGTCCTGCGCGGCACTGGCGGTGGCCGCGCTGGCCGTCGCACCGAACGCGTTCGCCGCCGACGCGATCACCGCCCAGTACCGGACCAGCGCGTCCGGTGCGACGACCGACCAGGCCGAACCGTGGTTCAAGCTGGTCAACTCGGGCACCACGAGCGTGCCGCTGTCCGACGTGAAGATCCGCTACTACTTCAAGAGCGACACCCCGGACGTCGGCTACCGGTTCGCCTGCTCGTGGGCCGTGCGCGGCTGCGGCAACGTGACCGGCCAGTTCGGCACCCTGACCGGCGGCCCGGCCGACCGCTACCTGCAGGTCGGCTTCACCTCCGGCGCGGGCGCGCTGAACCCCGGCGCCGACTCCGGCGACCTGCAACTCCGCTTCTACCGCACCAACTGGGGCCCGATCACGCAGACCGACGACTACTCGTTCCGCGGTGAGAGCACCTACTCGGCGTGGAACAGGGTGACCGTCCACCGCGGCGGCACGCTGCTGTGGGGCACGCCGCCCGGCGGGAGCCCGCCCACCACCACGACGACCACGACGACAGCGCCGAACCCCAACGGCCCCAAGCTGTTCGACGACTTCGCGTACAACAACTCGAGTGACTCGCGGATCAGCCAGCGCGGCTGGACCGTCCGCTCGGGCGGTGGCGGCCCCGGTGTCCCCGGCGCCGAGTGGGACGCCTCGCGCGTCACGTTCCCGACGGTCGACGGCCAGAAGGTCATGCGCCTCGACTCGTGGAACAACGGCTCCGCCGCGAAGCAGACCGAGATGTTCCACCAGCGCAAGTTCTTCGAGGGCACCTACGCCTCCAGGGTGAAGTTCAGCGACGCGCCGGTCTTCGGCCCGGACGGCGACCACGTCGTGCAGACGTTCTTCACCATCACCCCGCTCGACGCGCCGATGGCCCCGAACTACGGCGAGATCGACTTCGAGTACCTGCCCAACGGCGGCTGGGGCGAGCCGGCCAACGTCATGTACGAGACCACCTGGGAGACCTACCAGAACGAACCCTGGGTCGCCGACAACATCCACAACGAACAGCGGCAGAGCTACAACGGCTGGCACGACCTCGTCTTCCAGGTCGCGAACGGCCGGGTGAAGTACTACATCGACGGCAACCTCGTCGCCGACCACGGCGACAAGTACTACCCGGAGACGCCGATGTCGATCAACTTCAACCTTTGGTTCATCTCGGGCGGCCTGCAGGGCAGCAGTGCCGAACGCGCCTACCAGCAGGAGGTCGACTACGTGTACTTCGCCAAGGACCAGGTGCTGAGCCCGGCCCAGGTGAAGACCGCGGTGCAGGACTACCGCACCGCGGGCGTCACGCACACCGACAACGTCTGACCACCGGCGGGCCCAGGTCACCCACCTGGGCCCGCCTCGGTCCTGGACACCTGACAACAATCTCCGGAGAATCGGCGCCGTTCAACTCTCGAAGGAGTGCGGTGCCGCGCCGGGAAAGTCCGCTGGAACGTGATGGGTCGGCTCTCGTCGATTTCGCGGTCGACCTGCGGTTGCTCAGAGACAAGGCGAACGCCCCGACCTATCGGGAGCTGGCCCGGCGGACGCACTACTCGGCATCGGCCCTGTCCGACGCGGCCGGCGGGAAAAGGCTGCCCAGCCTCGCGGTCACGCGCGCGTTCGTGCAGGCCTGCGGCGGTGACGAGGATGAATGGGAGCGGCGCTGGCATTCGCTGGCCGCCGAGGAGAGGAACGCCACTCCCGCGCCTTGCGAGGAAAGCGGAGAACCGCCTTATCGCGGATTGCCGGCCTACGAGGTCGCGGACGCCGACCGGTTCTTCGGACGCGAGAAACTGGTGGCGGATCTGGAACGCCGCGTCGCGCGGAACCGATTTCTCGCCGTGTTCGGCCCGTCCGGATCGGGCAAGTCGTCGGTGTTGCGCGCAGGCCTCGTTCCCCGGCTGCCCGGCCCCGTCCTGCTCTTCACGCCGGGAGCGCATCCGCTCGAAGAACTCGCCGTGCGGCTCGCCCGCGCGGCAGGCCTGAGCGCGCCGTCCGTCCACGGCGATCTCGTCGCACAGCCGGACGACGTGGCGTTGCTGATGCGGCAGCTCGACGGCGAACCGGTGCTGGTCGTCGACCAGTTCGAGGAGATCTTCACCCTGTGCCAGGACCAGGAGGAGCGGGAAAGGTTCCTCACCGTGCTCCTGGCCGCCAGGAAGAGCGCCCGTGTGCTGATCGGCGTGCGAGCCGACTTCTACGGCCGCTGCGGCGTCCACGCCGGACTGGTCGAGGCCATGCAGGACGCGATGGTCACGGTGGGCCCGATGACACCGGACGAACTGCGGCGCTGCATCGTCCAGCCCGCCCGCGCGGCGCAGTGCACGGTCGACAACGCGCTGGTCGCCACACTGGTCAGCGAGGTGCACGGCCACGCGGGCATGCTGCCGTTGCTGTCACACGCTCTGCTGGAGACGTGGCGCAGGCGTCAGGGCAACGCGCTGACCACGGCCGCCTTCCAGAACACGGGCGGCCTGCAGGGCGCTCTCGCGCAGAGTGCCGACGCGGTGTTCGACCGGTTCGACGAGGAGGAGCAGGAGATCGCCAGGGCGTTGTTCCTGCGGCTCTGCGCCCTCGGCGATGGCACCGAGGACACCAAACGCCGCGTCGCGATGGCCGAGATCGACGACGGCGCCGCCATGACCACCGTCCTGGAAAGCCTGACCGCCGCGCGGTTGGTGACCCGCACCCGCGAAGGTGTCGAGATCACGCACGAGGCGCTGATCCGCTCGTGGCCGAGGCTGCGCGACTGGCTGGCGCACGACCGTGACGGGCAACGGCTGCATCGCGAGCTGACCGAGGCGGCGGCGACGTGGGAACGGCACGGACGTGATCGTGGTTCGCTGCTGCGCGGCGCACGGCTCGAAGTGCTGGCGGACTGGTCGTGGGAGACCAACCCGCCACTGAACAGCAACGAGCAGGCGTTCCTCGACGAGAGTGTCGCCGCGGACGAGGAGGAGTACGCGCGCACGCAGCGCTCGTCCCGGCGGTCACGCACGTTCATGCTGCTCCAGGGTGCTTTGGCGCTGCTGATCGTCCTGATGCTGGGCATGCTCACCTTCAGGAACTATTCGGACGAACGCGCGGGGACCGTGTCGCGGGCGAACTCGGCCGCGGCGGAGGCGATGCGGCTGGTCGGCACCAGCCCCGAGCTGGCGGCGCACGTCGCGCTCGCCGGATACCAGCTGGACAAGTCGCCGGCGACGCGGGACGCGCTCATCCAGTCCACCGCCATGGCGACAGGCGTCGTGGCCGGGAAGGACGGCGAGAAGGTCGCCGAGATGCCGCACACTCCGTCTGTACGGCAGAACGTGGCCCTCGGCGTCGCTGCCGCCGATCTGCTCACGAACCAGGCGGCGGACACCACACGGGTACCCGGCCTCGGGAAACCGTTGCGCGGGGGCGTCCAGGCGAGCGCTGACCGGGAGCGCAGGCACTTCGCGACCGTCGACCGTGAGCAGGTCGTCCGGCTGTGGTCCTCGGGCGGGGAGCTCGCAACGCTTCCGGGACGGTTCTCCGGCAGCGCTTTCAGCCTGGACGGGCAGACGCTCTTGACCTCCGGCGACACCTCGACCGCGCTGTGGAGCCTGGCGGATCCCTGGGCTCCGCGGCTCCTCGCCACGGTGCCGGGTAGCCGCGGCGTTCTGTCCACTTCGGACACGATGACCTCGGACATGCTGATCACCGTGGAGGGCGCGGTGATCCACGTCTGGAGGACGGCGGATCTTTCGGCACCGCTGCGGGACATCACCCATCCCGGCGGGGCACCGGTCAGCTTCGGGCATCTGACCGGCAGCCCCGGCTTCCTCCTGACGGGTGGTGCCGCGGGGGAGGTGAGGGTCTGGAGCCTGCACGACGGCCGGGAGCGGCACGCCGTCACCGCGCACAGCGGCCCGGTGACGGCCATCGCCGCCAACGGGCAACGTCAGTGGGCCAGCACGGGCGACGACGGACGCGTCTTCGTGTGGGACCTCTTCAAGGAGGCCGCCGAGTTCACCAGCGACAAGATCGTGAAGATGGAGTTCCACGGCACGTCGCTGATGACCGCCGGCGAGGACACCACGCTGAGGCAGTGGCACCTCGATCCGCAGAACGCGGCGAACGCCGTGTGCAACGAGGTTTCCGGCCTCCGGATCTCCCGTGAGGAGTGGAACCGGTACCTCGACGGCTGGCCGCAGCTGACGTCGCCCTGCCCCGGCAACCTCGTCCTGCCCACGACGACAACGCGCAACTGAGCCCGGGTTTGACGTGGGCCGCGACCGGCCGATCCGGAGGGAGATCGCCGGTACGTGGGGGTGCCGGCGCGGGGGAAGGGGCGGCTTCCGTGTCGCGAGGCGGAGAACAGGCGCTGATCGTGCTCGGTCTGATCCTGCTCGGGTTCGTGGTGGGGGCCGCCATGGCCGTGCTCGGGATCGAAGAACCGTGGACCTACGTGGTCATGGCGGTCCTCACGATCGTCGTGGTACCGCCGGTGATCAGGTACCGGTCACGGAGTCGCAGCTGACCGTCCCGCCGGGCTTGCCGGTCGCCGACGCGAGCTCCTTCACCCCGTCCAGCAGGATGCGGCACGTCAGCACCTGATCGGCCTTGGGCGTGGCGGAGACCTGCGCCCTCTCGCCGGCGTTGATCACGACCTCGAAGGACCACGGCAGCGGCTTCTCGGTCGTGACGATCCGGGGTGTCTGTTTGCGGTAGCGCGTGGCCGACTCCGAGTACGTCACCTCCACGAGCGTCTCGGCGGGCTGCGCCGACACCTCGTAGGTGATGGCCCAGGCCTTGCCGGTCAGCGTCGTCCAGCCGCCGTGGTGGTTCACCAGCAGCACCGTTCCGCCGCCCACCAGGGCCAGTGCGGCGAGGACGACCGCGAGCGTCTTCATAGGACAGACGGTAGTGGCGGGCGCGTGCGCCGGCATCGTTCGGCGGTGTGACCCGCGGGTCATCCCGCGGGAGGACTCACTTCAGCAGCAGGCGGACCGTGAGTTCGAGGCGGTTCGCGACGTCCGTGGCCGTGGCGCGGCGGGTGACCCAGGCGACCAGGTTCGACAGCCACACGTCGCCGATGACGCGGGCGATGGCCTTCTGCTCGTCCGTCGGCGCCTCGTCGCTCATCGCCTTCGTGAACATGCTCTCCATCAGCCAGGAGACCTTGTCGATCTCGGCGCCCGCGGAGGCGTCGGCGAAGGTGAACGCGCGCGTCATCGCCTCGGTGAGGTGCGGGTTGCGCTGCAGGCCCCTGGTGATGCGGCCCAGCACGAACAGCACGCGCTCGTACGGCGAGTCGCCGGGGACGGTGGTGCGGTCCATCTTCTCCTGGGCGCGCTCCAGCTCGACGGCGAGGCTCGAGACGAGCAGGTGGACCTTCGAGGGGAAGTAGCGGTACAACGTGCCCAGCGCGACGTCCGCCCGGTCGGCCACCGCGCGCATCTGGACGGCGTCGAACCCGCCCTTGGACGCCAGCGCGATGGTCGCGTCGACGATCCGCTTGCGACGCTCGCGCTGGGCGGCCGAGCTGAGCTCGTCGCCCGCCATGAGCGCGTCCGTGCGCGACTTCGAAGGTGACACGGAGATGATCCTCCTGGAACGTGTTGCAGCTGCGTTCGCATCATACTCGATCGGTTTGGCAGCCATGATCTGTTGCCGGAAATAGAACACGTTCTATAAACTTCTTCATGTACTGGAGGAGGCCGCATGCCGATCGCCACGACCGGGGACCAGCGAGCGCTACGCGACAGCGTGGACGCCGCCGGGAACGAGTGGGCGGATCTCGTCGAGGTCGGGTTCTTCGAGGTGACCAGGGAGGGCGGCACGGTCACCGATCTCGCGGTGATGCTGGAGCGGGCGGCCGAGAACCTCGTACCCGGGCCGTTGCTGCCCACGGCGCTGGTGTCGGTGCTGTTCCCCGATTTCGACGGGATCGCCGGGTTCGGGTTCTCGTCCCACCACGTGGTCGGTGCCGCCGAAGCGACGCATCTGTTGCTCAAAACGGACAACTGGACGCTCGTGCCCGTCGGGCAGGCGACCGTCGCCGCGCTGGAAGCCGTGGACCACTCACGTTCGCTCGGGTCGGTGGTGGTCGGTGAGCCGGGCGAGGCGGTGGCCGACCCGACCGATCTCGCGGTGACGCTGATGGCCGCCGAGGCGAGCGGGGTCGCCGCCTGGTGTCTCAACACCGCTGTGGAGTACGCGAAACAGCGCCAGCAGTTCGGGCGTGTCATCGGGTCGTTCCAGGCCGTGAAGCACCTCTGCGTGGAGATGTTGTGCCGCGCCGAGCAGGCGTCGTCGGTCGCCTGGGACGCGGCGCGGTCGGTCGGTGACGACGAGCATCCGCTGGCGGCCGCGGTGGCGGGTGCCGTCGCGTTCGACGCGGCCGTCCGCAACGCCAAGGACTGCATCCAGGTGCTGGGCGGAATCGGCTTCACCTGGGAACACGACGCCCACCGCTACCTGCGCCGGGCCTTGGCGCTGCAACAGCTCGCGGGAGGTGTCGCACGGTGGCGCCGGCGTGTCGCCGAGCTGGCGCTGGCCGGTGCGCGCCGGTCGCTCGCCGTCCAGGTCGAGTCCGATCCGGACGTGCGCACGTTCGCGGAGGAGATCGCCGGACTCGATCCCGCCGCTGCGCGGGAACGGCTGGCGAGCAGCGGGTTTCTGGTGCCGCACTGGCCGAAGCCGTACGGGCAGGACGCCGGGCCCGCGCGGCAGATGGTGATCGACAGCGAGTTCGCCCGTGCCGGGGTGCGCAGGCCGGACCTGGTCATCGGCGGCTGGGCGGGGCCGACGATCCTCCGGCACGGAACACCCGAGCAGCAGGAACGGTTCGTGCCGCCGACGTTGAGCGGTGAGCTGACCTGGTGCCAGCTGTTCAGCGAACCCGAGGCCGGCTCGGACCTGGCGTCGTTGCGCACCAAGGCTCTCAGAACCGACGGTGGCTGGAAACTCACCGGTCAGAAGGTCTGGACGTCGCTCGCGCACCAGGCCGACTGGGCGATCTGCCTGGCCCGCACGGACACCAGCGTGCCGAAGCACAAGGGCATCACCTACTTCCTGGTCGACATGCGGTCTGAGGGCATCGACGTGCGGCCGTTGCGGGAGATCACCGGTGACGCCCGGTTCAACGAGGTCTTCCTGGACGACGTGTTCGTGCCGGACGACTGCGTGGTCGGCGCGGTGAACGACGGCTGGCGGCTCGCCCGCACGACCCTCGCGAACGAACGCGTCGCGATGGGCTCGTCGCTCGGCGAGCCTCTCGAGCAGGCCCTCAAGTCCCCGGCCGCTCCTGACCACGCGGAACGGCTGGGTGCGCTGGTGGCGCAGGGACTCGCGGTGTCGGTGCTGGACCTGCGGGCGAGCCTGCGGGTGCTGGGCGGACAGGAACCGGGCGCGGAGTCCAGCGTGCGCAAGCTCGTCGGGGTGCGGCAGCGGCAGGACGTCGCCGAGTTCGCGGTCGACCTGCTCGGGCCGGACGCCGCCGTGGACAGCGGCGAGATGCACGAGTTCCTGCTCAGCCGCTGCCTGAGCATCGCGGGCGGGACGACGCAGGTGCTGATGAACCTGGCAGGCGAGCGGATTCTCGGCTTACCGAGGGAGCGCTAGATGGATTTCCAGCTCGACGAGACCCAGCAGGAGATCGCCGCCCTGGCGGCCGACGTGCTGGGCAGGGAGAGCGCCACCCCCTGGAAGGCGTTGGGAGAGGCGGGGTTGCTGGCCCTGGCCGTTCCGGAACGGCTCGGTGGCGACGGGTTCGGCGTGCTGGAGACGGCCGTGCTGCTCACCGAGGTCGGCCGGCGGGCGGTGGACGTCCCGGCGCTGGCCACGCTCGCGCTGGGGGTGCTGCCGATCGTGCGGTACGGCACCGCCGAGCAGCAGGACGCCTTGCTGCCGCTGGTGACCGAACAGCACGGGGTGCTGACGGCGGCGCTGAGCGAACCGTCACGGCCCCTGCCCGCTGAACCGGAGACCACGGCAGGGCCGGACGGCATCTTCGGCGTGAAGATCAACGTGCCGTACGCCGCGGAGGCGAGCCGAATCCTGGTCAGCACGAACACCGGCGTGTTCGTCGTCGATCCGGCGCAACCCGGTCTGTCCACATCGGACGGCATCGTGCGACTCGAAGGCGCCCGCGGTGAACTGCTGGTAGGCGCGGAGGACGGCATCCGCCGGTTCGCGCTCGCCGGAGCCTGCGCAATGGCGGACGGCGTCCTGGCCGGAGCCCTCGACCTCACCGTGAAGCACGTCGGCACCCGCCACCAGTTCAGCAAACCGCTGGCCACCTTCCAGGCCGCCGCGTTGCTGGTCGCGGACGTCTACATCGCCTCGCGCACCCTGCACCTGGCGGCGCTGACCGCCGCGTGGAGCCTCGACGACACCGACCTGGACACGGCTGCCTACTGGCTCGCGGCGGAGACCCTGCCGGCCGTGCACACCTGCCACCACCTGCACGGCGGCCTCGGGCTCGACATCACCTACCCGATGCACCGCTACTACGGCATGGCCAAGGAGCTGACGCGGTTCGTCGGCGGAGTGGAGCACCGCTTGGGAGCCATCGATGTTCATTGACCTCACCGCGGAGCAGCGCAAGCTGCGCGACGAGCTCCGCGAGTACTTCGCGACCGTCATGTCCGCCGCCGAACGCGAGGCGATGCTCACCGAACGGCACGGCCAGACGTATCGCGAGCTGGTCAGAAGACTCGGGCGGGACGGACGGCTCGGCGTCGGCTGGCCGGAGGAGTACGGCGGCCTGGGGTTCGGCCCGGTGGAGCAGCAGATCTTCGTCAACGAGGCCGCCCGCGCGGACGTCCCGCTGCCGTACGTGACGCTGCAGACCGTCGGACCGACGCTGCAGACGTACGGAACCCAGGAGCAGAAGGACTTCTTCCTGCCGAAGATCCTCAGCGGCGACCTGCACTTCGCCATCGGCTACACCGAGCCCGACGCGGGCACGGACCTGGCCGCGTTGCGCACCAAGGCCGTCCGCGAAGACGACCACTACGTCGTCAACGGGCAGAAGACCTTCACGACCGGTGGCCACGACGCGGACTACGTGTGGCTGGCCTGCCGCACCGGAGCGCCGGACTCGCGGCACAAGGGCATCACGATCCTGATCGTCGACACCACCGACCCCGGCTACTCCTGGACACCGATCATCACCTGCGACGGCGCGCACCACGTCAACGCCACCTACTACAACGACGTCCGCGTGCCCGAAGCCCGCCGGGTCGGTGAGGAGAACAAGGGCTGGAGGCTGATCACGACGCAGCTCAACCACGAACGCGTGATGCTCGGCCCGTCCGGCCGGCTCGGTGCCCTGGTCGAGCGGGTCCACGGCTGGGCCTCGGAACGCCAGCTCCTCGACGAACCCGACGTGCGGCGGGCGCTGGCCGAGGCACGGGCGGTCCACCGCGTGAACGAGCTGCTCAACTGGCAGGTCGCCAGTGGCGAGATCGAGGTCGCGGACGCCTCGGCGACGAAGGTGTTCGCCGCCGACCGGACCCAGCACGTCGGCCGGTTGCTGGAAGAGCTGGTCGGCCGCCACGGCGCTCCAGCCGAACTGACGAAGTGGCTGGACGTCCAGGCCCGGCGCAACCTCGTGCTGACGTTCGGCGGGGGAGTGCAGGAGATCCAGCGCGAGCTGATCGCGAACATCGGGCTCGGTCTGCCGAGGGTGGTGCGATGATCGACATCGAGAAGGAGGCCGCCCGCATCGCCGAACAGGGCGAATGCGCACCGCGGCTGGCGCGGGACCCGGTCAACCTGCCGATGATCAACAACTGGCTGGAGGCCATCGGCGACGAACACCCCGGCTACACCGAGGTCGCGCCGCCCGCGATGGTCCAGGTGTGGACGATGGCCGGCCTGCGCGGCCAACGCGCGGTGGACGACCCGCTCGGCGCGATGATGGCCGTCCTGGACGAGGCCGGGTACACCTCCGTGGTCGCGACGAACAGCGACCAGACCTATCACCGGTACCTCGAGGTCGGCGAGCACCTGTCGATCACGACGAGCCTGGAGGACGTGACCGGGCCGAAGCAGACGGGCCTTGGTGAAGGCTGGTTCGTGACGACCCGGAGCACCTGGTGGGCCGGGGACGAGGCCGTCGCCGAGATGCGGTTCCGGGTGCTGAAGTACAAGCCCGCGCAGAAGCCCGAACCGAAGCCGGAAGCCCCGAAGGCCCAGGCGATCCGGCCGTCGGTCAACCGCGACACCGAGTACTTCTGGGAAGGCACCCGGCAGGGCGAGCTGCGCATCCAGCGGTGCGGCGGGTGCGGTCTCCTGCGGCACCCTCCAGGCCCGATGTGCCCGGAATGCGGTGCCACCAAGCCGAAGTACCTCGTCTCGGAGGGTTGCGGCGTGGTCTACAGCTACGTCGTGCACCACCACCCGCAGGTGCCCGGCAAGCAGACGCCGTTCGTCATCGCGTTGGTCGAACTGGACGAGGGCGTGCGGATGCTGGGCGAACTGGACGGTGAGCCGAGCGTCGGGCTGCCGGTCGAGGTCGTGTTCACCAAGGTCGACGACGAGCTGACGATGCCCAGCTGGAGGCCCCGTGCGGATCGGTGATTCCCTGCCCGAGTGGCACGTCGAGGCCACCCCTACGTTCGTGATCAGCACCGCGCTGGCCACCCGTGACTTCCAGGACGTCCACCACGACCGCGACCTCGCGGTCCAGCGCGGCTCGAAGGACATCTTCATCAACATCCTCACCACCACCGGCCTCGTGCAGCGCTACGTCACGGACTGGGCGGGCCCGGAGGCGCTGGTGCGGCAGGTGAACATCAAGCTCGGCGCGCCCTGCTTCGCCTACGACACGCTGAAGTTCTTCGGCCAGGTCGTCGGACGCGAGCAGCAGGACCTGATCATCGAGGTCGTCGGCCGGACGGCGCACGGCGACCACGTCACCGGAACCGTGAAGATCGAGGTGCCCGCGTGAACGCCGCGATCGCAGGGATCGGCGCGACGGACTTCTCCAAGGACTCGGGCCGCAGCGAACTCCAGCTCGCCGCCGAGGCCGTCAGAGCCGCCCTCGGCGACGCCGGCCTCGAACCGTCCGATGTGGACGGCCTGGTCAGCTTCACCATGGACACCAACGCCGAGATCGCGGTCGCGCGCGAGCTGGGCATCCCGGAGCTGACGTTCTTCAGCCGCGTGCACTACGGCGGCGGCGCGGCGTGTGCGACGGTCCAGCAGGCCGCGATGGCCGTCGAGACCGGCGCGGCGAAGGTCGTCGTCTGCTACCGGGCGTTCAACGAACGCTCCGGGCACCGGTTCGGGCAGGTCCAGACGGCGGCCGCGGCCAACATCGACAACAGCTGGTCGTACCCGATGGGCTTGGGCACGCCGGCCGCGATGGTCGCCATGTTCGCCCGCCGGTACATGCACGAGTACGGCGCCACGAGCGAGGACTTCGGCCGGATCGCGGTGATCGACCGCAAGCACGCCGCCACGAACCCGCACGCGTGGTTTCACGACCGGCCGATCACGCTGGACGACCACCAGTCGTCGCGCTGGATCGCCGAACCGCTCCGGCTCCTCGACTGCTGCCAGGAGAGCGACGGCGGGGTCGCGCTCGTGGTCACGTCGGCGGAACGCGCCCGCGACCTGCCGAACAGGCCCGCGCACGTCAGGGCGGCGACGCAGGGCAGCGGCGCGGACCAGTTCACGATGACCAGCTACTACCGCGACGACCTGACCGGGCTGCCCGAGATGGGCGTGGTGGCCAGGGGACTGTGGGAGAGGTCGGGCATCGGTCCGTCCGATGTGGACGTCGCCGTGCTCTACGACCACTTCACGCCGTTCGTCCTGGTCCAACTGGAAGAACTGGGCTTCTGCGGACGCGGCGAGGCCAAGGACTTCGTCGCGTCCGGTGCGCTCGAACTGGACGGGACGCTTCCGCTCAACCCGCACGGCGGCCAGCTCGGCGAGGCCTACCTGCACGGCATGAACGGCATCGCCGAGGCGGTGCGCCAGATCCGCGGCACCGCGGTGAACCAGGTCGCCGGCGTCGAGCACGTGCTGGTCACCGCCGGCACCGGCGTCCCGACCAGCGGCCTGGTCCTCGGTCAAGGTGAGGGCGTGTCCCGTAGGTCCGTTCGATGAGAGTCACGGTCGAGAGACCCGGAGGCGGTGCCGCCGCGACGGCCTCATACCGGGCGTATTCGGGCGTTGCGGCGGTGCCGTCTCCGGGGCCCTCGGCCGCGACTGTCGCGGACGGACTTACAGGACACGCCCCAGCACCGCGTCGGCGAGAACGGGACGGTCCCCGGCGGAAGTCGTGAGCACCAGCCGCGGACCGTCCCGCCACACCTGCGTGGTCAGCGTCTCGCCGGGGAACACCACGCCCGCGAACTTCGCCCCGAACGACGCCACCTGCTCCGGCCCGTCGAGCACGGCGTCGATCACCGCCTTGCACACCACGCCGTACGTGCACAGCCCGTGCAGGATCGGCGCGTCGAACCCGGCCCGTCGCGCGAACTCGGGATCGGCGTGCAGCGGATTGCGGTCACCGCACAGCCGGTAGAGGTACGCCTGCTGCGGCAGCGTCGGCGTCTCGATCACGAAGTCCGGCGCGCGTTCAGGCACCTCGACCTTGCCCGAAGGCCCGCGTTCCCCGCCGAACCCGCCCTCGCCACGAGCGAAGATGCTGGACCGGGTCGTGTACAGCGCGGTCCCGTCCGGCGTCACGGCCGTCGACTCCTGCACGATGACCGCCGCCTTGCCCTTGTCCCACACGTCCGCGATCCGCGTCCGCAGCACGGCCTCACCCTCGGCCGGCAGCGGAGCGTGCACGGTGATCTCCTGCGTGCCGTGCAGAACCCGGGCCAGATCGATGTCGACACCGGGGAACGACACGGCGGGTGGCGCGGTCTCGTGGAAGCGCGGCGCCACCACGCCGAACGTCGGCAACACCCGCAGGCCCTGCTCGTAGACGTAACGGAGCTCGGTCGCCCCCAGCGCCAGGTGGTAGAGCAGCACGTCGGACTCGGTCCAGGAGAAATTCACCTCGGGAAGCTCCGCCCCGACGGCGACGGAAGGATCGATCGGCATCAGGCGCCCCTCACTCGTAGGTGATCTTCACGGTGTCGGTGACCGGAACCGACTGGCACGCCAGCACGATGCCCTCGGCGATGTCCTCGGAGTCGAGCACGTCGTTGTTGAGCATCTTGACCTCGCCCTCGACCAGCCGGCACGCGCACGCGCTGCAGGCACCCTCGCGGCACGAGTACGGCGCGTCGAGTCCCTTCTCCAGCAACAGGTCGAGCAGCTTCGTCCGCGCGGGCCACGGGATCCGGTGCCGTTCACCGTCCAACTCGACCTCGACGACGGCGTCCGGCCGGTCGTCGGCCACCGGGACCACGGCCGAGAACGGATCACTGGACAGCGACACGAACTTTTCGACGTGCACGACCGGCACGTCGTGCAACGCCTTGCGCGCGGCCTCCATGAACGGACCAGGTCCGCACACGAACGCCTCGTCACAATCGCGGACGAACGCCCGCAGCCCTGCCGCGGAAGGCAGTCCCTGCACCGATTCCAACCAGTGCACGACGGTCAGCCGATCCGGGTGCTGACGAGCCAGCCCGGAAAGCTCTCCCGCGAAGATCACCGAAGCCTCGTCCCGGTTGGCGTACACCAGGAACACCCGCCCCGAGCCCTGGGTCAGCACGGCCCGGATGATCGACATGACCGGCGTGATCCCGCTCCCGGCCGCGAACGCCAGCAACGACCCGTCCAGCGACGAGGGCGTGAACACCCCGGCCGGTGCGAGCACGTCCAGTTCCATCCCGGCGGTCAGCGACGAGCACATCCAGTGCGACCCGTACCCGTCCGGCGTCCGCTTGACCGTGATCTTCAACGGCTCACCCGGCGCGCTGGACAGGGAGTAGCAGCGCGCCACGTCACCGGCCCGCACGGTCAGGAACTGGCCGGGCCTCACCGCGAAGTCGGTGCCCGACAGCACGAACGAGCGCGCGTCGGCGGTCTCCTCGATCACGGCGTCGACCCGCAGCCGGTGCACCTCAGCCATCGGCGACCTCCAGCGTTCCCTCGCGCACGGCCTTCTCGATGCTGTCGCGCAACCGCAGGCACGTCGGCACGAGCGCCGCCCGCGCGCCGCACAGTTCAGGGCAGTCACGGGTGTCGGACAGCCACTGCACGCTCGTGTGCTGCGGGCTGTTCTTCTTCACCAGCACCCGGTTGCCGCAGTCGCACCCGACCGGCACCATGCCACCGACGAGGAACTCGTCGCGCTCGCTCACGTCGCCTGCTCCTGGCGTGCGAGGTTCTCGGCGACCTCCTTCTCCCACACCTCGATCGCCCGGCTCGTGTCGACCTCGAACTCGAAGCGCCGCACCATGTCGTCGGTGACGTCCTCGACGTCGACGTAGAACTGCTCGTACCAGCGCCGCAGCTGGTACACCGGCCCGTCCTCCTCGCACAGCAACGGGTTGTCCACCCGCGACTTGTTCTGCCAGATCTCCACGTCCTGCAGGAACCCGACGCCGATGCCGCGCGCGAACTTCGCCGCGATCTTGTCCGCGTGGACGTCGTCGACGCCCGGCAGCTTCTTCACGATCGCGCCCCACTGGAGCTTGAACGACGTCGGCGAGATCGGGTAGTGGCAGTTGATCAGCACCGTCTCGATCTCGATGCCCTTGTAGTCGTTCCACAGGTAGTCGATCATGTAGGACGGCCCGTAGTACGCGGCCTCCGACCGGACTTCCACGTCACCGGTGTAGTTCGAGCCCATCGCCACGTCCGGGCGGCCGCGCGTCGTCAGGTACTGCGAGGCGACGTGGCCCTCCATCACGTTCTTGAAGTACGTCGGGAACGCGAAGTGGATGTAGAAGAAGTGGGCCATGTCGACGACGTTGTCGATGATCTCGCGGCAGTTCGCGTTGTCGATCACCACCGAGTCCCAGGTCCAGTTGCTCCACTCGTCGCTGAACGCCGGCTCGATGCGCGGGATCGTGACGTGCTCGGGCGGCGGGTTGCCCTGCGGGTCGTTCCACACGAAGAGCTGCTTGTTCTCCTCGAGCGTGATCCACGACCGGGTGCGCGCCCGCAGCGGAACCCGTTTGGCGTAGGGAATGTCGACGCACTTGCCGTTGCCCGCCCAGCGCCAGTCGTGGAACGGGCAGGCGATGGTGTTGCCCTTGATCGTGCCCTGGGTGAGGTCGCCGCCCATGTGGCGGCAGTACCCGTCCAGGACGTTGATCTTGCCGTCGTCGGTCGCGAACACCACGAGCTTCGTGCCGAACGCCTCGATGGCGTGCGGTTCGCCGTCGCGGAAGCTGCTGGCGAGCCCCAGGCAGTGCCAGCCGCGCGCGAACCGTGCCGGCGGCGTGCCCGCGTCGATGAGCCGCACGCTGTCCTGCGTCATCGCTCTCCTCCAGAGATGTCGAGGCCGGCGAGGTACCCGAACGTCATCGCCGGTCCGAGGGTGGCGCCCGCGCCCGCGTAGGTGTGGCCCATGACCGAAGCGCTGGTGTTGCCCGCCGCGTACAGGCCGTCGATCACCGAACCGTCCTCGCGCAGGACGCGCGCGCGGGCGTCGGTGCGCAGGCCGCCCTTGGTGCCGAGGTCACCGGGCACGATCCTGACCGCGTAGAACGGGCCGGTGGTCAGCGGCGCGAGGTTGGGGTTCGGCTTGGTGCGCGGATCGCCGTAGTAGCGGTCGTACGCGCTGTCGCCGCGGCGGAAGTCCACGTCCCTGCCGTCGACGGCCAGCGTGTTGAACCGCCGGACGGTCTCGGTGAGCTCCGGCAGGCCGGCTTCCTGTGCGAGTTCTTCCAGACTCGGCGCGGTGAGCACCGACTCCTTCCAGCGCCGGGGGAGCGGGCGCCGGGGCGGGATGCCGCAGAACGGGTAACGGCCGCGGTAGGAGTGGTCGAAGACGAGCCAGGTGTCGCCGGTCATCGCGTTGACCACGTCGATGTAGGGCGCAGCCTCGTTCACGAACCGGCGGCCGGTCTTGTCGACCAGCACGCAGCCGGGCAGCGATCGTTCCGCGAGCAGGAAGAACGGGCCGCGCGGCAGCGGGACCGACGGGCCCCACCACGCGTCGTCCATCAGCGCGACGGCGGCTCCGGCTCGTTGACCGGCCTCGATGCCGTCACCGGTGTTGGCCTTCGCGCCCACCGTCCACTCCGTACCGATGTTCTGGTGCTGCTTGCGCATCTGCTCGTTGTTCTCGAACCCGCCGGACGCCAGCACCACGTGCTTCGCCAGGATCACCTTCTCGCCGACGAGAACGCCGACGACGCGCCCGTTCTCGTGGTGCAGGTCGGTCATCGCGGTGTTGAGCCTGACCTCGACGTTCAGCGCGGTGAGCCCGGCGCGCAGGCCCGCGGTCAGCGCCTGGCCCATGGTGAGGCGGCGGCCCGGCAGGAACCGGCGTGCGAACACCTTGGCGGCGGTGAGGATGCCGCGCGGATGCCTGCCGATCAGGGTGAGCCACCGGTAGTCGGTCTGGGTGATCACGATGCCCGCGGGCGTCGGCACGTAGGGCGGTTCGAGGTCCTTGACGTCCTCGCCGAGCAGGGCCGCGTTGAACGGCAGGGGCTCGACCGAGCGGCCGCGCGGCTGCCCTCCTGGCGCCTCCGGGTAGTAGTCGGAGTACTCGCGGACCCAGCGGAACTTCAGCGGCGTGTGGGCGCAGACGAACGCCAGCATGGCCGGTCCCGCGTCCAGGAACGCCTTGCGCAGCTCGTCCGGGACGTCCGGAGCGATGTGCGCGAGGTAGGTGGCGGCGCGCTCCGGCGAGTCGGGTACGCCGTTGGCGGCGACCACGGCGTTGTTCGGCACCCAGATGCCGCCGCCCGACCGCGCGGTGGAGCCGCCGTAGTGGGCGGCCTTCTCGATGATCAGGGTTCGCAGGCCGTGTCGAGCGGTGCAGAGCGCGGCTGTCATGCCTGCCGCGCCACTGCCGACGACGATCACGTCGTACATCGCACCTCCCGGAGCTCAGACTAGAACAGGTTATAGTTCTGAGGCGGTTTGGCGCTATGGTGTAGGAGTTCCAGGCAAGTCGACTCACCAAGAACCTGTTTCTGACCAAGAACCTGTTCCAGGAGGGTTGCGTGGAGGTCACCGCTGACGTGGTCGTCATCGGCTTTGGCGCGGCCGGCGCGTGCGCCGCCGTCGAGGCCGCGACGGCCGGTGCGTCCGTGGTGGTGCTGGACCGCTTCGCCGGTGGCGGCGCGACCGCGTTGTCCGGCGGCGTCGTCTACGCGGGCGGCGGGACGCGGCAGCAGGTCGAGGCCGGTGTCACCGACTCGGTCGACGCGATGTACTCCTACCTGAGGCACGAGGTCCGCGACGCGGTGTCGCCGGAGACCCTGCGGCGGTTCTGCGAGGACAGCGCCAAGATGCTGGCGTGGCTGGAGGACCAGGGCGTCCCGTTCGACGCGCGGGTCTCGCCGTTCAAGACCTCGTACCCGACCGACGACCACTACCTGTACCTCTCGGGCAGTGAGGACGCCTGGCCCGATCCGGCGCCGCGCGGGCATCGGACCAGGGCGAAAGGCACGTCGGGCAAGGTCTTCTTCACCCGCTTGGCCGAGGCGGCCCAGCGCGCGGGCGTGCGGATCATGCCGCAGACCCGCGCGGTCGAGCTCATCGTCGCGGACGGCCGGGTGACGGGCGTCCGGTGCCGGACCCTCACCGGTCTTCCCCGTGTTCTGCACAGCGCGTTGTCCAAGGCGGGCGCCAAACCCTGGCTCTACTACCCGCCGCTGGGCAGGAGGCTGTTCGGGCTGGCAGCGTGGCTCGAACGGTTCGGCCGGCCGCTGGTGGTCCACGCCGGGCAGGGCGTGGTCATCGCGGCCGGCGGCTTCATCTCCGACCGGGCCCTGGTCCACGAGCACGCACCGGCCCACCGCGGCGGCCTCGCGCTGGGCACGCCCGGCGACGACGGCGGCGGGATCCGGCTCGGCGTCGCCGCCGGTGGCAGGACCGCGCGCATGGACAAGATCTCGGTGTGGCGGTTCGTCACGCCGCCGAGCGCGTTGCAGCGCGGGGTCCTGGTCGACTCGGCCGGGCAGCGGTTCGGTGACGCGACCCGCTACGGCGCGGCCATCGGGGGCGAGATCGTCGAGCGCGGTGGCAAGGCCTGGCTGCTGATCGACGACGAGATCCTGCGGACCGCGCGCGCCCAGGTGAAGACGCAGACGGCACCGTTCCAGCGCTGGCAGGTCCGCTACCTGCTCGGCCGCGGCCTCGTCACCGCGCCGACGATCGAGGAGGTCGCGGCCAAGGCCGGAATCGCGCCGCCCGAACCGTTCGGGACGCCGCCCTATTCGTTGATCAACGTGTCGGTGCGCGCGGGGTTCGGCTACCCGTGCCCGATGCTCACGCTCGGCGGACTCGTCGTGGACGAGGACACCGGTCAGGTGCGAGGAGTCGCGGGCCTGTACGCGGCCGGCCGATCGGCGGTCGGGGTGTGCTCGGAGTCCTACGTCAGCGGCCTCGCGCTCGCCGACTGCGTCTTCTCGGGCCGCCGGGCAGGGCACCACGCAGCGAAGGAGGCCAGGTGCTGACGATCCAGTCCAGGGAGGCGGCGGCCGAGTTGCTGCGCGCGGCGGAACGCGACCGCGTGCCGATCAGACCGCTGGTGGAGCTGTATCCCGACATCGACGTCGTCGACGCGTACGAGATCCAGCTGCTCAACGTCCGCCACCGCAACCGGGACGTGATTGGCCACAAGGTCGGGCTCTCGTCACTCGCGATGCAGCAGATGATGGGCGTGGACGAACCCGACTACGGCCACCTGCTCGACGACATGCAGCTGGCCGGCACCGCGGACGCCTCCGCGTACCTGTACCCGCGCGTCGAGGTGGAGATCGCGTTCCTGCTGGCCCGCGATCTGCCCGGCGAGGGCTGCACGGTCGAGGACGTGCTCGACGCCACCGAGTTCGTCGCACCGGCCATCGAGCTGATCGACAGCCGGATCGAGAACTGGCGGATCGGCCTGCAGGACACCATCGCGGACAACGCCTCGTCGGCCGGGTTCATGCTCGGCTCCGAGCGCGTGCGTCCGTCCGAACTGGACATAGGTGCCGTCGCGGCCACCCTGCGCCGCAACGGTGACATCGTCGCCGAAGGACGTGGTGACGCCGTGCTGGGCGATCCGGCGATCGCGGTGGCGTGGCTGGCCGCGAAGGTCGCGAGCTTCGGCGTCCGGTTGCTGGCCGGCGACATCGTGCTGCCCGGTTCGTGCACGCGCGCCATCGACGCGAGGCCTGGTGACGAGTTCCACGCCGAGTTCGCTGGACTCGGCTCCGTAGACCTGAAATTCGATTGACTTTGCTCCATCACCTTGCGGCGAAGGAACCCCTAAGGGCTGCGCCTCACGGCGCAGGCTTCCTGATTCACAGCCGATCGCGGAAGGGAGGACCCTTGTCGACTTACATCAGCTCCACAGGCATCACCCGATGTGTTTCGGGCTACGGCTTGACCAGCCGCAAGGATGTTCTTCGCCGCGTTGAAATCCCGGTCGTGCCGGGCGCGGCAACTCGGGCACGACCAGTGCCGAGCGGACAAAGCCAGTTCAGACAGCAGGTACCCGCATGCCGAGCAGGTCTTGGTCGAGGGGTACCACCGGTTGACCACGACCAGTGTGCGGCCAGTGCGTGCAGACTTGTATTCCAGCTGACGCTTGAGCTCGCCCCAACTCGCGTCGGAAATGGCGCGTGCTACACGTCTGTTGCGCCTCATTCCTGCGACGTTGAGGTCTTCGACGGCGATGAAGTCGGCCGAACGCACGAGGTTCGTCGTCGTGCGGTGCAGGAAGTCCTGCCGTGCGTTGCGAATTTTCCGATGGATGCGAGCTACTTTGGCCTTCGCTTTACGGCGGTTGTTGCTTCCCCGTCTGCAGCGAGCCATTCGGCGCTGGTACCGAGCGAGGTTGCGCACCCTGCGGGCGAGGTGCCGCGGATTGGCGATCCGCAGGCCGTCACTGGTGACCAGGAGGTCTGTCAAACCCAGGTCGATCCCGATTGCATGGCCTGCAGGTGTGGCGGGCGTAGATGTCTCGGTCTCAACAGCAAAGGTGACGTACCAGCGTTCGTCAGGTTCTCGGGTGACAACCACCGTCGTCGGGTCGACCTTGGTCACGTCCACGCCGCCGAACGACCATACGAATCGCAGCGGCAGTTTGGTCTTGGCGAGGGACAGCACGCCGTTCTGCATTCGGAACGCGGAGCGCGTGTAGTGCGCACATTGGCGGCCGTTGCGGGACTTGAACCTCGGATAGCGCGCCCGCTTGGCGAAGAAGTTTTGAAACGCCGCGTGCTGATGGCGGAGTGTCTGCTGCAGCGGCACCGAGGAGACTTCCGAGAGGAAGGACAGGTGCTCGGTGCGTTTCCACTCCGTGAGTGTGGCGGATGTCTGGTTGTACGAAGTGCGCACACCTTCTTCACGGTAGCGGCGGCACCGTTCGCTCAAGGCCTTGTTCCACACCAGACGGACGCAACCGAAAGTGCGGTTGAACACCGCAGCTTGTTCGGGGGTCGGGTAAGCCCGGCACCTGTATGCCGTCCGCACAAGAGCAATCTACAGGGAGCCATGATGAGTACGACGCCGGACCGTTGGATTGCGCAGCGCGCCTCTGGCGGAGGCGATGTCTCGCCCCGGCTTGAACGCCACGAGAGCTACTGGTGGTTTCTGTGAAGGCGGCCATCGTCGGCTCCGGCAACATCGGCACCGACCTGCTCTACAAGCTCCTGCGCTCGCCGGTGCTGGAACCGCGCTGGATGGTGGGCATCGACCCGGCCAGCGAGGGACTGCGGCGCGCGGCCGATCACGGCCTCGAGGTCTCGGTCGACGGCGCGGAGTGGTTGCTGCGCCA
The DNA here is from genome assembly GCF_040682435.1 of Lentzea sp. NPDC051208. Lineage (NCBI taxonomy): Bacteria > Bacillati > Actinomycetota > Actinomycetes > Pseudonocardiales > Pseudonocardiaceae > Lentzea > Lentzea sp. NPDC051208. The sequence continues at coordinate 196,865 of NZ_JBFBAW010000001.1, read as the reverse complement.
GGACGAGCTCCCGGACGTCGTCTTCGAGGCGACGTCCGCGGCGGTGCACCGGGCCAACGCCCCGCGCTACGCCGAGGCGGGCGTCCGGGCGATCGACCTGACACCGGCCGCCGTCGGGCCGTACGTCGTGCCGCCGGTGAACCTCGGCGAGCACCAGGACGCGCCCAACATCAACCTGATCACGTGCGGTGGCCAGGCCACCATTCCCATGGTGCACGCCGTTTCGCGGGTGGTTCCGGTGTCGTACGCGGAGATCGTCGCGAGCGTCGCGTCGGTGTCGGCGGGACCGGGTACTCGGGCCAACATCGACGAGTTCACCCGCACGACCAGCCGGGGCATCGAGGAGATCGGCGGGGCAAGCCGCGGCAAGGCGATCATCGTGCTCAACCCGGCCGACCCGCCGATGATCATGCGCGACACGATCTTCTGCGCGATTCCCGAGGACGCCGATCCGGATCCGATCACGGACTCGATCGCCCGGATGGAGACCGACATCCGTTCGTACGTGCCGGGGTTCCGGCTGCTGCGCGAACCCCAGTTCGACGCCGGCCGGGTGGCGATCTTCGTGGAAGTCGCGGGAGCGGGCGACTTCCTGCCGGAGTACGCCGGGAACCTCGACATCATGACGGCCGCCGCGACCAAGGTGGGGGAGGAGATCGCCCGTGCGGCAACGTCCGAGTCTGCGGCTGACCGACACGTCACTGCGTGACGGCTCGCATCACAAGCGGCACCAGTTCACGGTGGACGACGTGCGCTCGATCGTCGCGGCACTCGACGGCGCCGGGGTGCCGGTGATCGAGGTGACGCACGGCGACGGGCTGGGCGGGTCGTCGTTCAACTACGGCTTCAGCCACACGCCCGAGCAGGAACTGATCAAGGTCGCGGCCGAGACGGCCCGGCAGGCCAAGATCGCCGTGCTGATGCTGCCGGGTGTCGGGGTGAAGGACGACATCCTGGTGTCGCAGGACAACGGCGCCTCGATCGTCCGGATCGCCACGCACTGCACCGAGGCCGACGTGTCCGTGCAGCACTTCGCATTGGCTCGCGAACGTGGCCTGGAGACCGTCGGCTTCCTGATGATGGCGCACTCGCAGCCACCGGAGGCGTTGGCTCGCCAGGCGAGGATCATGGCCGACGCGGGGTGTCAGTGCGTCTACGTGGTCGACTCGGCCGGTGCTTTGGTGCTGGAGCAGGTTTCCGAGCGGGTCGAGGCACTGGTCGCCGAGCTGGGTTCCGATGCCCAGGTCGGCTTCCACGGGCACGAGAACCTCGGGCTGAGCGTCGCGAACTCCGTTGCCGCGGCACGGGCGGGCGCGAAGCAGATCGACGGCAGCGTGCGCGGATTCGGGGCAGGCGCGGGGAACACGCCCCTGGAGGCGTTCGTCGGGGTGTGCGACAAGCTGGGGTTCGAGACAGGCGTCGACTTCTTCAAGATCGTGGACGCGGCCGAGGACGTCGTCCGGCCCGTCATGCCCGAGGAGTGCCTGCTCGACCGGATGGCGCTGATGATGGGGTACGCGGGCGTCTACTCCAGCTTCCTCAAACACGCGTACACGCAGGCGCAACGCTATGGCGTGTCCGGCGCGCAGATCCTCGTGAGGGCGGGCGAACGCAAGCTCGTCGGCGGGCAAGAGGACCAGCTGATCGACATCGCACTGGAGCTGAGCAGGGAGAAAGTCCGATGAGCGAGGAAATCCTCGGCAAGGTGCGCGAACTGCTGCCCGCGCTGGCCGACCGCGCGGCCGAGGCGGAGGAACTGCGCAAGGTGCCGCCGGAGTCGGTGAAGGCGTTGCAGGAGACCGGGTTCTTCCGGATGCTGCAGCCCGTGCGGTACGGCGGCTTCGAGTCGCACCCGCTCGACTTCTACACCGCGGTCAGGATGATCGGCAGCGCGTGCGGGTCCACGGGCTGGGTCGCGTCCGTGCTGGGCGTGCACCCGTGGCACGTGGGGCTGTTCGACGTGGCGGCGCAGGACGAGGTGTTCGGCGAGGACCAGGACACCCGGATCTCGTCCTCCTACGCGCCGACGGGCCGTGCGACCGCCGTGGAGGGCGGCTTCCGGTTCAGCGGCAAGTGGAGCTTCTCCTCCGGCTGCGACCACGCGACGTGGGTGCTGCTCGGCGGCCTCGTGATGAACGACGAGGGCAAGCCGGTCGACTTCCGGACGTTCCTGCTGCCGATCGCCGACTACACGATCAACGACGTGTGGGACACGGTCGGTCTGCGCGGTACGGGCAGCAACGACATCGTGGTGGACGACGTGTTCGTGCCGGAGCACCGCACGTTGAGCATGGCCCACACGGCTCGGTGCGTCTGTCCTGGCCAGGAGGTCAATCCCGGCCCGCTGTTCCGCATGCCGTACGGGACGATCCACCCGTACGCGATCACCGCGCCGATGATCGGCATGGCGACCGGCGCGTACGACGTGCACGTCACCGCGACCCGCGAGCGCGTCCGGGCCGCCTACCTGGGCGAGAAATCGGTCGACGACCCGTTCGCCCAGGTGCGGATCGCCACCGCGGCCAGTGACATCGACACCGCGTGGTGGCAGCTGGAGAAGGACATCAACGACGAGTGGGCGCACGCCGTCGCCGGCACGAAGATCCCGATCGAGATGCGGCTGCGGGCCCGGCGCGACCAGGTGCTCGGCAGCGCGCGGGCGATCTCCGCGATCGACCGGCTCTTCGAGAGCGCGGGCGGCAAGGCGATCAACGCCGGCCTGCCGTTGCCGCGGTTCTGGCGCGACGCGCACGCCGCACGCGTGCACGCGGCCAACGACCCAGAGCGCGTGCTCGTGTTGTACGGCAAGAACGAGCTCGGCATCCAGGTCCGCGACGGCTTGTTCTGAGGAGGCGTTGATGAGCGTGCGGTTGCACTATCACGAAGCCGGTTCCGGCAACGCGGAAACACTGGTCATGCTGCACGGCGGCGGGCCTGGAGCGTCGTCTCTCAGCAACTTCCGCGCGAACATTCCGGTGTTCGCGAAGTCGTTCCGCGTGCTGGCGGTCGACCTGCCCGGCTACGGTCAGTCGGACAAGCCGGCCGAGCACGACCAGTACTTCTCCTTCGCCTCCAGGGCGTTGAAGGACCTGCTCGACTCGCTGGAGGTCGAGCAGGCGCACATCCTGGGCAACTCGCTCGGTGGTGGCACGGCGGTCCGGTTCGCCCTGGACCACGGCAAGCGCGCCGGTCGGCTCGTGTTGATGGGGCCGGGCGGGTTGTCGCTGAACGTCTTCTCGCCCGATCCGACCGAGGGCGTGCGCAAGCTCAGCGCGTTCGCCAGGACACCCACGCGGGAGAAGATCGAGGAGTTCCTGCGGATCATGGTGTTCGACCAGTCCCTGATCACCGAGGAGCTGATCGACGAACGGTTCGAGGCCGCGCGGCAGCCGGAGTCGTTGCGCGCCATGGCCGCGCTGGGCAAGTCGTTCTCCGGCCCGGACTTCGAGCAGGGCATGCTCTGGCGTGAGGCCTACAAGCTGCGCCAGCGGGTGTTGCTGGTGTGGGGCCGCGAGGACCGGGTGAACCCGCTGGACGGCGCGTTGCTGGCGACGAAGCTGATCCCGCGTGCGCAGCTGCACGTGTTCGGCGGGTGCGGGCACTGGGCGCAGCTGGAGAAGTTCGACGAGTTCAACAGGCTCGCCCTCGACTTCCTGACGGAGGCGTGATGAGCATCCGGTCGCTGGGCTATCTCCGCATCGAGGCCACCGACATGGACCGGTGGCGCGAGTTCGGGCTCAAGGTCCTCGGCATGGTGGAGGGCAAGGGTTCCACTCCCGGTGCGCTCTACCTGCGGATGGACGACTTCCCGGCGCGGCTGGTGATCGTGCCGGGTTCGGCGGACCGCCTGCAGGCCTCCGGGTGGGAGGCCGCCACCGAGGCCGAGCTGGACGAGGTCGCGAAACGGCTGGCCTCGGCCGGTGTCGCGTACGTCGAAGGCTCGGCCGAGGACCTGGCCGAGCGGCGCGTGAACGGGCTGATCCGGTTCGAGGACCCGTCCGGGAACGTGCTGGAGGTCTTCCACGGCGCGGCCTTGGAGCACCGGCGCGTGGTGTCGCCGTATGGGCACCGGTTCGTGACGGAGGAGCAGGGGCTCGGGCACGTCGTGCTGTCCACTTCGGACGACGAGGCCGCGCTGCACTTCTACCGCGACGTGCTGGGGTTCCGGCTGCGCGACTCGATGCGCCTGCCCCCGCAGTTCGTCGGCAGGCCCGCCGACGGACCGCCCGCGTGGCTGCGGTTCTTCGGCTGCAACCCGCGCCACCACAGCCTCGCGTTCCTGCCGATGCCGACGCCGAGCGGGATCGTGCACCTGATGGTCGAGGTCGAGAACACCGACGACGTGGGCCTGACGCTGGACCGGGCGATCCGCAGGAAGGTGCCCATGTCGGCGACCCTGGGCCGCCACGTGAACGACCTGATGCTGTCGTTCTACATGAAGACGCCCGGCGGGTTCGACGTCGAGTTCGGTTGCGAGGGACGGCAGGTCGACGATGAGGACTGGATCGCACGCGAGAGCACGGCGGTGAGCCTGTGGGGACACGACTTCAGCGTGGGCGTCCGGAAGTAGGAGCCCGCTACCGTTCCGTTCTCGGTCACTTCTGCACCGGGGTGACCGTGGTGACCGGCATGTCGGCCGAAGGACCTGTCGGGTTCGCCTGTCAGGCGTTCGCGGCGCTGTCCCTGGACCCGCCGCTGGTGCTGTTCTGTCCACAACGGACCTCGCGCAGCTGGGCGGCGATCGCCTCGGCCGGCTCGTTCTGCGTGAACGTGCTGGCGGAAGACCAGCGCGAGGTCTCGACGGTGTTCGGCAGGGCGGGCACGGACAAGTTCTCCACCGTGTCGTGGACGCCTTCCCCGACCGGCGCCCCGGTGCTCGACGGCGCGCTGACTTGGGTCGACTGCCGGGTGTCGGTCGTGCACGAGGCCGGCGACCACCACGTGGTCGTCGGCTCGGTCGTCGAACTGGGCCCGGTGCGCGAGGCGCAGCCGCTGCTGTTCTACCGCGGCCGCTACGCCTCGCACGCCGAACTGGACCCCCGCGGCTGGTCCGGTGAGGTCCTCGACAACCTGCTGACCTGGCAGCGCCAGTCAGAGTGGAGTTAGTGCTGTGACCGCCGACCTCCACCGCGTCTTCCGGCGCTCAGCAGGACACCTCGCGGCACCGGCCCCGCGCCCCCGTACAACCAGTACGAGGACGCGGGGCCGGCACCACGATGTGCCCGTCTGCCCGTCGAAAGACGGGGCGAAGGCCGACGGTCACAGCACTCGCGCGGTGACCTGCCACACCGCGGCCGGAATCCGCACCTCGTCCCCGTGCACGAAGCCGTCGAACGCGCCCCGGACGTTGCTCATGATCCGGGGCCGTTCGGACTCCGCGGCTGCCTTGAGCGCACGGGAGATCGGTCCGAGGTTGCTCAGGTACGGAATCAGCAGCTCCTCGGGCAAGGCGCGGACCTGGTCCACCGGACGGATGTCGATCCCGCCCCAGCCCGCCTCTTCGAGGATCTTGCGCGTCTTGCCGGGGTCGGCGAAGGCGAACGGCCCTGGTCCGTCCGGGTCCGGCACCGGCGCGTCCGGCAGCAGCGGGGCCGCGAACCTGTTCGCGGCGGTCATGAACGGGTTCTCGTCCGCGGTGCGCCACGTGATGAAGCACAGCTCGCCTCCCGGCGACGTGGCTCGCAGCAGGTTGCGGAAGGCGGCCGTGGGGTCGTCGAAGAACATGACCCCGAACCTGCTCACGATCAGGTCGAAGCTCTCGTCGAACGTGTGCACCTGGGCATCGGCCAGGAGGTACTCCGCTTGTCCGTGCTCACGCGCCGCGGCGAGCATCGTCTCGGAGATGTCGACGCCCACACAGGTCGCACCCGTGGCCTCGGCGATCGCCCTCGTGACCCCACCCGTGCCGCACCCGACGTCGAGAACCCGTTCGCGCGGTCGTTCGAGCGCGACCTGGACGAGCAGGTCCTGGAACGGGCGGAGCATCAGGTCGACGATGTCCTGCACGTTCGCCCAGCCCTGCCCCGCCGCGTTCCACCAGGCCGCCTGCTCGCTGTTCACCTCAGATGTCATGCTCTTACCGTCCTACTTCAAGTCGGCTTGAGGTCAAGTGTCGTGGACGAGATCGGTATCGGCGAGGTGGTGCGGCGCTCCGGCGTGCCCGCCTCGACCCTGCGTTACTACGAGGAGCGGGGCCTGATCACCTGCGTGCGCCGCCAAGGCCTCGCACGGGTGTTCTCGGTCGCCGTGCTGGAGCAACTGGCGTTGATCGGCGTCTGCCGCACGGCGGGGTTCTCGCTGGAGGAGATCCTGCTGATGTTCTCGCCGGACGGCCGCCCGTCGCCGAACCGCGAGATGCTCGCGGCCAAGGCCGACGAGCTGGACGCGACGATCCGGAAGCTCGCGTTGATGCGCGACGACCTGCGGCACGCGGCGGCCTGCACGGCGCCGACGCACATGGAGTGCCCGACGTTCCGGCGCGTGCTGGGCCAGGCCTGAGCGCGCTGCCGTCAACGCTCTCCCGTCAGGAGTCCACGTGCTGGGCGATGGCGGGGTGGAGTCCAGCGAGTTCTCCCCGGAGGAAGTCGACGGTGTGCCCGTCAGCGGTCCACTCGCGGCATCCGTCACCGCCGCAGCGTCGGGCGAGATCGGTCTCCTCGTCCAGCCGTGCGCTGAGGAACGTCACGAGGTCTTGAGCCATCGGGTCATCCTGAGCGAGGCGCCGAGTCCCGGTCGACCGTCTTTCCCGAAGAGGCCGCAGCCAGCCGGCTCGGAGATCCTTCTGGGGCGCCCCGTGGACAGCGGGTCAGATCTTGGCCCGCAGCCGTTCGAGGTGCACGGCCGGGCTGCCGAACAGCTGTCCACTGCCGTGCGCCCGCTTGAGGTACAGGTGCGCGTCGTGCTCCCAGGTGATCGCGATGCCGCCGTGCAACTGGACCATCTCGGCGGCGACCTTGAAGAACGCCTCCGAGCAGTAGACCTTCGCCACCGCCGCGGACACCTCGTCGTCCGCGGCCGAAGCGGCTGACCGTGCGGTCTCCACCAGGACGTGCAGGTCCGCCATGCGGTGCTTCAAAGCCTGGAACGAGCCGATCGGCTTGCCGAACTGAACCCTGGTCTTGGTGTACTCGACGGTGAGCTCGAGGGCTCGAGCGGCGGCGCCGACCTGTTCGGCAGCCAGCAGGGACAGTGCGACGTCACGAACCTCGGGTGACCAGCGGCCGAGGCGGGTCGCCGCGCCGTCGGTCAGGTGGATCGTGGCCAGGCGGCGGGTCGGGTCCATCGTCGGTGTGTGCTCGCGGCTGACGCCGGCGAGGTCGATCTCGTACAGGTCGGTGCCGTCGGTGGCGAGGAGGATTTCGGCGAGGTCGCCGTCGAGGACGTAGCGCGCCGTGCCGTTGAAGCTGGTCCGGGCGTTGTCCCACGGCCAGACGAGGGTGGCGGCGGTCCCGTCCGCGATGCGGGGCAGCAGCCGGTCGCACGCCTCCTCGTTGCCCGTCGCCAGCAGTGCCCGGGCCGCCAGCGTCGAGGCCAGCAGCGGGGACGGGGTGAGGGTGCGGCCGAGTTCTTCCAGCACGACGCGGGTCTCGGCCAGGCCGGCGCCGGAACCGCCGTACCGCTCCGGGATCGGGAGCACGCCGATGTCGCACAGGCGTGTCCACACGTCCTTGTCGTGGCCGTGCGGGGTCTCGATGGCCGCGCGGACGTCCGAGTGCTTGTCGAGCAGGCTGCGGACGGCGTCGCGCAACGCGAGTTGTTCCGGTGTCACAACGCCTCCAGCACGCGTGCTCGGTGCATCGACGGACTGCCCCACGCCGTGCGCAGGGCTCGGGTCTGCAACAGGAACCGCCCCAGGTCGTGCTCGGCGGTGTAGCCGATGGCGCCGTGCACCTGCAACGCGGTGCGGGCGGCCTGCCAGGCGGCGTCGGACGTGGCGACCTTGGCGGCCGAGACGTCCCGGGGCGTCATGGTCACGGCCGCGCCGAACACCAGCGGACGGGCGAGCTCGAGGCCGATCAGGACGTTCGCGAGGTGGTGCTTGACCGCCTGGAACTGGCCGATGGGGCGGCCGAACTGGGTGCGGGCCTGGGCGTGGGCGGTGGTCAGTTCGAGCAGGGCGCGGCCCAGCCCGAGGAGCTGCGCCGCGCAGGTCAGGACGCCCAGGTCGAACGCTCGGGCGGCCGGGACGTCGGTGGCGAGCACCGCGCCGGGGGAGAGCACGACCAGACGGCGGCCGAGGTCGACGGACTGGAGTTCGGCAGTGGGGGAGGCCTCGCGGAGGATGTCGCCCTCGACCAGGAAGTACCGGTCGGCTTCGACGGCGTGGGGGACGTGCGGTGGGAAGGCGACCGAGCCGGGACCAGCGCCCAGTGCCGGAAGCACCGCGAGCGACTCGATCAGCGGGCCTGCGACGGCATGGTGTCCCAGCTCCTCGAACACCACCACGAGGTCGACCGGGTCGGTCACCTCGTCCAGCCCGAGCGAGGCCAGGTCCGTCTTCCCCGCGGCCAGGAACCCGTGCAGCACTCCGGCCAGGTCCGTCTGCTCGGACGACAGCGTGAACATCATCGCGGCAGCCCCAGGATTCGTTCGGCGATCACGTTGCGCTGGATTTCGTTGGTGCCGGCGTAGATCGGGCCCGACAGCGAGAACAGCCAGCCGTCCCGCCACCCCGGCGCGACCTCGCCGAGCAGGTCGAGCGCCGTTTCGTGCAGGGCGACGTCCAGTTCGGACCAGAACACCTTCGTGACGCTGGCCGCGGGCCCGGACGGAGGGTGGGCCAGGGCGCCGAACGTGTGGAGGCGGTAGGCCTGCGCGCCGATCCACGCGTCCACGACGCGGTCGCGCAGCGCCGGGTCCGGGTTCTTGCGGTACAGCTCCACCAGCCGGGACGCGGCGGCGGTGAAACGTCCCGGGCTGCGCAGGGTCAGGCCGCGCTCGTTGCCCGCCGTGCTCATCGCCACGCGCCAGCCGTCGCCGACCTCGCCCACGACGTCGCGGTCCGGCACGAACACGTCGTCCAGGAAGACCTCGGCGAAGCCCGGTTCGCCGTCGAGCTGGGCGATCGGGCGCACGGTCACGCCCTCGGACCGCAGGTCGAACAGCAGGTAGGTCAGGCCGCGGTGCCGTTCGCCGGTGCCGGTGCGGAACAGGCCGAACGCCCGGTCCGCGAACGCGGCCCGCGAGCTCCAGGTCTTCTGGCCGCGCAGCAGCCAGCCGCCGTCGCAGCGGACGGCCGTGCTGCGCAACGAAGCCAGGTCGGATCCTGCTTCGGGTTCGGACCAGGCCTGAGCCCACACCTCGTCGCCGCGTGCCATCGAGGGCAGGATCCGGGCGCGTTGCTCGTCGGTGCCGTGCGCGAACAACGTCGGCGCCAGCAGGAAGATGCCGTTCTGGGAGACACGACCGGGCGCGCCCGAAGCGTGGTACTCCTCCTCGAACACCAGCCACTGCAACAGTGAGGCCTCCCGGCCACCGTACGAGGACGGCCACGAGACCACCGACAACCGCTCGGAGGCCAGCAGCCGTTCCCACGAACGGTGCTCCTCGAAGCCCTGTGCGGTGTCCATCGAGGACAGTGGCCGGACGTGCGCCGCCAGCCACGACCGCACCTCGGCCTGGAATTCCAGTGTCGCAGCGTCCAGGTCGAGATCCATCAGCCGGAGGCCTTCTTCATCGCACGGGCGTCCATGCCGGCCAACGCGTCGGAGCTCACCTCGGCGTTGTGCGCGTGCGCGAAGTGGTGCAGGCCGAACACGGAGTCCATCCCGGCCCGCATGCCCATCAGGTCCTCGGACTGGTTGACCGCCTTCTTGGCCAGCGCGAGCCCGAACCGCGGCATCGCCGAAATGCGCCCGGCCAGTTCGAAAGCCGAGGATTCCAGCTCCGCGCGAGGCACGACGCGCGACACCATGCCCCACTCGTAGGCGCGCTGCGCCGAGAAGCGGTCGCCGGTGAACAGCACCTCCTTCGCGGCACGCGGGCCGAGCATCCACGGGTGCGCGAAGTACTCGACGCCCGGAATCCCCATGCGCACCACGGGATCGGCGAAGAAAGCGTCCTCAGCGGCCACGATCAGGTCGCACACCCAGGCCAGCATGAGCCCACCCGCCACGCAGGCGCCCTGCACCATCGCGATCGTCGGCTTCGGGATCTCCCGCCACCGCCGGCACATGCCGAGGTAGACCTCCATCTCGCGCGCGAAGCGGAGGTCACCGCCCTCACGGCCGACGTGGTCCCACCACATCACGGCCTTGCGCTCGAAGGACGTGTCGACATCGCGTCCAGGAGAGCCGATGTCGTGGCCCGCCGAGAAGTGGTCGCCGGCGCCCGCCAGGACGATCACCTTGACCTCGTCGTCGTCCACCGCGCGGGTGAAGGCCTCGTCCAACGCGTAGGTCATCGCCGAGTTCTGCGCGTTGCGGTACTCCGGGCGGTTCATGGTCACGACGGCGACCGCGTCCCGCCGCTCATACGAGACTGTCACGCGTTCTCCTTGCGCAGTTGGGTTTTGAGGACCTTGCCCATCGCGTTGCGCGGGAGTGCCGGGTGGAACTCGACGGCACGCGGCACCTTGTAGTTCGCCAGCCGCTCGCGGCAGAAGGCGATCACCTCGTCCGACGTCAACGAAAACCCAGGTGCCGTCACGATGTGCGCCACCCCGACCTCACCCAGTCGTGAGTCGGCCATCCCGACCACCGCCGACTCCGCGACCCCCGGCAGCCGGGCGAGCGCCTGCTCGACCTCGGCGGGGTAGACGTTGAACCCGCCGCAGATGTACATGTCCTTGAGCCGGTCGGTGATCGAGAGGTAGCCGCGGTCGTCGATCCGTCCGACATCACCCGTGTGCAACCAGCCGTCGGCGTCGACGGCAGCCGCGGTGGCTTCTGGATCGTCGAGGTAGCCGAGCATCACGTTCGGGCCGCGCAACAGCACCTCGTCCCGTTCGCCCAGCTTGAGCTCGAACCCCGCCATCGGCGCGCCGCACGTGTGCGCGACCGTCTCGGGGGAGTCGCCGGGGCGGCACATGGTGGCGACGACGGCTTCGGTCAGCCCGTAGGCGGTGAGCACGGTCAGCGCCAGCTCCTCCCTCAACCGCTCGATCAGCACGACGGGGACGACGGCGGCGCCGGTCACCGCAAGCCGGAGACTGGACAGGTCGAACGAGCCGCGCTCGGGGTGGTCGAGCAACGCCTGGAAGATCGTCGGCGGCCCCGGCAGCACGGTGATCCGTTCCCGTTCGACCAGCCGCATCGTCTTCACGACGTCGAACACGGGCTGCGGCACGATCGTCGCCCCGGTCAGCAGGCAGGCCAGGATCCCGGCCTTGTAACCGAAGGTGTGGAAGAAGGGGTTGACGATCAGATAGCGGTCGGCGGACGTCAGCTCACCGCAGGCGGCCCAGGCCCCGGCCACCCCGATCGACTGCCGGTGCGCGCTCATCGCCCCTTTGCTGCGCCCGGTCGTGCCCGACGTGTACATGACGTCGCACAGCTGGTCCTCCGACAGCTCGGGCAGGTCTGCGTCGGATGCGGTCCAGGAAGCCGGTAATCGCACCACCGCGGGGAGTTCCGGCGACAGCGCCCGCAGTTCCGCCTCTCGGTCACGCCCGAGGAACTCGCCCTCGACGACCAGGACGCGCGCGGCACTGCGCCGCACCACGTCCAACGTCTCTGCGGCGGTGAACCGGGTGTTGATCGGTACCAGAGCCGCGCCCGCACGCAACGCCCCGAGTGCCGCGACGACCCAGTGAGCGGAGTTGGGCGCGCACAAAGCCACCCGATCGCCCGGCCGCACACCCATCCCCACGAGTGCGCGCGCCGCGTCCAGCACCGCCGAACGCAGTTCGGTCCAGGAGAGGCGAACCTCCCCGTCCACCAACGCCTCCGCGTCGATGTACGAAGCAGCAGCGCGGTCGAGCGCGGCTGAAACCGTTTGCCTGCTTGGAACGTCCGCCACAGAAGCCTCCAAGGGGCCCACCAAAGCAAGTGCTTGGTAGGTTAGAGTATGGCGCATGGAGTCCTTCCGGCGCGAGGTGCGGGAATGGTTGTCCGCCAACCTCGTCGGTGAGTTCGCTGAGCTGCGCGGCCTGGGTGGACCGGGCCGCGAGCACGAGGCGTTCGAGGGACGGCTGCGATGGCACCGGCACCTCGCCAGGAGCGGGTGGACGTGCCTGGGCTGGCCCGGTGAGCGCAGCGCGGAGGAACAGGTGATCTTCCACGAGGAGTACGCGGAGGCCGACGCCCCGGCGAAGGTCGACATCGTCGGTGAGGGCCTGCTGGGCCCGACCCTCATCGCGTTCGGCACGCCAGAGCAGAAGGAACGCTTCCTGCCCAGGATCCGCTCGCTGGATGAGCTGTGGTGCCAGGGCTACTCGGAACCCGGCGCCGGCTCGGACCTCGCGTCCGTGCAGACCAGGGCCACCCTCGACGGCGGCCGGTGGGTGATCAACGGCCAGAAGATCTGGACGTCGAACGCGCACTACTCCGACTGGATCTTCGTCCTGTGCCGCACCGAACCCGGCTCGCAACGGCATCAGGGCCTCTCGTACCTCCTCGTGCCGATGGACCAGCCGGGCGTCGAGGTGCGGCCGATCCGCCAGCTCACCGGCACGTCCGAGTTCAACGAGGTCTTCTTCGACGGCGCGGTGACGCCCGAGGAGAACGTGGTCGGTCAGCCGGGCGAGGGCTGGAAGACCGCCATGGCCACGCTGGGTTTCGAGCGCGGCACCGCGATGCTCGGCCACCAGGTGGGCTTCCGCCGCCAGCTCGACGCGATCATGACCAAGGCGCCGCAGGACGAACGCCTCACCAGGGCGTGGCTCGAACTGCACGTCATGCGCTCGCACACGCTGAGAACGCTGAACGACGACCCGGGCCCGGAGGCGTCCGTGCTGAAGCTGTTCTGGGCGGGCTGGCACCGCAGGCTCGGCGAGCTCGCGCTGGACTCGCTCGGTCCCGAGTCGATGATCGACGACAACGAGTGGCAGCGCCTGTTCCTGTTCAGCCGCGCGGAGACGATCTACGGCGGCTCCGACGAGATCCAGCGCGAGATCATCGCCCACCGCGTCCTGGGGCTGCCGCGATGAACGGCCACGACCTGCTCAAGGACAAGATCGTCGTCGTGACGGCCGCGGCGGGCACGGGTATCGGCTCGGCGACCGCCAAACGGTGCCTCGAAGAGGGCGCGACGGTGGTCATCAGCGACTGGCACGAGCGCCGCCTCAAGGAGACCCACGAGGCGCTGGGCACCGACCACGCCGTTCCGTGCGACGTCACGAACGAGCAGCAGGTGCAGCAGCTGATCGACGAGACGGTCGAGCGCTACGGCCGCATCGACGTGATGGTCAACAACGCCGGCCTCGGCGGCGAGAAGTCCGTGCTCGACATGGCGGACGACGAGTGGTCCCGCGTCCTGGACGTCACGCTGAACGGCACCTTCCGCTGCACCAGGGCCGCGCTACGCCAAATGGTCGTCCAACGAAGCGGTGTCGTCGTCAACAACTCCAGTGTGATCGGCTGGCGGGCCCAGAGGGGTCAAGCCCATTACGCCGCAGCGAAAGCGGGAGTCATGGCGCTGACCAGGTGCGCCGCGATGGACGTGGCCGAGCACGGCATCCGGGTGAACGCGGTCGCGCCGAGCTTGGCAGCGCACCCGTTCCTGGCCAAGGTCACCAGTGAGGAGTTGCTGACCGAACTGGCGTCCCGAGAGGCCTTCGGGCGCGCCGCCGAGCCCTGGGAGGTCGCGAATGTGATCGTGTTCCTCGCGAGCGACTACTCGTCGTACCTGACGGGTGAGGTCGTCTCGGTGAGCAGCCAGCACCCGTGAGGAAGGAACGACCGATGAGTAGCCGGAGGGCCGAGCTGCTGGAGCTCGCCGCGAAGATGTTCGCCGAGCGTGGCTACGGGCAGACCACGGTCAGGGACATCGCGGACGCGGCGGGCATCCTGTCCGGCAGCCTCTACCACCACTTCGACTCGAAGGAGTCGATGGTGGACGAGATCCTGCGGACGTTCCTGGACGAGCTGTTCGCGCGCTACCGGGAGGTCGTCGAGGCAGGCCTCGGCCCGAAGCAGACGTTGAAAGCCCTGGTGGTGGCGTCGTTCGAGGCGATCGACACCCGGCACGCCGCGGTCGCGATCTACCAGAACGAGGCCAAGCACCTCACGCCGCTCGAACGGTTCTCCTACATCGAGGACCGCAGCGTGGAGTTCCGCAAGCTGTGGACGGTGCTGCTGGAGGAGGGCATGAGCACGGGCGTGTTCCGCGCCGACCTCGACGTCGACGTGGCTTACCGGTTCATCCGCGACACGGTGTGGGTGGCCGTGCGGTGGTACCGGCCGGACGGCGGGCTGTCCGCTGAAGAGGTGGCCGACCAGTACCTCGCGATCCTGCTCGACGGCATCGCCACGGGCCGGCGGAAGAACTCCAAGACGTAGCAAAGCCGTAGAAGGAGGGCCCTCGTGGCCGAGGCGTACATCATCGAGGCTGTGCGGACCCCGGCGGGCAGGCGTGGTGGCGAGCTGAGCCACGTGCACCCCGCCGATCTCGGCGCGCACGTGATCACGGCGCTGCTCAACCGCGTCGACGTCGACCCGACGGACGTGGAAGACGTGATCTTCGGCTGCGTGGACACGGTCGGCCCGCAGGCCGGCGACATCGCGCGGACGTCCTGGCTGGCGGCGGGTTTCCCGGAGCAGGTGCCGGGCGTGACGGTCGACCGGCAGTGCGGGTCGAGCCAGCAGGCGCTGCACTTCGCCGCGCAGGCGGTGATGAGCGGCACGGCCGACGTCGTGGTCGCCGGTGGCGTGCAGAACATGTCGCAGGTGCCGATCGGGTCGGCCATGACGGTCAGCCCGTTCGAGGGGTGTGAGGGCTGGCGGCACCGGTACGGCGACGAGGAGGTCAACCAGTTCCGGGCGGCCGACCTGATCGCCGTGCGGTGGGACCTGTCGCGGCGCGAGATGGAGGAGTTCGCGCTGCAGAGCCATCTGCGGGCGATCACCGCGATCAAGGAGGGCCGGTTCGACCGGGAGATCGCGCCGGTCAACGGCGTCGCGGCCGACGAGTGCCCGCGTCCGGACACCAGTGCGGAGAAGATGGCGAAGCTGCAGCCGTTGCGGCCGGGCGGGCGCACGACGGCGGCGTTGTCGTCGCAGATCTCCGACGGTGCGTCGGCGGTGCTGGTCGTGTCGGAACAGGCCGTGCGCGACCACAAGCTGACGCCACGGGCGCGAGTGCACCACATGTCGGCCCGCGGATCCGACCCGATCTACATGCTGACCGCGCCGATCCGGGCCACCCGGTACGCGCTGGACCGCGCCGGCATGTCCCTCGCGGACATCGACCTGTTCGAGATCAACGAGGCGTTCGCGTCGGTGGCGCTGGCCTGGGCCAAGGAGCTCAAGATCGACCTGGGACGGGTGAACGTCAACGGGGGAGCGCTCGCGCTGGGGCACCCGATCGGCGCGACCGGCACCAAGCTGTTCACGACGTTGCTGCACGAGCTGGAGCGGACGGGCGGCCGGTTCGGGCTGCAGACGATGTGCGAGGGCGGTGGTCAGGCGAACGTGACGATCATCGAACGGCTCTGAGCCGGTCGATCGCCGCCTCGGCGTCGGCGACGATGCCCTCGATCAGGTCCGCGCACGTCGGCAGGTCGCCCAGCAGGCCGGCGACCTGACCGGACGCGAGCACGCCCGCGTCGGTCCTGCCCTCGACCAGGCCGGCGCGCAGCAGCATCGGCGTGTTCGCGGCCATGATCACCTGCGACCACGTGAGGTCCTTGCCGTGCTTCATGGCCAGTCCCTCGCGGATCATCGCGCGCCAGCCCAGTCCGGTGTGCCGCCGGAACCGGGCCGCGTTGGTCACGGCCCTCGCCAGGCTGCTGACCCGGCCGGACTTCTCGAGGTGCTCGACCAGGTCCGACCGCAGGACCCGGTGCGGCAGGCCGTCCACGCGCGTGGTCACGACCGTGCCGTTCAGATCTCGTTGCAGGTACGCGTGTTTCACCGCGTCCGGGACCGTGCTCTCCTGGGTGAGCAGGAACCTCGTGCCCATCGCGATGCCGGCCGCGCCGTAGGCGAGCGCGGCGGCCAGCCCTCGGCCGTCGAAGAAGCCACCGGCCGCGATCACGGGGATGTCGACGGCGTCCAGCACGCTCGGGAGCAGCAACGTCGTGGCGACGCCACCGGTGTGGCCACCGCCCTCGCCGCCCTGCACGATCACGGCGTGGGCGCCCCACTTCGCGACCTTCTCGGCGTGCCGGGCCGCACCGATCGACGGGATCACGACGACCCCGGCGTCGTTCAGCTTCGCGATCATGTCCGGTTTCGGGGCCAGCGCGAAGGAAGCTACCTTCACGCGTTCGCGGATCAGCAGGTCTATCCGCTCCGGGGCGTCGTGCGCGTCCGCTCGCAGGTTCACGCCGAACGGTTCGGCCGTGCGGGAGCGGGTCTCCTTGATCGCGGCTTCGAGCTCGGTGTACGTCATGGTGGCGGAGGCCAGGATGCCGAGCCCGCCCGCTTCGGCGGTCGCGGAGACCAGGCGTGGCCCCGCGACCCAGCCCATGCCGGTCTGCACCACCGGGTGCCGGACGCCGGCCAGGTCGGTGAGCGCGGTCCTCACTGCGGGACTTCCCCGTCCCGCTTGCTCTGCGGATCGAGCCTGGTCCTGATCAGCTCCAGCTCCTCGCCGGTCGGGAGCCTGGTCTCGGTGACGTCCTGGACGACGAGCGGGAACGACGTCTGCCTCTGGACCTCGTCGACCGACACGCCGGGATGCACGGAGACGACGCGCATCGAGTGGTCAGGGGTGTCGAAGTCGAGCACGGCGAGGTTCGTGACGACGCGGTGGACGTCGTGGAACGGTCCCGCCGCGCGGTCGTAGCCGACGCCGGACACCACGTCCACGGCCTCGACCAGCACCCGAGTGCTGTGCCGGGGCACCCAGTAGCTGGTGCGGTGGTTGACGGTGTTGCCGGGAGCGCCGCGGAACCCGAGCAACTGCCGGGTGGGCCGCGCGTGGTCGCCGATGGCCGAGATGTTCTGGTTGCCGAACCTGTCGACCTGGTTCGCACCCATCACGACGTGCCGGCGGCCGTGCGCGACGACGTCGAACACCTTCCGGTACGGCAGCCAGCCCTCCACAGTGGACTCGGGCGTCAGCAGGAACGCCTCGCCGTCGCTGAGCAGGAGGCCGGGCTCGGTGGTGAGGCGGGCCAGCTTGGCACCGAGGGACGGGATGAGGCCCATCGGGCTGGCGAGCGTCTCCCCGGCTCCGAGGAACAGGTCGGCGCACGCCGCGACGCAGACCTCGGCTCGCGTGATGTCGCTCATCGCAGGAACCTCTCGTAGAAGCCCGGCCACTTCTCCAGGTCGGAAGCCGCTTCCGCGTACTCGCGCTGGAGGGCCTCGTCACGGCCGTAGTCGGGCACGCAGCTGGTGAACCCCGCTCCACCCGGCGCTTCCACCACACCGTCGACCATCATCCGGTTGAGCAGCAACGTCTGCGGCGGACCGTCGAACGTCTCCACGACCTGCTCGCACGAGACGTAACGCCGGTCCGCGGCCAGGCAGAACAGGTCGTCGAAGTACGGGTCCGGCCCGAGGTACTGGGCGTTGCCGTGCTTGTCGGCGCGGTTGAGGTGGACCAGGGCGACGTCGAGCTTCAACGCCGGCATCGCCACCAACTCCTCGCCGTCGTCGTAGGGCGACCGCACGGTCTTGAGCTCCGGCGCGTACTTCAGCACGTCCGAGCCGAGGCCCGCTCTGATCGGCAGGAACGGCAACCGGTGCCCGGCGGCGCGCAGCCCGGTCTGGAACATGCCCTCGTCCAGTTCCAGGACCTCGATCGCACCGGTCTCCCGCGCCCGCTTGAACCACGGGTCGTACGGGATCGAGTCGAGCGAGACGAAGCCGTAGACCAGCTTGCGAACCTTGCCCGCCGCGCACAGCAGCCCGGCGTCCGGCCCGCCGTACGTGACGACGGTGAGGTCTTCGACGCCGGATCGCAGCAGGGCCTTGACCAGGGCCATCGGTTTGCGCCGCGAACCCCAGCCGCCGATGCCGACGGTCATCCCGTCCTTGATCTCGCCGACGACCTCGTCAGCTGTCATTCGCTTGTCGCGCATGGTCTCCGTCCAGGAAGGCCTGCCGGGCGTGGTCCGACACACCCGTGAGGTTGAGCTCGAAGGTGAAGCCCTGCTCGAAGCGGTAGCTCTGGTGCACGCGCTGCGGGTCGATGCCGTTGATGGCCTCCTTGGCCGCGCGGATCACCGACGTGTCCTTCTTCGCGATCTCCTCGGCGATCTCGCGCGCCGCGTCGTCGAGCTGTGCGCGCGGCACGATCTCGACGACGCTGCCGTGGTGGTGCAGCGTCTGCGCGCTGACGTGGCGGGCCGTGTAGTACAGCGTCCGCATCAGGTGTTGCGGCACGAGCCGGGCCAGGTGGGTCGCGGCGCCGAGCGCGCCCCGATCGACCTCGGGCAGCCCGAACGTGGCGTCGTCGGACGCCACGATGACGTCTGCGTTGCCGACCAGCCCCACGCCACCGCCGAGGCAGAACCCGTTCACCGCGGCGATCACCGGGACCTCGCAGTCGTACACGGCCGCGAAGGCCTTGGCGCATCCCCGGTTCGCCGCCACGAGCGCGTTGTAGCCCTCGGCGCGCTGGATCTCCTTGAGGTCGACGCCCGCGCAGAAGCCGCGGTTCTCGGCCCTCAGGATCACCACCCGCGCCTGCGGGTCCTCACCCGCGGACGTGATGGCCTTGGCCAGCTCGAACCAGCCCTGGGAGGGGATGGCGTTGACCGGGGGATAGTCGACGGTGACCTCGACGATGCCGTTTTCGGTGTGGCTGCTGGAGATTCCCATGGAGCCGCCTTCCGAACCAAGCGATTGCTTGGTAACTTAGCAGTGCCGGAGCGACCGGGGTAGGTGCATGTGGAACTGGACCTCGACGGAGCAGTGGTCCTCGTGACAGGCGGCGTGCGGGGTGTAGGTCTCGGCATCACCCGTGCGTTTCTCGCCGCTGGGGCCGTCGTCGTGACGTGTGCGCGGCGTCCCGCCGAGGTGGACGGTGCGTCGTTCGTGGCGTGTGACGTGCGGGATGCCGATCAGGTGGGCACCTTGGTGTCCGGGATCGCCGCCGAGCACGGCCGGCTCGACGTCGTGGTGAACAACGCCGGCGGGGCGCCGTTCGCGTTGGCGGACAAGGCCTCGCCGCGGTTCCACTCGAAGATCGTCGAGCTGAACCTGCTGGCACCGCTGCTGGTGTCCCAGGCGGCGAACGCGGTCATGCAGACCCAGGCCACCGGCGGATCGATCGTGAACGTGAGCAGCGTCAGCGGCCGGCGTCCGTCTCCAGGAACCGCCGCTTACGGCGCCGCGAAAGCCGGTCTCGACAACCTGACCTCGTCGCTGGCCGTCGAGTGGGCACCGAAGGTGCGGGTCAACGCGCTGGCCGTCGGCATGGTGCGCACGGAGCAGTCGCACCTGCACTACGGCTCCGAGGCCGGGATAGAGGCCGTGGCGAAGACCGTGCCGCTGGGGCGTCTCGCGTCACCGCACGAGGTCGGCGCGTGCGCGGTGTTCTTGGCTTCACCGCTGGCGTCCTACGTCAGCGGCGCGACCTTGGTCGTGCACGGCGGGGGAGAAGCACCCGCGTTCCTGACCGCTGCCGATGGGGGCTCTTCATGAACCGCGTTGTGATCGTGACGGGGGCCGGGCGTGGCATCGGCCGTGCCCACGCGCTGGCGTTCGGTGCCGCAGGGGCACGGGTCGTGGTGAACGACCTGTCCGCGGCGGTCGCGGGCGAGGTGGCGGAGCGGATCGGGCCGCGGGCCGTCGTCAACACCGACGACGTCGGCACCTGGGCGGGTGCGAAACGGCTGGTCGACACCGCCGTGTCGGAGTTCGGCGGACTGGACGTGCTCGTCAACAACGCCGGCATCGTGCGGGACCGCATGGTCGTCGGCTGCAGCGAGGACGAGTGGGACGAGGTCGTCCGCGTGCACCTGAAGGGCCACTTCGCGACGCTGCACCACGCCGCCGCGCATTGGCGTGCCGTGCACAAGGCCGGCGGCGCGGTGTCCGGGCGCGTGATCAACACGTCGTCCGGCGCCGGGCTGTTCGGCAGCGTCGGGCAGGCGAACTACTCGGCGGCCAAGGCGGGCATCGCGTCGATGACGCTGGTGGCGGCCGCCGAACTGGCCCGCTACGGCATCACGGTCAACGCGATCGCTCCCGCCGCCCGCACCCGGATGACCGAGGCGACGTTCGCGGACATGATGGCGGCGCCGGAGGACGGGTTCGACGCGATGGCCCCGGAGAACATCTCGCCGCTGGTCGTGTGGCTCGGCAGCGAGGAGGCCGGGGACGTGACGGGGCGGATGTTCGAGGTCGACGGCGGACGCGTCTGCGTCGTGCACGGGTGGCGGCGCGGGCCGGAGATCGACAAGGGTGAGCGGTGGTCGCCGGAGGAGTTGGGCAGCGTCGTGCGCAAGCTGGTCGCCGACGACCACCCGACCCCGGTCTACGGAGCCGAGTAGGTTCGATCATGTGACCCGTCTGGACTCCCACAGGACCGTCTCGGCCGCGTTGTCGCTGCTCAGCGACCGCGAACTCGGTGACCTGGTGAACCGCGCCGAGCCGAGAGGGACGGGAATCGGCGGGCCGACGGCGTTGGCGGACGTCGGCGGGATTCCGGTCTTCGTGAAGCGGCTGCCGCTGACCGACCTGGAGCTGCGGCACGCCGGATCGACGGCGAACCTCTACGACCTGCCCGTGCACGCCCATTACGGCGTCGGGCTGGTGGGATCGGCGGGCTTCGGTGCCTGGCGTGAGCTGGCCGTGCACACCATGACGACGGACTGGGTGCTGGCGGGCGAGCACGAGGGCTTTCCGCTGACGTACCACTGGCGGGTCCTGCCGCACCAGGGCCAGACGCTGTCCGCGGAACTGGACCAGGCGGTCGGCTACTGGGGACCGGAGGTGGGTCCCCGCATCGAGGCGCTGAAGGAGTCGACCGCGAGCATCGCGCTGTTCCTGGAGTACGTCCCGCAGAACCTGCACGACTGGCTGAACGGCCAGGACGACCTCGAAAGCGCCTGCGAGATGGTCGAACGCGAGATGGCCGCCTCGGTGGAGTTCATGAACTCCCGCGGCCTGCTGCACTTCGACGGCCACTTCCAGAACATCCTGACCGACGGCGAACGCCTGTACTTCGCCGACTACGGCCTCGCGATCTCCTCCCGGTTCGACCTGTCCGAGGAGGAGATCGCGTTCTTCGCCGAGAACCAGGACTACGACCGCTACTACACCGTCACGCACCTGGTGATGTGGTTCGCGTACCAGCTGCGCTCGCAGGGAGTTCCGCCACGGGTCGCGACGATCCTCAACCGCCACAACGACGTCGCGGCGGTGATGAAGGACTTCTACCGCCGCTTCCAGCACGAGAGCCGGCGGACCCCGTACCCGGCCGCGGACCTCAGATCCGTTCGATGATCGTGCCGGAGGCCATGGCCCCGCCCGCGCACATCGTGATCAACGCCGTCGTCGCGTCCCTGCGCTCCAGCTCGTGCAACGCGGTCGTGATCAACCGGGTGCCGGTGCTGCCCACGGGGTGACCGAGCGCGATCGCGCCACCGTTGACGTTGACCCGGTCCAGGTTCGGCCGGTGCACCGCCGCCCACGACAGCACGACGGACGCGAACGCCTCGTTGACCTCGAACAGGTCGATGTCCGCCATCTTCATCCCGCTGCGCTTCAGCAACCGCGCGGTGGCGTCGACCGGCCCGTCCAGGTGGTAGTACGGGTCCGACCCGATCAGGCACTGCGTGACGATCCGGGCGCGTGGCTTGAGCCCGTGGGCCCGGGCGAACTCCTCGTCCACGACCATCACGGCCGACGCGCCGTCCGAGATCTGCGACGACGTCCCTGCGGTGTGCACGCCGTCGGGAACAACCGGTTTGAGAGCCGCCAACGCCTCGAGCGACGTCTCCCGCAGGCCCTGGTCGGTGTCCACGAGATCTTCGCCGACCTTCACCGGCACCACTTCGGCGGTGAACCGGCCCGCCGCCCACGCCGCCCGCGCCCGGTTCTGCGACTGGACGCCGAACCGGTCGACCTCCTCGCGCCCGATGCCACGCCGTTCCGCCACCCGTTCGGCGGCGACGAACTGGTTGGGCAGGTCGATGGTCCACGAGTCGGGGCGCGGCATCCCGGTCTCGCCGATGTTGCTGCGCAACGGCACGCGGCTCATCGCCTCGACCCCGCACGCGATGCCGGCGTCGATGGCCCCCGCCGCGATCAGGCCTGCGATGAGGTGCGTGGACTGCTGGGCCGACCCGCACTGGGCGTCGACGGTGGTGCAGCCGGTGGTCTGCGGCAGGCCCGCGTGCAGCCAGGCCGTCCTGGTGATGTTGTTCGACTGCTCGCCCGCCTGGGTGACGGTGCCGCCGATGACCTGTTCGACGGTGGACGGATCGAGACCCGTCCGGTCGAGCAGTCCCCGTTGTGCCGCACCGAGGAGCTCGGCGGCGTGCAGGCCGGACAACCAGCCGTTCCGCCTGCCGATGGGCGTGCGCACCGCTCCCACGATCACCGGACTGCCCACGCGAGCCTCCTCCGCCTAAGAACTAGAACACGTTCCTGTGTTGCTCCAGATTGGCCGTGTGGGGGCTTCAACACAAGCCGCAAGCGTGTTTGAATCAGATAGAACGCGTTCCACCTAGGAGGTGCCTGTGGGCAAGCCGCGCATCCCGGAAGGCTTCGACTTCACCGACCCCGACATGTACGCGAGTCGGCTGCCGCTGGAGGAGTTCGCCGAACTGCGCCAGACCGCGCCGATCTGGTGGAACTCCAAACCGCTGGGCCAGGGCGGGTTCCCCGACGAGGGCTTCTGGGTGGTGACGAAGCACCACGACGTCAAGGAGATCTCGCGCAACAGCGAGCTGTTCTCCAGCCGCGAGAACACGGCGATCATCCGCTTCAAGGACGACATGCCGCGCGACAACATCGAGATGCAACGGCTGTTGTTGCTGAACATGGACCCGCCGACGCACACGAAGGTCCGCGGCATCATCTCCCGCGGCTTCACCCCGCGCGCGGTCAACAGCCTGCGCGAGGCCCTGGCCGCCCGCGCCGAGCGGATCGTCGCGGAGGCGCTGGACAAGGGCAGCGGCGACTTCGTGTCGGACGTCGCGTGCGAACTGCCGTTGCAGGCCATCGCGGAGCTCATCGGCATTCCGCAGGACGACCGCCGCAAGATCTTCGACTGGTCGAACCAGATGATCGCCTACGACGACCCCGAGTTCGAGATCGAACCGCTGACCGCCGCCACCGAGCTGCTCGGGTACTCGTGGACCATGGCCGAGGACCGGCGGAAGTGCCCGCGCGAGGACATCGTCACGAAGCTGGTCCAGGCGGACGTGGGCGGCGCGGGGCTCGCGT
The DNA here is from genome assembly GCF_040682435.1 of Lentzea sp. NPDC051208. Lineage (NCBI taxonomy): Bacteria > Bacillati > Actinomycetota > Actinomycetes > Pseudonocardiales > Pseudonocardiaceae > Lentzea > Lentzea sp. NPDC051208. Next base: position 173,415 of record NZ_JBFBAW010000001.1, on the reverse strand, counting down.
CGGAGGAGTTCGGGTTCTTCGTGCTCCTGCTCGCCGTGGCGGGGAACGAGACCACGCGCAACGCCATCACGCACGGCATGAAGGCGTTCTTCGACCACCCCGAGCAGTGGGAGCTGTACAAGGACCAGCGGCCCGCGACGACCGGCGACGAGATCGTCCGGTGGGCCACACCGGTGGTGTCCTTCCAGCGCACCGCGATGGCCGACACCGAACTGAGCGGTGTGGAGATCAAGCAGGGGCAGCGGATCGGGATGTTCTACTCGTCGGCCAACTTCGACGAGGAGGTCTTCGACAGCCCGGAGACGTTCGACATCACCCGCGACCCCAACCCGCACCTCGGCTTCGGCGGCAGCGGCGCGCACTTCTGCGTCGGCGCGAACCTGGCCCGGCTGGAGATCGACCTGATCTTCAACGCGATCGCGGACGCCATGCCGAACATCAAGCAGGTCGCGGAACCGCGGCGGCTGCGTTCGGGCTGGCTCAACGGCATCAAGGAGTTCCGCGTCCAATACGCGTAAGAGACGACTGAGGCCCCTCCACCTGCGGATGGAGGGGCCTCATGCTGTGTGGCGTCAGGCCTCGACGCGCAGGGTCGCGAGTGCTCGTTCGGTCTCCCAGAACGCCCGCACCGACTTGATCAGGCCGTCCTCGCCCACGTTGTAGACGAACACGCCCTCGGTGTCCACGCGCGCCCCACCGGGCAGGAACGCGCTGATCGTGCCCACGTTCGCGCACTCGGAGCCCGCCGCGAACGAGTCGTGCATCGCGAACTCGAAGCGCTCCACGTTGGCGATCGCGAGATCCCAGAAGGCGGCGATCGCCTCCTTGCCGTGATGGCCCTTGCCCTCGGCGTCGAACATCGACGGACCCACCGGGTCCTCGACCACGGCGTCCTCGGCGAACAGGGCCAGCCACTCGTCCTTCCGGCCGTTCGAGACGGCCTCCATGGAACGCCACGAGGCCACGCGGGCGGGGGTTTCGGTCTTGGACGCAGTCCAAGTCACAGCGGTCACGCGAACTCTCCGATCACCTCGTCGGCGAAGCGCCGAAGTCCGTCCTTCTTGGCCTGCAGGCTGCCGTCGAAGCCGACGCCGTAGAACAGCCACGGCACGACGATCGTGTCGGTCACGCCGATCTCGTCGAGCTGCTTGTAGCCGTCGAGCCCGAACCGGTCGATGCACACGGCCTGGACCTCGAAGGGCCGCTCGAAGCAGCCGAGATGGGTGAGCTGCGCGATCACCGACTTGAGCTCCTCGAACTTGATCATCGCCGACGTCCAGCCGTCACCGACACGAGCGGCCCGCTTCAGCGCGGCCGGCGAGTGACCGCCGACGTAGAACGGCACCGGCGAAGTGGGTGCCGGCGACATCTGCAGCCGGTCGAAGTCGAAGTAGTCGCCGTGGTACTCGACCATGCCGCCGCCGAGCACGAGCTTCAGCACGTCGATCATCTCGTCCACGCGCGGACCGCGGTTCTTGAACGGCACACCGCACCACTCGAACTCCTCCGGCGACCAGCCGAGGCCCACGCCGAAACCGAAGCGGTTGCCGGTCATGTGCGCGACCGACCCGACCTGGCGGGCGAGCAGGAGCGGGTTGCGGGAGCCCAGCTTCAGGACCTGCGTGTAGAAGTTGATCCTGGACGTCACCGCGCCCATCGCGGCGGCCGCGACGAACGGGTCGACCCACGGAGTCTCGGCGTTCCACATGCGGGAGCCGTCCGGGGTGTACGGGTAGTCCGCGGACACCTTCTCCGAGAAGAACAGGGAGTCCGGCAGCGCGATCGAGGCGTAGCCGCACTCCTCGGCGCACCGGGCCAACTCGGTCAGCTGGTCGAGCGGGCTCATGGCGATACCGACGGTGAACTTCAAGGCTTCTCCGATCCGACGACCCACATGGCGAAGAACTGCGAACCACCGCCGTACGCGTGGCCCAGCGCGACCCGCGCGCCGTCGACCTGGTGGTCTCCCGCGGTGCCCATGACCTGCATGGCGGCTTCGGCGAAGCGCAGCAGGCCGGAGGCGCCGATCGGGTTGGACGACAGCACACCGCCGCTCGGGTTCACCGGCAGGCGGCCGCCGATCTCGGTCTCGCCCGCCTCGGTGAGCTTCCAGCCCTGACCGATGTCGGTGAAACCGAGGTTCTCGAGCCACATCGGCTCGAACCACGAGAACGGCACGTAGATCTCGGCGGCGTCCACTTCGGACAGCGGGTCGGTGATGCCCGCCTGCTTCCACAACGCCCTGGCGGCGTCCTGACCGGCCTGCGGGTTGACCTGGTCGCGTCCGGCGAACGTCGTGGGCTCGGTGCGCAGCGCTGTCGCGCGGATCCAGGCGGCCTGTCCCGAGGTGGGTTCGGACGAGATCACGACCGCGCAGGCACCGTCCGAGGAAGGACACGTCTCGTCGTACCGGATCGGGTCCCACAGCATGGTGGAGGCCTGCACCGACTCGACGGTGATGTCCGGCTGTTTGAGGTGCGCGTACGGGTTCTTGGACCCGTTGCGCCGGTCCTTGGCCGCGACCATCGCGCCCACGTGCTCGGGGGCGCCGGCGCGGCGGATGTAGGAGCGCACGTGGGGTGCGAAGTACCCGCCCGCGCCCGCGTGCACCGGCATCGTGAACGGTGTCGGCACGGACAGCGCCCACATCGCGTTCGACTCGGACTGCTTCTCGAACGCCACGGCCAGCACGCGGTCGTGCACGCCGGACTGGACGAGTGACGCCGCCACGTTGCCCGTGCTGCCGCCGACCGAGCCGGCGGTGTGCACGCGCAGCAACGGTTTGCCGACGGCACCCAGCGCGTCCGCGAGGAACAGCTCGGGCATCATCACGCCCTCGAACAGGTCCGGTGCCTTGCCGAGGACCACGGCGTCGATGTCGGACCAGTCCACGCCCGCGTCGGCCATCGCACGGTCGATCGCCTCGCGGCACAGGCCCGCCATCGACACGTCGAGGCGCTTCGCCGCGTGGTGCGTCTGGCCGACGCCGACCACTGCTGCCGGTCGCATCACTCACGCCCTTCCATCACGCAGACGAGGTTCTGCTGGAGCAACGGCCCGCTGGTGGCATGTCCGAGGACCTTGGCCGCCGAGCCGTCGTGGATCCTGCGCGCGGCTTCGCCGATGCGCGCCAGCCCCGCGGCGAACATCGGGTTGCCCGCCAGCACCCCGCCGGACGGGTTCACGGTCACGTCGTCACCGAGACCGAGTGCTTGGCGCAGCAGGATCTCCTGGTGGGTGAACGGCGCGTGCAGCTCGGCCACCTGGACGCCGTCGGCGCCCGCCGCCTTGCCCGCGGCCACTGCGGAGGGCGAGGTCGTGAGGTCACGCGTGCCGAACGACGGCGTGTCGGTGCGGTGTTCGAAGCCGGTGATCCACGCCGGACGTGCGCACAGCTCCCGCGCTCTGTCGCCTGCCGCAAGCACGATCGTGGCCGCGCCATCGGTGATCGGCGCGCAGTCGTGGCGGCGCAACGGGTCCGCGACGTAGGGGAGGGCCAGCAGTTCGTCGGCGTCGACCTCGCCGGACAGCTGGGCGAGCGGGTTCGAGAGGGCGGCGGAACGGCTCTGCGCGGCCACGGCGGCCATCGCGCGTTCGTCCCACAGACCGTTCTCGATGCCCATGCGAGCCTGGATTCCCGCCAGTCCCAGGGAATCCGGCCACAGCGGTGTCACGAGGTACGGGTCGAGCTGCATCGCCATGACCCGGCGGAGTTGCCCGGCCGACGACTTGCCGAAGCCGTAGACCAGGGCGGTGTCGATCTCGCCGCACAGCAGCTTCACCCACGCCTCGTAGAGCGCCCACGCGGCGTCCATCTCGACGTGCGACTCGACGATCGGCGGGAAGGCCCCGATCGCGTCGACCGCCGAGACGAACGAGAACGCGCGCCCAGCCAGGTAGTCCGAGGAACCCGAGCACCAGAAACCGATGTCGGTCTTGGTGAGGCCGAGCCCGCCGAGCACCTCGTGGAAGATCGGCACCAGCATCTCGACACCGTTGGTGGTGCCGTCGGTCTCGCGCACGCAGGGCGTCTGCGCGAAGCCGACTACCGCAATGTCACGCACACGAGCCTCACAGGTGCTGGGAGTAGGAGTCGAACGGCGCGTCGGGCTCGCCGGAAGGCTTGAAGTGGTCGATGTTCTGCATCGTCGGGCCCCACTCCTCACGCGGCTTCCAGACCGCCTCGACGCGCATGCCCATCCGGACGTCTTCGGGCGCCACGCCGAGCAACAGGTGCAGGAACGGGATGTCCGCGCCGTCGAGCAGCACGTAGGCCGAGACGTAGGGCGGTGGGATGCGCTGGCCGAGGAACGGTACGTTGACCACGCAGTACGTAGTGATGGTGCCGTGGTCGGACAGTTCGATCTGGTCCGTCGTCGGCACACCGTCCACGGGGCAGGCCGGGCGCGGCGGGAAGTAGACCTTCTCGCACACCGGGCAGCGCTGGGCGATCAGCCTGCCTTCCATGAGGCCGCGCAGGAACGGGTCCTCCGTCGGCGACGCCGAGTGCGTGTAGTGCAGGTTCACCGGCGTGGTGACCATGGTGACGTCGTCGGCCTCCGCGGGCGGGTCGGCCGGTTCGCCGGAGATCTCGAAGCACTCGATGTCGGTGATCGCGCCGACGCGCTCGCCGCGCCACCTTGCGCGCACGCGTGTTCCGGTCGCCATCCGGTCCGGTGAGCCCGCGTCGACGGCGTGCAGCAGCGAGGTGTCCGCGCCGTCGAGCTGGATCAGCGCCCACGCGAACGGCCGGTCGAGCGGCTGTCCTTCGAGGGGCTCGGGAATCCACGACCACCCGCGCACGACACCGGTCGCCGCCACGTCCACGAACTCCGACAGACGTTCGGCGGTCACGGGGTCGTACTCGAGCGGCGGCACGTGCACGCGTCCGTCACTGCCGCGGATCCCGGTCACCTTGCGACGGCGGAGATCCGAGAGGAACCGGCCCAGCGTCGGGCCGAGGGAGCGCGTGTAGTCGAAGCCAACGTCGAGCGGAGCACTCAGCGGCCGAGTCACAGATCAAAGTGAAACAGGTTCTCGAAATGGTGGCAAGATGGCTGCATGAAGCTCGGTCTGCAGCTCGGGTACTGGGGCGCCGGTCCGCCTCAGAACGCCGCTGAACTCGTGGCGGCGGCGGAGGAATTCGGCTTCGACGCGGTGTTCGCCGCCGAGGCCTGGGGCTCGGACGCGTTCACTCCATTGGCGTGGTGGGGATCCGGCACTTCGCGTGTGCGGCTCGGCACGTCCGTCGTGCAGATGTCGGCGCGCACGCCGGCCGCCTGCGCGATGCACGCGCTGACCTTGGATCACCTCTCCGGTGGGCGGTTCGTGCTCGGCCTGGGCGTGTCCGGGCCGCAGGTCGTGGAGGGCTGGTACGGGCGGCCGTTCGCGAAACCCCTGGCCAGGACCAGGGAGTACGTGTCGATCCTGCGTCAGGTGATGGCCCGTGAGGCACCGGTGCGCAACGACGGCCCGCACTACCCGTTGCCCTATCAGGGACCCGGCGCGCTGGGGCTCGGCAAACCGCTCAAGCCCATCACCCACCCGCTGCGCGCTGACCTGCCCATTTGGCTCGGCGCGGAGGGGCCGAAGAACGTCGCGCTCACGTCGGAGATCGCGGACGGCTGGCTCGCCATCTACTACGCGCCACGGCTCGCCGGCATGTACGACGAGTGGCTGGACGAGGGCTTCGCGAAGTCGCGCCAGAAGGATTCTCCTCGTAGCAGGGCGAACTTCGAGGTCGCGGCGACCTGTCAGGTCGTCGTGACGGACGATCCGGCGGCGGTGCGGGCGATGCTGAAGCCGTTCGTCGCTTTGTACATCGGCGGAATGGGTGCGCCCGGCATGAACTTCCACGCGGAGGTGTTCACCCGCATGGGATACGGCGAGGTCGTCCAGGACGTCGGCAGGCTCTTCCAGGCCGGGCGCAAGGACGAGGCGGCACAGGTGGTTCCGGACGAGCTGGTGGCCGAGATCAGCATCGTCGGCAACGCCGAGCACGTGCGCGAGGAGGTCCGCCGGTGGGAGAAGGCGGGCGTCACGACACTGCTCGTCGGCTGCCGCGACGTTGCCTCGATCAAGGCCTTGTCGGAGGCTTGTCAGTAGGTGAAACGCGTTCTACTTTGAGGGTGTGGTCACAGGACTCTGGAACATCGCTGCCGATCAGCCGGACCTGACCGCGCTGGTCGATCCGAGTGGTCGCGAGATCACCTACTCCGAGCTCGCGGACACCGCGAACCGCTACGGACGCGGGTTCCGGGCCCTGGGGCTCGCACCCGGCGACAGCATCGTGCTGATGCTGCCCAACAGCGCCGACCTGGTGGCGGTGTACTTCGCCGCCTACCAGACCGGCCTCTACGTCGTGATGGCCAACTGGCACCTGACCGGGGCCGAGGTCGCGTACCTCGTGCAGGACAGCGGTGCCAAGGCCTTCGTCGCCCACGAACGGTTCGCCGAGGCGGCCGTCGAAGCCGCGGCAGGCCTTCCGTCCGAGGCGAAGTTCGCCGTCGGTGAGATCGCGGGCTTCACACCGCTGGCGATGCTCGGTGAGGGCGAGGAAGGCAGGCCCGACGGCCGCACCACGGGGTCGCCGATGCTCTACACCTCCGGCACGACCGGCCGGCCCAAGGGCGTGCGCAGGCCGCTGACCGGCGCCGACCCGGACGTCGTGCCGCCGTCCGCCGCCTGGTTCTTCGGCATCTTCGGGATCAAGCCGCACGACGGGCACGTGCACCTGTGCGGGTCGCCGCTCTACCACACGGCGGTGCTCAACTTCGTCGTCATCTCCATCCAGCTCGGCCACACCGCGGTGCTCATGGACCACTGGGCGCCGGAGGACATGCTGCGGCTGATCGAGCAGCACAAGGTCACCCACAGCCACATGGTGCCGACCCAGTTCCACCGGTTGCTGGCTCTGCCGGACGAGGTGAAAGCCAAGTACGACATGGGTTCGCTGCGCGCGATGATCCACGGTGCGGCGCCGTGCCCGCTGGAGGTCAAGCGGCGCATGCTCGACTGGTGGGGTCCGGTCGTGATCGAGTACTACGCGGCCACCGAGGGCGGCGGCACGGCGATCACCGCGCAGGAGTGGCTGCGCAAGCCGGGATCGGTCGGTCTGCCGTGGCCGACGTCCGAGATCAAGATCCTGGGCGAGGACGGCACCGAGCTTCCGGTGGGCGAGCAGGGCCTGGTCTACATGCGGATGGGCGACGCGACCTTCGAGTATCACAAGGACGCGGAGAAGACCCGGGCCGCACGCGTCGGCAAGCTGTTCACGTTGCAGGACATCGGGTATCTGGACGAGGACGGCTACCTGTTCCTGTGCGACCGCAAGAACGACATGATCATCTCCGGCGGCGTGAACATCTACCCGGCGGAGATCGAGGGTGAGCTGATCTGCCATCCCAAGGTCGCGGACGTGGCGGTGTTCGGCGTGCCGCACCCGGACTGGGGCGAGTCGATCAAGGCCGTCGTGCAGCCCGCGGACGGCGTCGAGGCCTCCGAGGCCCTGACCGAGGAGCTGCTGGAGTTCGCGCGCACCCGTCTCGCGAAGTTCAAGCTGCCGCGGACGGTCGAGTACATGGCCGAGCTGCCGCGCGATCCGAACGGCAAGCTCTACAAGCGAAAGCTGCGCGACCTTGCGTGACCTCATCAGGATGACGCCGGATGAGGTCGAGACCTTTCTCCAGGGCCAGAAGACGTTGATCGTCGCCACCATCGGCCGCACCGGCCTGCCGCACCTCGCACCGATGTGGTTCGCGTGGGTGGACGGCGAGCTCGTGTTCTGCACGGACCGCAAGTCGCAGAAGATCGTGAACCTGCGGCGGGATCCGCGCTGCAGCGTGCTGGCCGAGGCGGGGGAGACCTACGACCAGCTGCGCGGCGTGCACATGGAGGGCGTCACCGAGTTCACGCCGGACCTCGGCCGGGTGGTGGACGCCGTCGTGGCACGCAACTTCGGCGAGGTCGGCGCCGACCCCGAAGCGCGCGAAGCGTTGCGGAAGGCGATGTCGCGACGCGTCGCCGTGATCTTCCGCCCGACCAAGACCGCCAGCTGGGACCACCGGAAGACGATGTCTGGAGTGAACCCGTGAACCTGAACCGCCGTCAGGTGCTCGCCGGAGCCGGTCTCGCGCTGGCCTCCGGACTGGTCAGACCCGCCACCGCCTCCGCCGATCTCGGCGAGTTCGACGTCGTGGTGGTCGGCGCGGGAGCGGCCGGCATGACCGCCGCGCTGACCGCCGCCAAACGTGGCCTGAGCTGCGTGGTCGTGGAGAAAGCGCCGACCTACGGCGGCTCGGCCGCTCGCTCCGGCGCGGGCATCTGGATCCCCAACAACGAGGTGATCCTGGCGGCCGGTGTGCCGGACACGCCCGCGAAGGCCGCGCAGTACATGGCGGCGGTCGTCGGGGACATCCCGCTCGTGCGGCAGCAGGCCTACCTGGCGTACGGGCCGCAGATGATCTCGTTCGTCATGCGCAACAGCCCGCTGCGCTTCCGGCACATGGACGGCTACAGCGACTACTACCCGGAGTACCCCGGCGGCATCGCGAAGGGCCGTTCGATCGAGCCGGAGATGCTCGACGGCCGCGTCCTCGGCGCCGAACTGGCAAATCTGAACGCCCCCTACCTGGCCACGCCGGCCGGGATGGTCATCTACGGCGCGGACTACAAGTGGCTCGCGCTGGCCTTGGTCAACGCGAAGGGCGCGGCGACCGCGGCCGCCGCCCTCGCGCGCGGCACCGCGGCCGCCCTGGCCGGGCAGAAGCCGCTGACCATGGGCCAGGCGCTGGCCGGTGGCCTTCGCGCGGGTCTGTTGCAGTCGAACGTCCCGGTCTGGCTGAACACCGGTCTGACAGACCTGATCGTGGAGAACGGCGCCGTCAGGGGAGTGCTGACCTCGCGCGGAGCCGTGCGCGCGCGGCGTGGCGTGATCATGGGTTCGGGGGGCTTCGAACACAACGCGGCCATGCGCGCCCAGTACCAGCGCCAGCCCATCGGTACACAGTGGACGGTCGGCGCGAAGGAGAACACCGGCGACGGCCACCGCGCGGGCCAGCGGGCCGGTGCGGCCCTCGACCTGATGGACGACGCCTGGTGGGGTCCCGCGATCCCGGTGCCCGGCACCCCGTACTTCTGCCTGGCCGAACGGACCCTGCCCGGCGGCCTGATGATCAACGCGGCCGGCCGCCGGTTCGTCAACGAGGCCGCGCCCTACAGCGACGTCGTGCACGTCATGTACGACAAGAACCCGGCCGACCCGTGCATCCCGGCCTGGCTCGTCGTCGACCAGAACTACCGCAACAGGTACCTCTTCGCCGACGTGGCACCGACCCTGCCGCTGCCGGACGGCTGGTACCAGTCCGGCGCCGTGGTGAAGAACTGGTCGCTCGACGGCCTGGCCTCGGCCATCGGCGTCCCCGGCGCGAACCTGAAGTCGACCGTCAGCCGGTTCAACAACCAGGCCCTGACCGGCCGGGACCCCGACTTCAAGCGCGGCGACAGCGCCTACGACCACTACTACACGGACCCGGCGGTGTTCCCGAACTCGTGCCTCGCACCGCTGTGGGCGCCGCCGTTCTACGCCTTCAAGATCGTGCCCGGTGACCTCGGCACCAAGGGCGGTCTCGTGACGGACGCGCGTGCCCGTGTGCTGCGGCCGGACGGTTCGGTGATTCCCGGTCTGTACGCGGCGGGCAACGTCAGCTCGGCCGTGATGGGGCGGAGTTACGCCGGGGCGGGGTCGACGATCGGGCCCGCCATGACGTTCGGATACATCGCGGCCAACGACGTCTAGGACGGTAGTCTCCCCCCAACGACTTCTACCTGGGGGAAAGTCAATGCGCAGATCTGCGCTGTCCTTGTTGACCTCGTTTGTGCTCGTTGCCGCAATGCTGACCCACGCGCAGGCGATGACCAGGACGACCGTCTCGTTCGTCGCGCATCAGGACGACGACCTGCTGTTCATGAATCCCGACATCGCCTCGGACGTCGAGGCCGGGTACAACGTCTGGGTGGTCTACTTGACCGCCGGAGAAGTGCACACGCGGCCCGCGTTCCCCTACGCGAACCAGCGGATCGAAGGTGAGCGGGCCGCCTACGCCGAGACGGCAGGCGTCGCCGACAACTGGACCTACGAAGAGATGTGGTTCAACGGCCATCCCGTGGCGACGAACCGGCTGAACGGCACCAACGTGCGGCTGGTCTTCATGTACATCCACGGTGCGTCTGGTGGCTGCCCGGACAGTCCCGATCCGTCCGGCGATCCTTATGGCGACCTGTACAAGATGCTGACCGACAGTCCGTACGTCGCCCGCCCGATCGACGGGCGTCCGGCCTACAACCGGTTCAGCTTCATCGGCACGCTGCACGCGATCATCGGCCACGCGAACCCGGACTACATCCGTTCCGGCAGCACGATCGGCCACCGGGACACGCCCCGCCGCGATCACGTCGACCACGTGTCCGCCGCCATCCTCGTAGCCGAGGCGAACCTCGTGGACGGCACGCGGAACACCTGGAAGCGGCGCGACGAGTACACGGCCTACAACAGCTCGAGCTACCCGGAGAACGTCTTCGGCTACTGGCGGCAGCGCAAGGCCGAGATCTGGGACCAGTACTGGCCGCACGATCCCGAACTCGGCCGGGACACCCACCTGTACGCGCTCAGCCGCCAGATCCGGCCGGAGGGCAGGATCTTCTACCCCGGCACGGTGTGGGTGCCGCCGGGTGACTTCGTCACCTGCTAGCGGCCCTTGAACTCCGGCTTGCGCTTCTCCGCGAAGGCGCGAGGGCCTTCCTTCGCGTCCTCGCTGGAGAACACCTCCATGCCGAGCCGAGCGTCCACTGTGAACGCCTCGTTCTCGTGCATGACCTCGGTCTCCCGCATGGTCTGCAGGATCTTCCGCACGGCGATGGGCCCGTTGGCCGTGATCAGCGCGGCCAGTTCCATGGCCTTGTCCAAGGCCTGACCGTCCGGCACCACGTGCCCGATGAGCCCGATCTCCTTGGCCTCGGCCGCCCGGATGTGCCGTCCGGTCAACAGAAGGTCGGCCGCGACCGTGTAGGGGATCTGGCGTGGCAACCGGACCGCCGAGCCGCCCAGGGGGAACAGGCCCCAGCGCGCCTCCGAGACGCCGAACCGCGCGCTCTCGCCGGCCACCCGGATGTCGGTCGCCTGCAGGATCTCCGTGCCGCCGGCGACCGCGGGACCTTCCACCGCGGCGATCAGCGGTTTCGTCAATCGACGTCCTTTGAGCAGTGGCTCGATGACGGAGAAGTCGAACTTGCCGGCGTTCTCGCTGGGGTGGTTGGACGTCATCGCCTTGAGGTCCGCGCCCGCGCAGAACGAGCCGCCCGCGCCGGTCAGGATGCAGACGCGGACGTCCGGATCGGAGTCCACCCTGTCCCACGCCTCCTTCATGATGGCCAGCATGGGGCCGGACAGGGCGTTGCGGACCTCCGGGCGGTTCATCGTGACGACCAGGACGTTGCCGGCCAGCTCCACCACCGCATGGGGTTCTGTCGTGGTCGTCATTCACGGGCCTCCTGGATCGAGTCTGACCGCACGGGGGATTGTCCAGAACAGTAACACGTTCTACTTTGCGTACCATGGCCCTCAACGTCGCAGACCTCGTTGAACACGCCGCCGACACCGTGCCCGACAGGACCGCGCTCGTGTGCGGGTCCCAGCGGGTCACCTACGCCGAGCTGGAGTCGCGAGCCAACAAACTGGCTCACCACCTGGCAAAGAACGGCGTGACGCAGGGTGCGCACGTGGGGCTCTACGCGCGCAACTCGATCGAACTCGTCGAAGCCATGCTCGCGGTCTACAAGCTGCGGGCCGTGGCGATCAACGTGAACTACCGCTACACCAAGAACGAGTTGCAATACTTGTTCGGTGAAGCGGATCTGACCGCTCTCGTACACGAACGGCGGTACTCGCCGTTGGTCGCGGAGGTCGGCGCGCCCGGCCACACGGTCGTGATCGACGACGAGTCGGACGAGGAGTTCGCCGGCGCCGACTACGAAACGGCACTCGCCGAGGAGTCCGGCGAGCGGGACTTCGGGCCGCGCAGCCCTGACGACCTCTACATCCTGTTCACCGGCGGCACGACCGGCATGCCCAAGGGCGTGATGTGGCGCCACGAGGACGTGTGGCGCACGCTCGGCGGCGGCATCGACTTCGTCACCGGCGAACGGCTGACGGACGAGTGGCAGCAGGCCAAGGCGGGCAAGGACTACGGGCTCATCCGGCTGTGCCTGCCGCCGCTGATCCACGGCGCGGCGCAGTGGGCCGTGCTGGGCGCGTTGTTCAGCTGCAGCACGGTGGTGCTGGTGCCCAAGTTCGACCCGGCCGAGATCTGGCGGGTGATCGAAAGGGAAAAGGTCCAGGTCGCCGTCATCACCGGCGACGCCATGGGCCGGCCGCTGATCGAGGAGTTCCAGCGCGGCACGTACGACGGCTCGTCGCTGTACATCCTCAACAGCAGCGCCGCGTTGTTCTCCTACACCGTCAAGAAGCAGTACCACGAGCACCTGCCGCACACGACGCTGCTGGAGTCGATCGGGTCGAGCGAGACCGGGTCCACCGGCATCGGCGCGGTGCCCAAGGAGATCGTGAAGACCGACGGCACCAAGGTGAAGCTCAACGAGGACACCATCGTCATCGACGAGGACGGCAACAAGCTGGAGCCGAAGCCCGGTGCCATCGGCAAGCTGGCGCGCGGCGGCCACATCCCGCTCGGCTACTACAAGGACCCCGAGAAGACCGCGCGGATGTTCGTCGAGGTCGACGGCAAGCGGTTCACCGTGCCCGGCGACTTCGCCCGGTTCGAGGAGGACGGCGACGTCACGTTGCTGGGGCGCGGCAACACCTGCGTCAACACCGGCGGCGAGAAGGTGTTCCCCGAGGAGGTCGAGGGGGTGCTGAAGTCGCACCCGGACGTGTTCGACGCGCTCGTGATCGGCATCCCGGACGACCTGCTCGGCCAGCGCGTCGGCGCGATCGTCCAGCCGCGCGACGGCGCGAAACCGACACTGTCCGAACTGGACGCCCACGTCCGCGAGACCCTCGCGGGCTACAAGGTGCCGCGGTCGCTGTGGCTCGTCGCCGAGATCGGCCGCACCCCCAGCGGCAAACCCGACTACCAGTGGGCGAAGCGCCACGTGGAGGATCATGCGCACCAGCCTGTGTGACGAACTGGGCATCGAACATCCGGTCTTCGGCTTCACACCGTCCGAGCACGTGGCGGCGGCGATCAGCCGGGCGGGCGGGCTCGGTGTCCTCGGGTGCGTGCGGTTCAACGACGCGGAGGACCTCGACCGCGCGTTGACGTGGATGGACGAGAACACCGACGGCAAGCCGTACGGCGTCGACATCGTCATGCCCGCCACCGTGCCGAAGGAAGGCACGCAGATCGACCTGGCCAGTCTCATCCCGCAGAGCCACAAGGAGTTCGTGCAACAGACGTTGCTGAAGCTCGGCGTGCCACCGCTGCCCGACGGCGAGGGCGGCGAGGGCGTGCTCGGCTGGCTGCACTCGGTCGCGCGGTCGCACGTCGACGTGGCCCTGGCACACCCGATCCGGCTCATCGCGAACGCCCTCGGCTCACCGCCCACCGACGTCATCGAGCAGGTGCACGCGGCCGGTGTCCCGGTGGCCGCGCTGGCGGGCAAGGCCGAGCACGCCCGGCGGCACGTCGCCAACGGCGTCGACATCGTGGTGGCCCAGGGTTACGAGGCCGGCGGGCACACCGGCGAGGTCGCGACGATGGTGCTGGTGCCGGAGATCGTCGACGCCGTGGACGTCCCGGTGCTCGCCGCCGGTGGCATCGGGTCGGGACGGCAGGCCGCCGCCGCGATGGCGCTCGGTGCGTCCGGCGTGTGGATGGGCTCGTACTGGCTGACCACCGCCGAGTACACGCTGGGGAACTCCAGCACGCAGCAGGCGTTGCTCGCCGCCGGTTCCAGCGACACCGTCCGCACCCGCATCTACACCGGCAAGCCGGCGCGGTTGCTGAAGACGCGGTGGACCGAGGCGTGGACGTCCGCGGAGGCACCGGATCCGTTGCCGATGCCGTTGCAGAACATCCTGGTCAGCGAGGCGCACCTGCGGATCGCCCGGTCCGACGACCCGTCCGTGGTCTCGATGCCGGTCGGTCAGGTCGTCGGGCGGATGAACGAGGTCCGCCCGGTCGCGGAGGTCCTCGCGGACCTGCTGGCGGAGTTCGACGCGACGGTCGAACGCCTCACCAAGCTGCGCTGAGCTTCAGGAGCTGGGCGGTCGCCCCGCCCAGCTCGAACTCGTTGCGCTTCGCCGCGGTGAAGTAGCGGTGCACGTCGTGGCTCATGTCGATCCCGGTACCGCCGTGGACGTGCACGGCGGTGTGCGCCACGCGGTGCCCGGCGTCGGCGGCCCAGAACTTCGCCGTCGCCACCTCTTCCACCGCGTCCAGGCCCTCGGAGAGCCGCCAGGCGGCCTGCCAGAGCGTCAGGCGGATCGCCGCGACGTCGATGTACGCATCAGCGAGCCGTTGCGCCACGGCCTGGAAGCTGCCGATGGGCCGGTCGAACTGCACGCGCGTCCGCGCGTACTCGGCCGTCAGTTCCAAAGCGCGTTCGGTGACGCCGAGTTGCAGAGCGCACAACCCCAGCGTGTACCGCGTGATCAACCAGTCGGGGGACAGGCCGGGCACCACCTCGCCGGTGCCGGAGAACGCGAAGCACCCCGCGTCCGAGCAGTCGACCAGCTCCTGCGGGGTGATCTCCAGCCCCTCCGCCTCGACGAGGAACACCTGCTCCTCGTGCGCCACCAGGAACGCGGCCGCCTCCGAAGCGAACGGCACCGTCGTCTTCACACCGCCGGCCTCCGCCAGCGCCACGGACAGCACGGTTCCCGGCGTCAGCCATCGATCGCGCTGGTCCGGGGTGCCGAACTCGGCGAGCGCCGAGGCCGCGACCGTCGTGGGCAGGTACGGCGCGGGAGAGACCGCGCGGCCCAGCTCGACCAGCACCGAGCACTGTTCCAGCACCCCGAACTCGTCGGGCTGCTCCGGCACGACGCCCGACTTGACCAGGTCGAGCCAGGGCGTGTCGGACGAGTCGAGGATCTTGCGGGTCAGCGCGGCCAGCTCGCGCTGGGCCTCGGTGAGTGTGAAGTCCACGGAGTCTCCTTACCGAGGCACAGCGGGCAACCCGAGGCCCACCCGCGCGATGATGTCCCGCTGGATCTCGTTGGTGCCGCCGCCGAACGTCAGGATCAGCGACGACCGGTGCATGCGTTCCACGCGTCCGTGCAGCAGCGCTCCCGCGGAGCCCGTGCGCACGATCCCGTTGGCGCCCAGCACCTCCATCAGCAAGCGGTAGCCCTCGGTCGCGAACTCGGTGCCGAACACCTTGGTGGCGGAGGCTTCCGCCGGTGACGGGGCCTCGTCGGAACCGGACGCGATCCGCCAGTTGACGAGCTTGAGGAACTCGGCCTTGGCGTGCACGCGGGCGAGGTGCAGGCGCACCCATTCCTGTTTCACGGCACCGGTTTCGTCCGCCCATTGACGAACCTCGCGCAGCGCGGTCTGCAGCGGCGCGGCCGAGCAGAGGGCGACGCGTTCGTGGTTGAGCTGGTTGGTGATGAGCTTCCAGCCCTTGTGCTCCTCGCCGACGAGGTTCGCCGCGGGCACCCGCACGTTGTCGTAGAAGGTGGCGCTGGTCGTGGGCCCGGACATGGTCGGCACGGGCGTCCAGGAGAAGCCGGAAGAGGTGGTCGGCACCATGATGATGCTCAAACCCCTGTGCCGCTGCGATTCCGGGTCGGTGCGGCAGGCCAGCCAGACGTAGTCGGCGTACTGGATGAGGCTGGTCCACATCTTCTGACCGTTGATGACGTACTCGTCACCGTCGCGGACCGCCCGCGTGCGCAGGCCCGCGAGGTCGGTGCCCGCCTCCGGTTCGGAGTAGCCGATGGCGAAGTGCAGCTCGCCGGACGCGATCTTCGGCAGGTAGAACGCCTTCTGCTCGGGCGTTCCCAGGGACATGATCGTCGGGCCGATGGAGTTCAGCGTCAGGAACGGCACCGGCGCACCGGCCGCGGAGGCCTCGTCCAGGAAGATCAGCTGCTCGATCATCGGGCGGGCCCGGCCGCCGTACTCCTCCGGCCACCCGATGGTCAGCCAGCCGTCCAGCCCCATCTGGCGGACGGTGTCCTTGTAGACGGCGGCATCGCCGTAGTCGCCGCCACCGGCCAGCCCGGTCCTGCGTTCGGGCGTCATGAGCGCGGCGAAGTACGCCCGCAACTCCTGGCGCAACTGCTCCTGTTCGGGCGTGAAACCGATGCGCATGACCGCTACTCTAGAACAAGTTCTACTTGATGTCAGGAGGCCGCGATGAAGGTCGGCGTCGACCCTTCGGTGTGCGAGGCGCACGGGGAGTGCATGTCAATCCTGCCCGAGGTGTTTGACCTTGACGATGACGAGGTTCTGCAGATCCGGGACGGTGAGCTGGCTCCGGCCGAAGAGCCTCTGGCGGAACGCGCCGTCGCGTCGTGCCCCATGGGCGCACTGCGCCTCTCACGCTGATGGGCCTTGTCATGAACAAGAACAGATTCTAGTGTGCGACAGGTAGTTCGGCCGTGAGCTCAGCGAGGAGTGATACCGGTGAAGGCTGCCGTGCTCAACCAGGTAGGCGACGACAAGCTCGAGCTCCGCGACGACGTGACCACCGCCCCGGTGGGGCCGCAGGAGATCCGCATCAAGATCAGGGCGTGCGGGGTGTGCCACAGCGATCTGTCCGCAATGGACGGAACACTGCCCGCCCTGACGCCCGGCGTGGTCGGTCACGAGGGCGCCGGTGAGATCGTCGAGATCGGGAGCGCCGTGACGTCGCTCGCGGTCGGCGACCACGTGGCGATCACCTTCGTGCCACCGTGCGGGAAGTGCGCGCAATGCGTGACGGGCCAGTCACATCTGTGCCTCGTGCACACCATCTCGGCGTTCACGTCACCGAGGTTCGTCGTCGGTGGCAACCCCGCCTTCGGGTACGCGGGGCTCGGCGCGTTCGCCGAGGAGATGGTCGTGCCCGCCGATGCCGCGGTGAAGGTCGACGACGACGTGCCGTGGGAGATCGCCGCGCTGCTGTCGTGCGGCATCCTGACCGGTGTCGGTGCGGTGCTCAACACCGCGAAGGTCGAACCGGGCTCCAGCGTCGCCGTGATCGGCTGCGGTGGTGTCGGTGTCGCGGTGATCCAGGGTGCCCGGCTCGCCGCCGCCGCACGGATCGTCGCGGTCGACCCGGTGCTTGAGAAGCACGAGGTGGCGCAGAAGTTCGGCGCGACGCACGCGACGACGCCCGACGGTGTCGCGGACCTGAACAACCAGCTGAACTTCGGCATGGGCTTCGACTACGTGTTCGACGTGGTCGGCCTGCCCGCGACGATCCGCCAGGCGTGGGACCTGACCCGGCGTGGTGGCCACACGGTCGTCGTCGGCGCGGGCCGGGCGGACGCGATGGTGTCGTTCAGCGCCCAGGAACTGTTCCTGCACGACAAGACGCTGCACGGCTCGTTCTACGGGACCGCGAACTTCCGCCGGGACATCCCTCGGATGATCGCGCTGTGGAGGCAGGGCCGGCTGGACCTCGAAAGCATGATCAGCAAGAGGATTCGGCTCGAAGACGTCAACGAGGGGCTGCAAGCCCTGCGCGGCGGAGGATCGTTGATCCGCCAGGTCATCCTCTTCGACTGACACACATCTCTTCTGGGAGTCTCTTGTGGACCTTGCGGGGAAGGTCGCCGTGGTCACCGGCGCGGGTGCCGGGCTCGGCCGCGCGGAGGCGCTGGAACTTGCCAGGGCCGGTGCGTCGATCGTGCTCAACGACCTGCCGGGCTCGGCCGAGGCCGCTGCGGCCGAGATCGAGGAACTGGGCGCGAAGTGCGTCGTGGTCGAGGGTGACGTGGGCGAGCGGAGCACCGCCGATGCCCTCGTCACCGCCGCGATGGAGCAGTTCGGCGGGCTGCACGTCGTCGTGAACAACGCGGGCGTGCTGCGCGACCGGATGTTGTTCAACATGACCGACGAGGAGTGGGACCTGGTCGTGCGGGTGCACCTGCGCGGCCACTTCCTGTTGTCGCGCAACGCCGTCGCGCTGTGGAAGCAGCAGTCGAAGACCGCGGGAGAACCGGTCTACGCGCGGATCGTGAACACCTCGTCGGAGGCGTTCCTGCTCGGCTCGGAGGGGCAGGCCAACTACGCGGCGGCCAAGGCGGGGATCGCGGCGCTGACCGTGGCGACGGCCCGGGGCACGAGCCGCTACGGCGTGCGCGCCAACGCGATCTGCCCGCGCGCCCGCACCCAGATGACCGCGCACGTGTTCGGTGACGCGCCAGAAGGCGACGACTCGCTGGCGCCCGAGCACGTCGCGAAGTTCGTGGCGCACCTGGCCGGACCGTCCGGCGAGAAGATCAACGGACAGGTCTTCGTCGTGCACGGCGGCATGGTCGCGCTGATGGCACCGCCAACCGTCGAGCAGAAGTTCGGCGCGTTCACCGATCTCGACGGCTATTTCGCCGATCGCGATCCACAGAGGACTTTCGCCTGCACGGACACGATGTCGCTCTAGGAGGAGCTGTGACGCTCACCGTCCAACCGCACCGCGAGACGCTGGGCCTCAAGGACGGCCGGCTCCTCATCGGAGGCGAGTTCCGCGAGGCGGACGAGACCTGGACCCACCACCACCCCGCGACCGGCGAGGAGATCGGCAGTTTCGCCGTCGCCTCCGTGCAGGACGTGGACGCGGCGGTGCGCGCGGCCCGCAAGGCGTTCGACGAGGGCACCTGGCCGCGCAGCCGCGCGGGCGAGCGCATCAAGGTCCTGCGCAGGTACAGCGACCTGCTGCGGGAGCACTCGGACGAGCTGCGCGGACTGCAGGCACTCGACAACGGCGTGCCGCTGTCGTTCGGCCAGATCTACGCCACCTCGGTCGGCATCGCGGCGGACATCTTCGACCACCACGCGGGCTGGATCGACAAGGTCGGCGGTCAGACCCTGCCGCCGTACCAGGGCGGCGACCACCTCGCGATGACGTTCCGCGAACCGGTCGGCGTCGTCGCGGCGATCCTGCCGTGGAACGCACCGTTCGTGCTGTTCGCCCAAAAGCTTGCGCCCGCACTGGCCGCGGGCTGCACGGTCGTGGTGAAGCCGTCGGAGTACGCGTCGTTCTGCGTGATCCGCATGGTCGAGCTGCTGATCGAGGCCGGACTCCCGGAAGGCGTCGTCAACCTCGTCACCGGCCCCGGCAACCCGACCGGTGAAGCGCTGATCACCCACCCCGGCGTCGACAAGATCAGCTTCACCGGCAGCCGCACCGTCGGCCGCCGGATCGTCGAAGCGTCCGCAGGGACGATGAAGCGCGTGTCCCTGGAACTGGGCGGGAAGTCGCCGGCGATCGTGTTCGCGGACGCTCCGAACGTCGGCCTCGCCGCGATGACCTGCATGGGCATGGTCACGATGGGCCTGTCCGGCCAGGCGTGCGTGGCGCACACGCGGGCCTTGGTGCAGCGGGACGCCCAGGACGAGTTCATCGCGATGGCGCAGATGCTCGCGGGCGCGGTGACGTTCGGCGACCCGTTCGACCCCGCCGTGCTGGCCAGCCCGCTGATCAACGGCAAACAGCTCGAACGCGTGCTCGGCTACATCGAGCGCGGCCAGGAGGAGGGCGCCCGCCTGGTCACCGGCGGCACCCGGCTCGACGGCGACTACGCGTCCGGCAACTTCGTCGCGCCCACGATCTTCGCCGACGCCAACAACGACATGGCCATCGCCCGTGACGAGATCTTCGGCCCGGTGCTGACCGTCGTGCCGTTCGACGACGAGGAAGAAGCCGTCCGCATCGCGAACGACACCGAGTACGGCCTGGGCGCCGGCGTCTACACCAACGACGTCCGCCGCGCGTTCCGCGTCTCGAAGGCCCTGCGGGTCGGCATGGTCGGCATCAACGGCTTCCAGCTCGAACCGCACCTCCCGTTCGGCGGCTACAAGCAGTCGGGCCTCGGCCGCGAGGGCGGGCAGAGCGCCTACGAGGCCTACACGGAGCTCAAGACCGTGATGATGCCGCTGACCGACGAGATGATGTAGATGCGGCTCGACGGGAAGATCGCCCTGATCACCGGCGCCGCCCGGGGTCAGGGCGCGGCCGCGGCACGCCGGTTCGCCGCCGAGGGCGGGCGGGTGATGATCACCGACGTCCTCGACGACCAGGGCAAGGAACTCGCGGCCGAACTCGGCGCAGAGTACTGCCACTTGGACGTGTCCTCCGAGGAGGAGTGGGCGGAGGCCGTGGCTTTCACCGTCTCGACAT
This sequence comes from Lentzea sp. NPDC051208, assembly GCF_040682435.1. Taxonomy (NCBI): domain Bacteria; kingdom Bacillati; phylum Actinomycetota; class Actinomycetes; order Pseudonocardiales; family Pseudonocardiaceae; genus Lentzea; species Lentzea sp. NPDC051208. The sequence goes on along the minus strand of NZ_JBFBAW010000001.1, from coordinate 153,069 downwards.
TCGGTGACATCACGGTTCTCGTGAACAACGCCGGCGTCCTGCACTTCTCCGCCCTGGCCGACACGACACTCGCCGACTACCAGCGGGTGATCGGCATCAACCAGGTCGGCACGTTCCTCGGCATGCGCTCGGTCGTGGCGTCGATGAAGCAGGCCGGCGGCGGGTCGATCGTGAACGTGTCGTCGGTCGAGGGCCTGGGCGGCATGCCGTACCTGGTGGCGTACACGGCGTCGAAGTTCGCGATCCGCGGCATGACCAAGGTCGCCGCGATGGAACTGGGGCAGCACGGGATCCGCGTGAACTCCGTGCATCCCGGCGCCATCGACACCCCGATGGTCAGCGAGGCCCTGGGCCGGCCGATCGACGTCTCGCCGATGGGCAAGAAGCTGGCGCTGCGCCGGATCGGGCAGCCGGAGGACGTCGCGAACGTCGTGCTGTTCCTCGCCAGCGACGACAGCGCCTACTGCACGGGCGGGGAGTTCGTGGTCGACGGAGGGGCGACGGCGACGCACGCGCTGAACGGGTGACGATCACCGGCATGCAACCTGGTTGACCTCCACGGCGTATTCGTGGTCGAGAGGTCAACCTGGGGAGTTTCATCTGATTTCCAAACCGGCGGATACCCCGGCGTTCACGCCGGGGAGGAGCCGCCCTGTGCGTAGGGGTAAACGGGACGTCACACGGCGGGCCGCTAACATGTGAGCGTGGCGGAGCGGGTGGTGAAGCGGGCGTTCAAATACCGCTTCTACCCGTCCGACCAGCAGGTATACGAGCTGTCCCGGACGTTCGGGTGCGTGCGACTGGTCTACAACCGGGCGCTGGAAGCCCGTACGGCCGCCTGGTACGGCGAGCAACGCCGGGTGTCCTACGTGCAGTCGTCGGCGATGTTGACCGAGTGGAAGCAAGATCCCGAGTCGGCGTTCCTGACCGAGGTGTCCTCGGTTCCGCTGCAACAGAGCCTTCGGCACCTGCAGGGCGCGTTCGTCGCGTTCTGGGACAAGCGGGCGAGGTACCCGAGGTTCAAGTCCAAGCGCAAGTCCCGTGCGTCCGCCGAGTACACCCGATCGGCGTTCCGGTGGCGTGACGGGACGCTCATCTTGGCGAAGATGGCCGAACCTCTCGATATCCGTTGGTCTCGGCCGCTGCCCGAAGGCGCTGAGCCGAGCATGGTCACGGTGTCCCGGGATGCGGCGAACCGCTGGCACGTCAGTGTCCTCGTCGACACCACTGTGCACGACGGGCCCACGTCCGATCAGGTGGTCGGGCTCGACGCCGGCATCGCCAGCCTCGTCACCCTCTGCACCGGGGAGAAGGTGACAAACCCTCGCCACGAGCGTCGGGACCGGGAGCGGCTCGCCGTGGCCCAGCGGCGACTGGCCCGGAAGATGAAGGGTTCCAACAACAGGGCGAAGGCGCGCGTCAAGGTGGCGCGGGTGCACGCCCGAATCGCAGACCGTCGCAGCGATGGTCTGCACAAGCTGAGTACGCGTCTCGTCCGTGAGAACCAAACGGTCGTGATCGAGGACCTCGGCGTGCGCAACATGGTTCGCAACCACAGCCTTGCCCGTGCGATCAGCGACGCCGCCTGGTCGGAACTGCGGACCATGCTGACCTACAAATGCCAGTGGTACGGCCGCGAATTGGTCGTGATCGACCGCTGGTACCCGAGTTCGAAGGTGTGCTCCGCGTGCGGAGCGCTCCAGCGCACAATGCCGCTCGGCATCCGGGAGTGGACGTGCCGTTGCGGAACAGTCCACGACCGGGATGTCAACGCGGCGATCAACATACGAGCGGCCGGGCTGGCCGTGCTCGCCTGTGGAGATGGTGTCAGACCAGCTCGTGCGCAAGCACGAGAAGGCGACTGTCGCTGAAGCAGGAACCCTTCCGGGCGACCGGGAGAATCACCGTCCTCCAGGGCGGGGAGTAGTCAACAACAGCAGGTTCGACCCGTGCTTTCATCAACCTCAGGGTCCCGGTGCTGCGGCGAGGAGATCACCGCGCACGACGTGACGGCTCATCCCGGGTGACCTACGTTGGGGTTCATGCTGAACCCGCTGGCCCAGGTGTCGTTGGAACGGTTGCGGCGGCGCACGAGTGTGAAGTGGCGGCAGTTCCCGGACGACGTGCTGCCGTTGTGGGTGGCCGAGATGGACGTCGACCTGGCCGAGCCCGTCAAACAGGCGATCGTCGACGCACTGGACCTCGGCGACACCGGCTACCCGGCCGGCACCGCCTACCAGGAGGCACTCGCCGCGTTCGCGGAACAGCGCTGGGGCTGGAAACTCCCGCTGGAACGCACGGCGCTCGTGTCCGACGTGATGCTCGGCATCGTCGAGTTGATCAAGCTGGTGTCCGGGCCAGGCGCCCCCGTGATCGTCAGCCCGCCGGTGTACCCGCCGTTCTACCTGTTCGTCCAGAGCATGGGCCGTGCGGTCGTCGAGGCACCGCTGCGGCTCGGCCGCCTCGACCTGAACGTGCTGGAGTGGACGTTCCAGCACGTCAAGGCCGACCGTCCGGTGTACCTGCTGTGCAACCCGCAGAACCCGACGGGCACCGTCCACACCGCCGAGGAGCTGACGGCCCTCGCCCGGCTGGCCGAGACGTACGGCGTCCGCGTGATCGCCGACGAGATCCACGCGCCGCTCGTCTCCAGGAGCACCGGGTTCGTGCCGTACCTGAGCGTCGACGAGAACGGGATGTCGCTCATGTCCGCGTCGAAGGGCTGGAACCTGGCGGCCATGCGGGCGGCGGTCGCGATCTCCAACACCGACGACCTCGCGCGGTTGCCCGAGGAGGTCAGCCACGGGCCGAGCCACTTCGGCACGATCGCGCACGCGGCCGCGCTGCGCGAGGGCGGCGAGTGGCTCGACGCCCTGCTGGCCGGTCTCGACGACAACCGCAAACTGCTCAAGAACCTGCTCACCGAGCACCTGCCCGGGATCGGCTACGAACCGTCCGAGGCGACGTTCCTGGCCTGGCTCGACTGCCGGGCCATCAGCGACGACCCGGCCGCGTTCTTCGTCGAGCGGGGCAGGGTCGCCCTGATGTCGGGCGCCGAGTTCGGCAGCGGGGGAGCGGGCCACGTCAGGTTCAACATCGGCACCTCTCCCGAGATCATCACCGAGGCCGTGCACAGGATGGCTGCCAGCCGCTGACAGCGCGCTGTGCGTGGTCTGCCAGCGGGGCGGCGCACAGTTCCTCCTGAACACGAGGGAGGAACGATGGCACTCGCGATCAGGGCTGAAGGCCTGGTCAAGCACTACGGGGAGACCAAGGCGCTGGACGGCGTCGACCTCGAGGTGCCGGAGGGGAAGGTCGTGGGGGTGCTCGGGCCGAACGGCGCGGGCAAGACCACGGCGGTGCGGGTGCTGGCCACGTTGCTGCGCCCGGACGCGGGACACGCCACGGTCCACGGCCACGACGTGCTGAAGGACCCGAGGGCGGTCCGGTCGCTGATCGGGCTGACCGGCCAGTACGCGTCGGTGGACGAGGACCTCTCCGGTACGGAGAACCTCGTCCTGCTGGCCCGCCTGCTGGACTTCTCCCGTGCGGGGGCGCGGGCGAGGGCGGGCGAGCTGCTGGAGCAGTTCGAGCTCACCGACGCGGCGGGGCGGGCCGCCAAGACGTACTCGGGAGGTATGCGCCGGCGGCTCGACCTCGCGGCCAGCCTGGTCGGCAACCCGTCCGTGCTGTACCTGGACGAGCCGACCACCGGGCTGGACCCGCACGCCCGCAACGAGGTGTGGGCGGTGGTGCGCAAGCTCGTCGCGAACGGCGTGACGGTCCTGCTCACCACGCAGTACCTGGAGGAGGCCGACCAGCTCGCCGACTCGATCACGGTGTTCGACCACGGTCGCGTCGTGGCCGAGGGCAGGCCGGACGAGCTGAAGCGGCGCGTGGGCGGGCAGACGCTGCAGGTGCGGCCGACGTCGTTGCGCGATCTCGACGTGGTCCACCGGATTCTCGGTGACCTGACCGGGGTCAGGCCGACCCGCGACGACGACACGGGACTGCTGACGGCGCCGGTGAACGACCCGGTGCTGCTGTCCACCCTGGTCCGCAAGCTCGACGAGGCCGGCATCACCGCGGACGAACTGGCGCTGCGGCTGCCCTCGCTCGACGAGGTCTTCCTCTCGCTCACCGGCAAGCGGAACGAGGGGAGCCTGGTATGAGCACCATCGCGTTGGACAGGGGAGTGCGCCACGGCTTCGCGCTGGCCTGGCGGGGAATCCTCAAGATCCGCAAGAACCCCGAGCAGCTGGCGGACGTGACGATCGCGCCCATCATCCTGCTGGTGATGTTCACCTACCTCTTCGGTGGCGCTCTCGCCGGGAACACCGACGCCTACCTGCAGATGCTCGTGCCGGGCATCCTGGTGATGAACATCCTGCAGGCGAGCATGACCGCCGGTGTCCAGCTGAACACCGACGTCTCCAAGGGCGTCTTCGACAGGTTCCGCGCGATGCCGATCGCGCGGTCGGCGCCGCTGGTGGGCGCGGTGCTGGCGGACGTCGTGCGGTACGTGGTGTGCGTCGTGGTGCTGATGATCGTCGCCACGGTCATGGGTTACCGGGTGCAGACGGGTCCGGCGGAGCTGCTGATCGCGGCGGGGCTCGCGATCGCGTTCGGGCTGTGCTTCTGCTGGGCGTCGGTGTTCGTGGGCATGCTGCTCAAGACCCCGCAGGCCGTGCAGGGCATCATGATCGTGCTGATCATGCCGTTGACGTTCGGCAGCAACGTGTTCGTCGGCACCTCGACGATGCCGGGCTGGCTCAAGGCGTGGGCGGACATCAGCCCCGTGAGCCTGTTGTCGGACGCGCTGCGCGGGCTGCTCAACGGCGGCGCGATCGCCGGGCCGCTCACCGGATCGCTGATCTGGATGGCGGGCGCGGTCGCGGTGTTCTTCCCGCTGGCGATGTGGGCCTACCGCAAGCGCGTGTGATCTCACCGGAACCAGAGGCGGGTCTCAGCCGGTGCTGAGGCCCGCCTCTTCGCGCACCCGTTGCAGCGCCTCGGTTTTGGTGATCGTCAGCGGTGCGGGCTCACCCAGTTCGGCGACGAGGTGCCGCACGTCCGGATCACCCATGTCGAGCCGCCCGCGGATGAGCTGGGCGAGCTCCATCAACCGCCGGGCGGCGTCGTCGCGGCCCTGCAGGTGCCGCACCTGGGCCAGGAGTTCCGCCACCGTCGAGAGATCCGGCATGTCGGCGCGATCGGACGTCGTCTGGACGGCCACCGCGGCGGACGCCTCGGCGTCGTCGAACCTGCCGTCGGCGATCGCGATGCGCGCGTCGAGCATCGCCACCCACTCCGTGACGAACGTGCCGAGCAGGGACGACGAGAGGTCGCGCTGCTTGAACTCGACGCTCAGCGCGCGTGCCTCTTCGATCCTGCCCGCACGCAGCGCGACCTCGGCCTTCGCATAATTGAGCATCGTGGACAGCTGGTCGTTGCCGACGTCCCTGACGAACTGCTCGGCTGCGACCACCTCGCGCGCGGCCGCGCCGTGATCACCCATGCGCGCGTACTCCACCGCGAGCCGCCACCGCTGCTGCACGGCGTCGTCCTGCGACCGCAGCTCCGTCGCCACGTCCAGGCCGCGCTGGTACAGGTCGATCGCCGCCTGGTTGTCCCCGGTGTGCGAGACGAACGCGGCTTTCATGCCGAGCGTCATCGCCGAACCCCACCGATCGCCGATGGCCGTGAACTGGTCGTACGCGCGGTCGCGGGCCTGTTCCGCGCCTTCCAGGTCACCGTCGTCGACCAGCATGAAGCTGTGCGCCCACTCCGCGCCCGCCCTGGCCCACGGGTCCTCGCTCGCCGCCGCCCGCTTCACCTCGCGCCGCGCCAGTTCGGTGTTCTGGCTGAGGAACGCGAGCATGGGCAGCGCGATCGCGAGTGACGGGTACTTCTGGACGGCGCCGGAGTTCACGCAGCTCTCGATGACGGCCGCGGCCTCTTCCGAGTCCGTCACCCCGGGCACGGCGGCCATGATGAGCTGCATGGCCCGGAACGTCGCGAAGCGGTCGGCGGGCAGCAGGTCGCCGAGCGCGAGCACGTCGCGCACCGACATCTCCGCGCGCTCGTTGTCGCCCTTGACGAGCCAGTACCAGAACGTGCCGCCGAGCAGGTCCGCCGCCAGCTCGACCTCGCGGTCGTCGATCGCCCCGCGCAACGCCGCCACGACGTTGTCCTGCTCCGCCTCGTAGACGTCGATCGCCTCGAGCTGCCGCGCGGTGCGGGTGAGCGGCTCCCAGCGCGCGGTCAGTTCGCGGTAGTAGTGCCGGAACCGCCCGACGACCTCCCGCTTCTCGCCGGACGCCTCGAGCTGTTCGTCCGCGTAGACCCGGATCGTCTCCAGCATCCGGTACCGCGGCTCGCCCTCGATCTCGATGACGTCCACGATGGACTTCTCGACCAGTGACGTGAGCACGTAGAACGGGTCCGGCAAGCAGACGGCCTCGATGGCGGCGAGGTCGGCACCGGCGGGGAACACCGCGAACCGCCGGGCCAGCAGCAGCTCCTCCTCGGTCAGCAGGTCCCAGCTCCACTCGACGACCGCGCGCAACGTGCGCTGGCGCGGCAGCGCGGTGCGGCTGCCCGAGGTGAGCAGCCGGAACCGGTCGTCCAGGCGCTGGGTGATCTGCCGGACCGTCATCGACCGCAGCCGCGCCGCCGCCAGCTCCAGCGCGAGCGGCATGCCGTCGAGCCTGCGGCAGATGAGCTTCACGTCGTCCACAGTGGACCCGTCGAGCCGGAACGCCGGCTTCACCGCGCTCGCCCGGTCGAGGAACAGCCGCACCGCGCCGAACGCGGACACGTCCGCCTGACCGTTGGGCACCGCGAGCGGGCCGATCGGGCACAGCGACTCGCCGTCGATCGCGAGCGGTTCCCTGCTGGTCGCGAGCACGCGGAGGTTCGGCACCCGGCGCAGCAGCTCGGTGGTGAACTCGGCCGCCGCCCCGATCAGGTGCTCGCAGTTGTCCAGCACCAGCAACGACTCCCCGGCACCGAGCACCTCGGCGATCCGGTTCATGCCCTCGCTGGCCCGCCGCCGCGGATCCCCGGCGAACGTCACCTCGAACGCGCTGAGCACCGCACCGGCGAGGTCCTCCGCCGCCCGGACGCCGGCCAGCGCCGCGAACCACACACGGCCCTTGCCGTGCAACGGATGCCGCGCCGCCACCTCGGTGGCGAGCCGCGTCTTGCCCGCGCCGCCCGGTCCGACCAGCGTCACCAGCCGGGCCCCGCCGAGCAGTCCGGCGATCTCCGCGAGTTCGTCGTCGCGCCCGACGAAGCTGGTCAGCCGCACCGGCAACCGGTCGACCACGGCCCGCGGCCCGAGCTCACCGCGCAGTGCCGCGAGGTGGACGTCCTGCAGCTCCTGCGAGGGATCGACCCCCAGTTCGTCGGCAAGCCTGCCGCGGACCTCGGCGTAGACGTGCAGGGCATCGGACTGCCTGCCCTGTGCGCACAACGCCCGCATCAGCAGCCCGGCCAGGCGTTCCCGCAACGGGTTCTTCTCATACATCGCGGTCAGCGCGGCGACGTCGAGCTCGCCTCGGTCCTCCTGCGCGGACAGGCGTGCCTCTTCCAGCCGGGCGGCCGTCGGCGCGGCGAACGGCGCCTCCCGCACGTCGGCCAGCGCGTCACCACGCCACAGCGCGAGCGCCTCGTCCAGCCGGCCGTCGGCACGCAGCCGTTCGAACCGGAAGACGTCGACGTCCTCGGTCGCCACACCGAGCCGGTACCCGCCGGGCTCCAGCGCGACCGGGCAGACCTTGCGCAGCCTCGACACGAGCGACTGCAGCGCGTTGACGGCGTCGGCCGGCGGCTGCTCGCCCCACAGGTCGTCGATCAGCGTCGTCGTCGGCACCGGACGGCCGGGGTCGAGCGCAAGGCGTGCGACGAGCATGCGGACGCGGGCACCACCGATGTCGACCGGTGTGCCGTCCTCGGTCTCGACGGTCGTCGGGCCCAGCAATGCCACGCGCACGGTTCCAGCCTCCCAGATCACCCGCCGCGATCAGGCGAGAACGCCCAGTGCGCGCGTCAGCGCGTCCATGATCACGCGCTCCATCTCCTGGTCGGTGCTGCCGCGCGGGACGCGTTCGGTGAGCATGATCGAGTAGAGATACGCCTGGTAGGCGGCCAGCCGGACGCGTGCCGAGTCGGTGAACTCGAAGCCGTGGCCCGCGAGGAGGTCCGCGTCGTCCTCGATCGACCCGAACAGCGCGAGCGACACGAACTCCGCGACCGGGTCGCCCCAGAACGCCCGCTCGCCGTCGACCACTCCGGTGAGCCCGGTGTCGGCGAGGACGTTGCCGTCCCACAGGTCGAAGTGGACCAGCGCCGGGCGCCTCACCTCGTCGAACGCCTTGGCGTGACGGCGCAGGTCGGCCGTCGGGAGTCGCACGCGGTAGCGTTCGGCGTCGGCCCGCACCGCGTCGAACATCCCGAAGAACGCCTCGGTCCACGTGTCGTGCAGGCCGAGCTGGGGATAGCCGAAACCGGGCCCGGTCACCTCGTGCAGCGCCCTCACCGCCTGCCCCAGCTCGCGGCGCAGTTTCGGACGGTCGACATCGGACCGCCCGAAGACGGGACGGCCCGGCAGGCAGGTGGCCAGGAGCGCGGTGTCGTCCGCGTACACGACCTCCGGCACCGGCGCGACCGCGGAGCCCAGCGTGCAGAACATCGCCTCGGTGCGCACGAGGTGCCGCTCGTAGGTCAGGCCGGGCTGGTCGCCGGGCGCCACCTTCAGCACGAACTCGCCCTCGCGGGCGGACACGCGGAACACCGAGTTGTAGGTGCCGCCGCCCAGCGGTGTCGTCTTCGCGTCCGTGAGCCCGGCGGCCGCGAGCGTTCGCTGCACAGTCACCTCCGCCAATGTAATGATCGACGGGTGGGGACGTACCGGGGGACCGCCGAGGACGCTTGGCGATGGGTGCTGGACCAGGTGCGCTACGACGACTTCGCGTCGATTCCGGCAGCCGTGGGCGAGGAACTGGCTCCGGAAGAGCGCGACGGCATGTACGCGGGTGTCGGCGGGCTGGCGCACGCGCTGGCGGAGATCCGTCAGGTCCGCGAGTGGACCGCCGAGGAACGACGGCTGGCCGACACCATCGCGGAGCAGGTGCGTGCGGGCGTCGGCACCGTGACCGACTGCTCGTTCTTCGACGGACTGGTCAGTGCGATCGGGGTCCTGACCGCGCTCGACGCTCCCGGATCCGGCGCGGCCGTCGCCAGGCTGCTCGAACTGTCCACACCGGACGGCTGGGCGCACGAGCACTACAGCCCGCCGCGCTATCAGGACGGTGCACGCCCTCACGACCTGACGCTGGGCACGGCCGGGGTGCTGCTCGGTGCCGTGTGGGCACGTCGTCACGGGGTGGAGGGCGCGGAGGAACTCGCCGGCGTCGCTGCCGCGATCCTGCCGGCGGAACGAGAGGAGGCGCCCGGCGGGTCGAACTGGCGTGCGGTACCGGTGCGGTCTTGTGTCGTCCAACGGAGATGCCGAACTTCTCGCACGGCCTGTCGGGTATCGCGACGGCGCTCGCCCTGGCCGGTGCGGAGTTCGAGCTTCCGGACCTCGTCGAGGCCGCCACCGCCGGCGCCGCGCACCTGGTGACGCTGGCGGACACCTCCGACAAGGGCTTCCGCGTCCCGCTACGCCTTCCGCAGCTGGAGGAGCTGGAACGGTTCTCCTACGGTTGGTGTCACGGTCCGACCGGAACCTCCTTGCTCTGGCAGGCGTTGCGTCACGCGGGCGTGACCGAGGTGGCCGGTGTGGACGTGACGGAGTGGCATCGCCGTTGCCTGCACAGCATTCGCGTCTCCGGCCTGCCGGAACGGAAGTACCCGGGCTTCTGGGACAACGACGGCCGTTGCTGCGGCACGGCCGGGGTCGGCGACATGCTGCTCGACTCCGGGCAGCACACGGACTTCGCGCTCCACCTCGCCGACGTCGTGGTGGAGCGCGCCGTCCCGGACGGGGCCGGTGTGTGCCGGCGGTTCACCGAGCACCGCAACGACGACCCGCTGCTGCCGCCCGGGATCGGCTGGATGCAGGGGACGGCGGGCATCGCCGGGTTCCTGTTCCACGCCGATCGCGTGGAACAGGGTGACAAGAGGTCGGTGCCGCGCATGGACACCTGGTGGGCGCTAGGGCCTGTATCGAAGTCTGATCCGCGATAGCCGGGCCTCAAGCGCGACTCTCATCGAACCAGACTTCGATACAGGCCCTAAGCGGGTGACCAGCCCAGTTCCGGGCCGAGCTTCGTGGCGATGTCGGTGAGGATCTGCACGTAGTCCTCGTGGGCGAAGCTGAACGGCAGCGCGAACGCCACCTCGTCGACCTCCTGGAAGGCGAGGTGCGCGTACAGCTGCTCGGCGATCTCCGCGGACGTGCCGATCAGGTCGCGCTCGAACATGAACTTGCGCGGGCCGAACGGCTTGCCGATCCGCCCGGCGCGTCCCTCGACGTAGGCCTCGTACTTGGCGCGCTGCTCGGGTGTGGCCGAGTCGGTCGGGATCACGACGAGGCCCTGGGAGACGCGGCGGCCACCGTGCTCGCGGAACGTCCGGATGTGCGAGCGCTGGATCTCGGCGAAGTCCTCGGACTCCTCGGACTGCACGACGTTGCTGGCCAGCAGGTTCAGGCCGTGTTCGCCGGCCCACCTCGCCGACCGCAGACTGCCGCCGCCGTACCAGATCCGGTCGCGCAGCCCGGCCGAGTGCGGCTGGACGCGGTCCGACCAGACCTCGATGCCCTCGACGCCGCTGAACGAAGCGACCTTCTCGCCGCCCACGAAGTCCAGCAGCCGCTGCACGCGGTCGTAGCTGAAGTTCTCGACGTCCGCGGTCTCCGGGTAGAGCACGTGCTTGACGTCGTCCCAGTGCATCGGAGGCCCGACGCTGATGCCGGGGTTGAGCCGACCGCCGGACAGCACGTCGACCGTGGCCAGGTCCTCGGCGAGCCGCAGCGGGTTTTCCCAGCCCAGCGGGATGACGGCGGTGCCGAGCTGGATCCGGCTGGTCCGCTGGGTCGCGGCGGCCAGGACCGCGACGGGCGACGAGATGCCGAACTGCAGGTGCCGGTGCCGCACCCACGCGCTGTCGAACCCGAGTTCCTCGCCCAGCACGATCACGTCCAGCGTGGACCGGTGACCCGCGCCGGGATCGTGCTCGTCGAACAGTCCGATGGTGAGAAAACCCAGCTTTCGCAACGGCTCTGACTTCCGCGGCACCGTTTCCTCCTCGATCGGGTCTCCTCCCGAGTTTAGGTGACGTCTCAACTACGTCCAGATGCTGGAACCGGACCGGCTCATGATCACCTCTCGTCCGACTGCGACCGGGTGTGCAGGGCGTCGAGCACGACGGTGATCGCGGCGCGCGAGTCACGGCGCACGGCGGCGGTGATCCTTCTGGTCACCGGCAGCTCCCTCGTGACCACGTCGAACCGGCGGTCGACGGCCAGCGCGGGGAGCACCGCGACCGCCAGACCGGCCTCGACGTGCTTGAGCGTGAGCATGTAGTTGCTGAACCGGCCGACCACGCGTGGCTCGAACCCGGACTGCCGGCAGAGCCGCGTCGCGAGCTTCGCCATGTACGAGCCGGGGATGTCGAAAGCCCAGGGCTCGTCCTTGCACGCGGCGACGTCCGCCGCGGGGTGGTTCGGCGGCGTGATCAGCACGATCGGGTCCTGGCCGAGCGGCACCACGTCGACGTCGCGCGGTACCGGCAGCTCCACGAAGTCGGTGGTCGTGATGATCACGTCGACCTCCGCGGCGAGCAGCGCGGGCATGCTGGCGTGCGGTTCCAGTTCCACGATCTCGACGTGCAGGTGCGGGTAGTGGAGGCTCTGGATCGCGGGCACGGCGAGCGTGTGGATCGAGCTCTGGAACGCGCCGAGCCGGATGAGGCCCGACGGCTCGTCGTTCAGGCCTCTCAGCTCGGCCTCGACGGCGTCCATCTGGTCGAGGATCGACCGCGCCCTCCTGGCCAGGATGAGCCCGGCCGACGTGAGGCGCACGCGCCGCCCGGTCCGTTCGATCAGCTGCGTGCGCGTCTCGCTTTCGAGCACCGCGAGCTGCTGGGACACGCTCGAAGCACTCAGGTTCGCGGCCTGCGCCACGGCCCGCACGGTGCCCAGCGCGTCGAGCTGGCTGAGCAGGCGCAGGCGCCACGGGTTGAGCGTCATGCTGTGCAGTATTTCCGAACAGCGAGCGTGGAATTGTGAGATGGACCTGATGCTCACCCGCTCGTAGCTTTCTCCCATGGACACCTTCTGGGACGACGTCGACCGCCACCTCGTCCGCTACGGCGGAACGTTCACGCGGGAGATCATCGACAGCGCGTCGGGAAGCTTCCTGTTCACCGAGGACGGCCGCCGCGTCCTGGACTTCACGTCCGGGCAGATGAGCGCGATCCTCGGCCACTCCCACCCGCGCATCGTCGAGACGGTGCAGCGCCAGATCGCGAACCTCGACCACCTGTTCAGCGGCATGCTCAGCCGCCCGGTCGTGGACCTGGCCCGCAGGCTCTCGGACACGCTGCCCGAGTCGCTGTCGAAGGTGCAGCTGCTCACCACCGGCGCCGAGTCGAACGAGGCCGCGCTGCGCATGGCCAAGCTCGTGACCGGCAAGTACGAGGTGGTGGCGTTCGCCCGCTCGTGGCACGGCATGACCGCCGCCGCGGCTGCCGCCACCTACAGCGCGGGCCGCAAGGGCTACGGGCCCGCGACCCCCGGCAACTTCGCGATCCCGGCGCCGTCCGGTGACTGGCAGACGCAGCTCGACCTGGCGTTCGACCTGATCGACGCGCAGTCGGTCGGCTCGCTGGCGGCCTGCATCGTCGAGCCGATCCTCTCGTCGGCCGGCATCCTGGAACCGCCCCTCGGCTACTTCGCCGCGTTGTCCGCGAAGTGCCGCGAGCGCGGGATGCTGCTGATCATGGACGAGGCGCAGACCGGGCTGTGCCGCACGGGCAACTGGTACGCGTTCGAGCGCGACGGCGTGGTGCCGGACATCCTGACGCTGTCCAAGACCCTGGGTGCCGGGCTGCCGCTGGCCGCCGTGATCACGTCCGCCGAGATCGAGGCGGAGGCGCACGCCCGCGGCTACCTGTTCTTCACCACGCACGTGTCGGACCCGCTGGTGGCCGCGGTCGGCAACACGGTGCTGGACGTGCTCGTCGAGGAGCGGCTGGACGAGCGCGCGGCGAAGCTCGGGGCGTTCCTGCGCAACGGGCTGGAGGACATCGCCGCGAAGCACGATCTCGTGACGGACGTCCGCGGGCGTGGGCTGCTGGTGGGGCTGGAGATCGCGGACGAGTCGCTGTCCGCGCCGATCACCCAGAAGTGCCTGGACCTCGGGCTGCACATGAACATCGTGCAGATCCCGGGGATGGGCGGGGTGTTCCGGATCGCGCCGCCGCTGACCGCCTCCGAGGAGGAACTGGCGCTGGGGATCAGCGTTCTGGACGAGGCGATCGGCGCCGCCTGACCACTTGGCCACCCGGCTCGGCTGGACGGTCGAGGCCGGGTGGCCGGACCTGCTCCTACGATCGGTGGCGTGGGGGAACAACGCGGCAGACCGCTCATCATCGCCACCGTCGTCATGGTCGCTGTCGTGTTCGCGGTCACGGGACGCATCATCGGCTTCGACCGGGCGCTGCTCCTGATCAGCGGCCCCGGCGTCGGCGAAACGTGGTTCGACCACCCCGTGTACACGATCGCCGAGTCGACGGTCGTGCTGGTTCTCGTGTTCGCGCACGCGTGGCGCACACCGGTGCTCGTGGCCGTGCCGTCGGTCGCGGCGCTCGTGGTGGTCACCGAGCACGCCGCGTTCTACCGTCCGCACATCTCGCTGTCCCGCGCGGATGCCGTCCAGCTGATGCTGATCCTGAGCATCATCATGGCCGCCGGCGGGCTGCTGTTGCGGATGCGGGAACGGTCACGGGCGGCATTGGCGGCGGCCGCCGAGGAGCGGGCGCGGCGGGACGAACGCCTCGACATGGCCCGGGAGCTGCACGACGTGGTCGCGCACCACGTCACGGGCATGCTGGTGCAGGCACAGGCCGCGCTCGTGGTGGCGGCGCAGGACAAGGACAAGGCGTGCGAGATGCTGCCGGGCATAGTCGAGGGCGGCACAGACGCGTTGGGGGCCATGAGCGCGATGGTCAGGACGTTGCGGGACAACGGGGCCGCGACCGCGACCACCGACCTCGCGGCCGACCTGCACCGGCTCGCGGAGAGGTCGGGACTGCCGGTGCGGACGAACGTCGAGCTGACCGCGGACGTGCGGCCGGAGCTGGGGCGGTCGGTGCTGCGGATCGTCCAGGAAGCCCTGACCAACGCCCGCAAGCACGCCCTCGGCGCGACGAGTGTGGAAGTGGACGTGCGGCTGACTTCGGACGTGGTCCTGCTGTCCGTTGTGGACAACGGGAAGGTGACACCTCCGCACTCGGGCGGGTTCGGGCTCGTCGGTATGCGGGAACGGGTGCACGAGCTGGGCGGGCGGTTCTTCGCGGGTGCCACGGGGGAGGGCTGGCTCGTCACCGCCGAGCTGCCGCTGGAGGTGCGTGCGTGATCTCCGTGCTCATCGCCGAGGACCAGGACATGGTGCGGGCCGGGTTCCGGCTGATCCTGGAGGCGCAGCCCGACATCAGCGTGGTCGCCGACGTGCCGGACGGGATCACCGCGGTCCAGCGGGCTCGCGAACTGGAACCGCAGGTGTGCCTGGTGGACGTGCGGATGCCGGGGCTCGACGGGCTGGAGGTCACGCGGCAGCTGGCCCCGCACACCCGCGTCGTGGTGGTCACCACGTTCGACAGCGACGAGGTGCTGAACAAGGCGCTGGACCTCGGCGCGTGCGGGTTCCTCACGAAGGACGCGAGTCCCGGGCTGCTGGCCGAGGCCGTCAGATCGGCGGCGAGGGGTGACGTCCTGGTGTCACCGCAGGTGGTGCTGCGGGTGCTGCGCCGGTCGGTGCCGCCGGTCGCGAACGCCGACGCCCAGGTCCTCAGCGAGCGCGAGCTGGACGTCGTGCGGCACGTGGCGAAAGGCCTGAGCAACAACGAGATCGCGGCCTCGCTGAAGGTCTCGGTGTCGTCGGTGAAGGCCTACCTGGCGTCGGTGCAGGCGAAGGTGGGGGCGCGCAACCGCGTCGAGATCGTCGCGTGGGCGTTCCGTGCGCACGTGGTGGCCGACTGACCAGTGGCCAGGTGGCCAGTTTCCGCTCCGCGGGCCGTCTCAACGGCCATGATCT
The DNA here is from genome assembly GCF_040682435.1 of Lentzea sp. NPDC051208. NCBI lineage: Bacteria > Bacillati > Actinomycetota > Actinomycetes > Pseudonocardiales > Pseudonocardiaceae > Lentzea > Lentzea sp. NPDC051208. The sequence goes on along the minus strand of NZ_JBFBAW010000001.1, from coordinate 137,803 downwards.
TCGTGCTCTCCGGCCGATCCGGCGGAACCTCGTCGCACAGCAGTGTTCTGTGCTGTGAGAAACCTCTGGGGCGCAACGGTTGCCGGTCTGCTCGTCCGGGTCTTGGTGCGGAGCTTCGGCACCGGTGTGCTGGATCTGCGCGTGTACCTCGCCGGCGGTGAGGCGTGGCTCGCCGGCACCGGCCTGTACACCGCGGACTTCCACGGCCCGAGAGGACTTCCGTTCACCTATCCGCCCTTCGCGGCGATGGTGTTCGGCGCTCTGGCGCCACTTCCCCTGGCTCTCACGGCAGTTCTGTTCACGGCCGCGGGCATCGGTCTCTTCACGGCGGCGGTCCGCAGGTGGGCGGGTTTCGGCCTGGTCGCGTTGTGCCTGCTGCTCGAACCACTGCGGATCACCCTCGACATGGGCCAGGTCAACCTGATCCTCTTCGGCCTGGTCGCCGCCGACTGCCTGCTGCCGCGCACCCCGTGGCCTCGCGGACTGCTGGTCGGACTGGCCGCCGCGATCAAGCTGACCCCGGCGATCTTCGTGCTGTTCTTCCTGTCCCGCGGGCGGTGGCGGCCCGCGCTGACCGCTGTGGCGACGTTCGCGGCGTGCGGCCTGCTCGGCTGGGTGCTGGCACCGGGGCAGTCCAAGCAGTTCTGGTTCCACGCGATGCTCGACCCGGAGCGCGTCGGCGGCCTGTCCTACAGCGCGAACCAGTCGTTGCGCGGGCTGCTGTTCCGGCTCGGCGTCCCGGAGTTCGTGTGGCTCTGCGGCGCGGTGGCCTTGCTCGCGTTGACGATCGTGCTGCTGCCGCGATTGCGTGACGACCTCACCGCGCTCGTCGCGGTCGCGGCAGCGGGTCTGCTGATCTCGCCGGTGTCCTGGTCGCACCACTGGGTGTGGATCGCGCCCGCGTTGCTGCTGCTGAAGGGCCGCGTGCGGATCGCGGTCGGCGCGGTGTTCGCGGTCGGCCCGCACTGGCTTCTGCCGACTGCGGGGGACGAGGAGCTGGCGTGGACTTGGTGGCAGCACCTCGTCGGCAACACCTACGTCTGGCTGGGCCTCGCGTTCCTCGGCTGGTGCGCTTGGCGAAGTGTCGTGCGGGCCAAGGCTGAACGGGGCTCCCGCCCGGAACCCCGTTCAGCCGTCAGCTTCTAGCGGGCGAACTGGAACCAGTTCACGTTCGCCAGGTCACCGCCCGTGCCGCCGGTCGCCACCAGGTAGAGCCGGTGGACGCCCGTCGCCCCGGACGCGGCGGAGGTGCGGCTGGTCCACGTCTGCCACCCGCCCGTGTTCGCCGCCGAGACGGTCGCGACCAGCGGGCCGGTCGGGCTGTCGAGGCGGAACTGCAGGGTGCCGTTCGCCGTGGAGCCGGACGCGATCCGCGTGGTCACCGAGGTCGGCGGTGTGGCGCCGAAATCGACGTCCGCGTAGGCCACGTGGTCGCCCGGCGTCAGGTAGCCGACGTTCTGCCCGCAGCCCGAGTCGGTGCACCGCTCGACCTGCGTGCCGCGCTGCTCGTCGTAGTACGAGGCACCGATGATCCCGTAGGCGTTCTGCGTGGCGGGGAACTGCGAGCCGAAGCCGTGCGCGAACAGGGAAGCCTTGCCGTCACCGACGTTGATCGGCTGCTGCGAGGCGCTCTGCATCCACGTGAACGGCAGCGTGCCGGTCGGCTTGTGGTCGCCGAACAGCACGTCCGCCACGCCGTTGCCCTCGGTTCCCGGCAGCCAGGCCGCGACCAGGGCGTGCCACTGCGGCAGCTGCGCCGCGATGTCCAGCGGTCGGCCGGACACGAGCACCACCACGACCGGGACACCGGTGGCGCGCAGGGTGTTCAGGGTCGCGATGTCCTCGGCGTCGAGCCCCAGACCGCCCGGCCGGTCGCCCGCGCCCTCGGTGTACGGGGTCTCGCCGACGACGGCGATCGCGGCCTGGTACGTGCCGTCGATGCCGGTGCCGTTGCGGTTGTACGTCACCGTGGTGGACGCGGACACGGCCGAGCGGATGCCCTGCAGCACAGTGGTTCCCGGCGTCACCGGACCGCTGCCGCCCTGCCAGGAGATCGTCCATCCACCGCTCTGGTAGCCGATGTTGTCCGCGCTCTTGCCCGCGACGAAGATCTTCGACGAGGTCTTCGACAGCGGCAGCACGCCGTTCTGGTTCTTCAGCAGCACCTGCGACTTGCGCACGGCTTCGCGGGCCAGCGCGCGGTGTGCGGCGTTGCCGACGGTCGGCGTGTACGTGCGGTCGGTCAGCGGCTTCTCGAAGAGGCCGAGCTCGAACTTCTTGGTGAGGATGCGGCGGTTGGCGTCGTCGATGCGCGACATCGGCACGCGGCCCGCCTGCACCTCCTGCTTGAGGTAGGTGATGAACTGGCGCCACGCGGTCGGCACCATGATCATGTCGAGGCCGGCGTTGATCGAGTCGCGCACCTCGGCGGCGGTGAAACCGGGCTGGCCGTCGATCTGGTCGATTGCGTTCCAGTCCGACACGACGAGGCCGCTGAAGCCGAGCTCGTTCTTCAGCACGTCGGTGATCAGGTACCTGTGCCCGTGCAGCTTCGTGCCGTTCCAGCTGCTGTAGGTGATCATCACCGAGCCGACGCCCTTGGCGATGGCGTCGCGGAACGGCGGCAGGTGCGTCGCGCGCAGCTCGGCCTCGGTGACCTGGGTGTTGCCCTGGTCGGTGCCGTTGGTCGTGCCACCGTCACCGATGTAGTGCTTGGCCGTGGCGAGGACCGAGCCGGAGTCCGACAGCTTCGAGCCCTGCAGTCCGGTGATCATCGTCGTCATCGACGTGGCGTCCTGGGGCGTCTCGCCGAACGACTCGTAGGTGCGGCCCCAGCGGTCGTTGCGCGCGACGCACAGGCACGGCGCGAAGTCCCAGTCGATGCCGGTGCCCGACACCTCCTCGGCCGTGGCGCGGCCGATCCGCTGCACCAGTCCGGGATCACGCGTCGCGCCCAGGCCGATGTTGTGCGGGAAGATCGTGGCGCCGACGACGTTGTTGTGGCCGTGCACGGCGTCCACGCCGTAGATCATGGGAATTCCCAGCGGCGTCGCGATCGCCGCGCGCTGGAAGTTGTCGTACATGTCCGCCCACGACGTGGCGTTGTTCGGCGAGGGCGCGGAACCACCGCCGGACAGCAGCGAGCCGATCCGGAAGTTCGTCAGGTCGGCGTTGCTGACCGAGTTGCGCTCGGCCTGCGTCATCTGCCCGACCTTCTCGTCGAGCGACATGCGGCCCAGCAGGTCGGCGACACGAACCGGGATCGGCTGGGCCGGGTCCTTGTAGATCGGATCGGCCGCGGCGGCCGTTCCGGTGGGGATGACGGCGGCACCGAGCAGAAGTGCGGCCGCGAGGAACTTTCTCACAGGGCAGACCTCCGGGGGACGAGGTCCTGTTTACCTTGCGGCACAACAGGGTTCATCGAGCGTAACCTGCGTGCGCAAAGTGGTGTAGACCATCGGCGAACCGGAACGGGTACCGGTTCCCCCCGCACAGCCCTAACGGCACCAGGAGTCGACCGTCTCGACGAAGCCGGGGAACTCCGCCCGAGCCTTGGCGAGCACCTCGGCCGGTGTGAGCGGCTCGGTCCCGGAGTACTTCTCCGCGACGGCACGCAGTTCCTCGTTCGGCACACCGCTGTCCGCCCCGGACTCGACGGCCTCGTGCGGCCCCACCCCGCCCGCGAGCAACCAGAGGAACTCACCGAGGTTCGTGGCGACAGGCCCGACCGCACCCTCCGACCCGAAGAACATGACCGGTTGCGCGGTCAGCGGCCCCTCCCGCACCAGCCACAGCACGGCCAGCCCGCCCGAGCCGTCCTTCCCGAAGAGCCGGAACTCGGCCTCGTCCAGATCCTTGTTGCCCGTCCACTGCCTGAGCCAGTCGGCCGTGTCCTCGGCCGACTCGAACTCCTCGTACGGCTCGTAGTCGATGTTGGCCGGCGAGGGCTCGTCGGCCTTCTCGTCGTACTCCCACGGGAAGTCGACGCCGCTCAGCGCGGTCAGCGCGGCGGGGAAGGCGCGGTCGTCGGTGATCTTCACGCGCGCACGGTACTTCAACAGATCGGCGCTCGATCGCGTCTTGGGGCAGGAGAGGAGACCGACATGCCTATGCCCAGATGGTGGGGCCACATCAACAAGCGCGTGTTCAACCCGCACGCGCTGAAGAGCGGCAAGTGGGCGGTGCTCACCCACGTAGGCCGCAACTCGGGAATGCCCTACCGCACCCCGATGGAGGCGCACCCGGTCGATGGCGGCTACCTGGTCGTCCTGGTCTACGGATCGCGTTCGGACTGGGTGCGCAACGTCATGGCGGCCGGGCATGCCACGCTCACGGTCAACGGCGAGGACGTCGAGGTGACCGCGCCGCGCGTGGTGGGCGAGGCGGAGGCGTTCGCGGCACTGGCCGAGGGCGTGAAGCGCCCGCCGAAGTCGCTCCGCATCAAGGAATTCCTCCGGATGGACGTCGCCTAGCCGGGCCGCGCTCCCGGACGCGGTGGCGGAGCCATTTCCCGAGTCCTGCCTTGCATCCGGTACCGGGGTACGGGTTTACCGTCGAATCATGAAGGAAGCAGAGGGGTGGGCACCCCGAGCGTGCACGTTGCCCACGGCAGAGCGACCGTTTCGCGTAGCCCAGTTCGACGACCTGCTCGCCGGTGCCGCGCGCCACCGTTCCACGAGGACGCGGCTGGTGCTGTACCTGGAGCCACGACCTGAGGTCGCGGCCCGGGCGGCGGACCTGGCGGTGCGGGAGACGGGCTGCTGCTCGTTCTTCACGTTCGAGCTGACGGCGACCGGTGGCGGCCTGAGCCTGGCGATCTCGGTACCGGACGCGCAGGCCGAGGTGCTCGACGCGCTGGCGAAGAGGTGAGCATGCGCACCGGTGAGGTCGCCGAGGCGGCAGGGGTGAACAGGGAGACGCTGCGGTACTACGAGCGCGTCGGCCTGCTCGCCCCGCCGGAACGATCGCTCGGCGGACATCGGCTCTACCCGCCCGAGACCGTGACGGTGATCCGCGTGATCAAGGCGGCGCAACGGCTCGGGTTCGCCCTCGACGAGATCGCCGAACTGCTCGCGATCGGCTCCCGCCGCCCTGGGCTGCGCGAGCGCGCCGAAGTGAAGCTCGGCGAGGTCGAGGCGAGGATCGCGGACCTGGAGGTGGTCCGCGACACCCTGCGTGCGGCGATCTCGGCCGGTTGTGACGACCTCGTCAGCTGCTCGCACTCGCCGTCGTGCCCGCTGCCCTTCGCCGGCCTGGGGTGAGCGGCTCCTGCCAGGGGATACCCTCCTGATCATCTGATCAGGAGGGTGTCGTGCCGGGGTTCGTCGCGGGGATCGAACGTCACCAGGTCGCGGTCTACCTCGGCGCGCTGGCCGCGGGAGCGGTGGCGGGCTGGGCCGCTCCGGGTGCGGGCCCGACGCTCGAACACGCCATCAACCCCGTGCTGGCGGCCCTGCTGTACGTGACGTTCCTGCAGGTGCCGGTGGCCGAGCTCGGGCGTTCGCTGCGGGCAGGCCGGTTCCTCGGAGCCGCTCTCGTCGTGAACTTCGTGGTGGTGCCGTTGGTGGTGGCGGCGCTCTTCACGTTCCTGCCCGACGATCAGGCCGTGCGGCTGGGCGTGTTGTTGGTGCTGCTCACGCCGTGCGTCGACTACGTGATCGTGTTCAGCGGACTGGCGGGCGGCGACAGCCGAAGCCTGCTCGCCGCCACGCCGTTGCTGCTGCTCGCGCAGATGGTGCTGTTGCCCGGTTACCTGTGGCTCTTCCTCGGCTCCGGCCTGGCCGTCGTCGAACCCGGGCCGTTCGTCGAGGCGTTCGTCGTGCTGATCGTGATCCCGCTGGCGCTGGCGTGGCTCACCCAGGCCTGGGCGGGGCGGATCATCGGCACGATCAGCACGACGATGGTGCCGCTGATGGCCGCGACCCTGTTCGCGGTGGTCGCGTCGCAGGTGCCGAAGCTCGGTGGCGACCTGGCGCAGGTCGCGCGGGTCGTGCCGTTCTACGTGGTCTTCCTGGTCGTGATGGCCTTCGCCGGGCTCCCCGTCGCCCGGTTGTTCCGCCTGGACGTGACTTCGGGACGCGCGATCGTGTTCACCGGGGCGACGCGCAACTCGTTGGTCGTGCTGCCGCTCGCGCTCGCGTTGCCGGACGACCTCGCGGCTGTCGTCGTGGTGACGCAGACGCTGGTCGAGGTGGTCGGCATGGTCGTCTACGTGCGGGTGGTGCCGCGGCTGCTGCCGTGACGCTCAGGTCCGCTGCGAGGTGAGCTGACGGTCGCGCAGCGGCGCGAGCGCGCTGCTCCAGGCGACCAGCTCGTCGAACATGGTGGACAGCGTGGCCGCCTGGTACCCGGACGGGTGGAACTCGGTGAAGTGCGTGAACTCGGTGAACATGGACAGCGACACGCTGGTGCGCACGTCGGCGAGCTTCAACTCACCCGCGACGAGGCGAAGGTGCTCCACGGCCCGTGCGCCGCCGATGCTGCCGTACGACACGAAGCCGACGGCCTTGTTGTTCCACTCGGCGAACACGTGCTGGAGGACGGCGGGGGAGACCGCCCGCCGGGTCGGGAAGCTCGTCGGCACGGGCAGCACGATCGCGGCCGTCGCCGTTGTCGTCGTGACGGCGACCGTGGTGCTGCGCCGGCGCAAGGCCGCGAGTCGGTCAGGAATCGAGAAGCGACGGCCCCAGGACGGCGCCTAGCGTTTCCGGCATGACCTCACTCGACGCGATCACCCTCGAAGTGGCCGACCTCGCGGCCGCCGAACGCTTCTACGCCAACGCTTTCGGGCTCGGCACCCGCCTGCGCCTGCGGGCCTCGCAGGAACCGGCCACCGGATTCCGCGGCTTCACGCTGTCCCTCACGGTGGCGCAGCCCGCGGACGTCGACCTCCTGATCGGCGGCGCGCTCGGCGCCGGCGCGACCGTGCTCAAGCGCGCCGGGAAGTCGCTGTGGGGTTACGGCGGGGTCGTGCAGGCGCCGGACGGCACCATCTGGAAGGTCGCGACCTCCGCCAAGAAGAACACCGGACCGGCCACCGGAGAGATCGGCGACGTCGTGCTGCTGCTCGGCGCGACGGACGTGGCCGCGAGCAGGCAGTGCTACGTCGACCAGGGCTTCGCCGTGGAGAAGAGCTTCGGCCGCGTGTACGTCCAGTTCGCCGCGGCCGGCACCGTGAAGCTGGGGCTGTACCGGCGGCGCGCGCTCGCCAAGGACGCCGGCGTTGCGCCCGAGGGCTCCGGTTCGCACCGCATCGTGATGATCGGCGCCGGCGACTTCACCGACCCGGACGGGTTCGCGTGGGCGTCGGGGCAGCCGGCCGGCCAGCTAGGCGCGTGAGCGGATGCCGAGCTCACCGATCTGATGGAGCTGCGCTGAGAGGTCAGTTGGTCTGCCGGTCGTCGGCCGCCGCGGTCTGGGTGAGCACAGCGACCGTCTGCTCCAGCCCGCGCTGCACCTCGTCGCCTTGTGCCTCCCGCACGCTGTGCAGGCTCACCGTGATGCGCGAACGTCCCGGCGCCACTTCCTCGATCTGGAGTTCGCCGTGGTAGTCGTCCGGGCCCTCGGCGCCCCATTCGAGCGTGCGCCGTCCGGCGTCCGGCCGCACCCACGCCTCGCCCTCGACGTGGTGGCCGTGCACCTCGGCCTCGACGTGCACCTGCTCGCCGCCCTCGGGTTCTGCCGTGGTCATCTGCGGGAAGTAACGGGGCAGGTTCCGCGGCTCCGCGAGGAAACCGAACAGCTTGTCGGCCGGGATGTCCGCCTCAGCTGTGTGCGTGTACGTCGTCATGGCGGTCGGGGTACCCGGTCTCCCGCATCGCGAACACGTCCCTCGTCCGGGCCACCTGTTCGTGCCATCCGCGCTGGTCGCGTCGGAACACGGGTACGGCGAACGCGCCGCCGACGTACAGCGCGACGACGGCCAGGTCCCACCAGCCGATGCCGATGAGCGGCGACACGACGGTCGCGTACGCCACGAAGCCCGTGAACCCGAGCAGTTCGCGCAGGGCCAGCTGGAACGGGTTGGCGCGCGACCCGTCCTCAGCGCGGACCCGGTAGCGCAGCAGCACTCCGCCGATCGTCATCCCGTTCGCCGCCGCCGGCAGCACCACGCGGAACGCCACGAGCACGCACACCGCCCAGCGCGGATCCGAGTTCAGCACCAGCTTCGCGATGACGATCACCAGCACGAGTTCGGAGATCAGGCCGAGGATCCGGCGTGGCACGGTCACGGTGTCGCTCGGTGCGGCCGACTCGTCGGACGAGGGCAGCCTGGGCACGACGAACGCCGCCGGCGCCATCATCCAGCCCAGCAGGCCGCCGAAGGTGTTCGAGATCAGGTCGTCCACGTCGGCGATGCGGTACGGGCACGGGTAGAAGCCGAGGTTGCCGGTGAACTGCACGACCTCGATCGCGAGCGACAAGCCGAGGCTGATGGCGAGGACCGCGAGCGGGCCCTTTCGGTACGCCTTGCGCAGCACCACACCCAGTGGCACGAACAGCGCGACGTTGAACAGCTGCTGCAGGAACGCCTGCGACTTCACCATCGAGAGGACGCCGGAACGCCCGTTCGCCGCCATGTTGTTGCTCATGTCGGTGACCCACTGGAACGGGACCGTGGACAGCATCTGCTCGCCCGTGCACAGCTTCGCCACGTCGGACGGGAACGGCAGGAAGATCAGCGCCAGCGCGACCAGCCCGTAGGCCAGCAGGCCGTAGAGGACGAACGCCCGCCGCGGTTCGACCCGCCGGAATCGGAAGTAGTGCAACAGGAGCAGGGGCAGGAGCACCAGCAACCCGACACCCACGAACGCCAGGAAACCGGTCCGGGCGGTCTCCCAGTACGACGCCATCATGAGTCGTCCCATTCCCGTTCGCTCGGAGTGCCAAACCATGATCACGAAGGTTGCGGCGAATGGATCAACGTCGCTTCGCGAGATAGACGGTGTTCGTCGATTCCCTGTCCTGCAGGGGATTGGGGAAGGTGACGACCTCGGCCCGCACGTCGGTGAAGACCTCCGCGAGGGTGGCGGTGTACTCCGCCTCGGGCGGGTCGTTGGACCACAACGCGAACACCCCGCCGGGCGTGAGCAGCGCGGCGAGGCGCCGAGTGCCCTCCGCGGTGTAGAAGTCGGCATTGGACGGGTGCAGCAGGTGGCGTGGTGAGTGGTCGATGTCGACGACGAGGGCGTCGAACAGCCTGCCGGGCTCGGCCTCGTCGTACCCCTCGCCGGAGCGGGTCAAGGCGAAGAAGTCGCCGTGCACCAACCGGCACCGCTCGTCGGCGGCCAGCGTCTTCCCGGCGGGGATCAGGCCCTGCTGATGCCACTCGATCACCTCGCCCAGGGCGTCGACCACCAGCAGCGAACCGACGCTCGGGTGCTCCAGCACCGTCTGTGCCGTGTAGCCGAGTCCGAGGCCGCCCACGACCACGTTCAGCGAGTCCCCGGCCAGTTCCGCGAGTGCGAGGCGGGCCAGTTCGACCTCGGCGACGGTGAACAGGCTCGACATCAGGAACTCCTCGTTGAGCTTGATCTCGTGGATCTCCCTGCCGGTGCCGGGTTCGAGCCGGCGCCGCAGGGACAGCTCACCCAGCGGGGTCTGGCGGTAGTCGAGTTCCTGGAAGCGCGCACTCATGCGGCGGCACGCTACCCCGTGTGCACGAACGGGTGGCCGCGGCGCCTGCTCGAAGGAACAGCCGGGATTCGGCGTGCTGACCGCCGGCGGGGCGCCCCGGTCGTCGAATTCCGTCCCGTGTGGACGTAGCCGGTGCCGCTGGGGTTCGTTGACGAACTGACCTCGTTCAGCACGTCCTCGATCGCCCGTGAGAGGATTCCGGCTTCCTGGCGGGAGAACTGATGCACTTACCTGACATCCTTCTGGTGCACGGCGCGTGGCACGGTTCGTGGTGCTGGGAGCTCGTGACGGAGGAGTTGCGGCGGCTCGGCCGCACCGCCCACACCGTTGATCTGCCCAGCTCGGGAACACCCGCCGGGCTGCACGAGGACGCCGAGATCATCCGGCACGCGCTCGCGGCGATCGACCGGCCGGTCGCGGTGGTGGGGCATTCCTACGGTGGCTTCCCGGTGACCGAGGCGACGGCGGGGTCCGCGTTCGTGACCCGCGTGGTCTACCTGGCGGCGTGGATGCTGGAGGCGGGCACGTCGATCAGCGAGGCCGCCGGCCTGCCGGAGTTCGAAACCGAGCTGGTTCCTCCTCCGCCCGATGCCGTCGCCCAGTTCTACGACGACGTCGACCCGGTGCTGGCCGAGCGTGCCGCCGGGATGCTGCGGCCGCAGAGCGCCCGTTGTGCGACCGACCGGCTCAGGGCTTCCGGGTGGCTCACGATCCCGTCCACGTATCTGGTGTGCGACAACGACAAGACGATGCCGCCCGCGGCGCAGGAGGAGATGGCCGCTCGCGCGTCCTCGGTGCACCACCTGCCGGCGTCGCACTCGCCGTTCTTGTCCATGCCCGCCGACCTGGCGGCGTTGCTGGACCAGATCACGCTCGATCAGGCGCGCGTGCGCTCGTAGTGCCGGGCGACCCGGGCCCGGTTGCCGCACACGTTGGCGGCGCACCAGACCCGGCGCTTGTTCTCCGCCAGGAACAACATCGAACACGTCGGATCGGCGCACGCGCGCAGCGCGCCCAGCCGTTTCCGGTCGGCCAGCAGCCGGATCGCCTCACCCGCGATCGCGGCCAGCGCCGGGTGGCCGTTGTAGTCGTCGTGCCATCGGAGCCCCGCCCGCGCTTCGGCTCCCCAGCCGTCCAGCCGCGGGCTCGTGGGCACCGCGGCGGCGACGGCGTTGAGGTCCGCGATCAGCGCCGGGTCGGGCGTGCGCCCGGTCAGGTGGGCGTCGAACAACTCCCGAAGCAACGCTCGGAGCCGCCGGGTCGCGCTCATCGCCGGTGGCGTCGCGTCGGGCAGCCGATCCGCCTGCAGGGCCCACCACTTCGCGTGCGCGGCCTCGTCCTCGAGCAGGTCCCGGACCGGGTCCAGGCACAGCGCGTGCGTGTCCACCAGGTCGAGCGCCACGAGCGGCTCGGCACCCATGGGGAAGCCCGCCGCCTGGAACTCGGGCAAGGTGGCGACCACGCCGTCTCCTAACGGTTGAAGCAACAATCGAGACGTTAGCAGATTCTCCTTCTGTAAGCTTGCGGCGCGGAACCTAACGTGTATACGGTCGTTCTATCCATTAGAACAAACCGAGGAGAGCGACATGCCCGCGATTCGCCACCGCCACGTCGAGGTCGACGGCCTGAAGGTGTTCGTCCGCGAGTCCGGCGACGCGGGCAGGCCGGTCATCGTGCTGCTGCCCGGCTTCCCGTCGAGCACCCGCGCCTACGTGCGGCTGATCGACCGCTTGGCGTCCGACTGGCACGTCGTCGCGATCGACTACCCCGGCTTCGGCTTGTCCGACCCGCTGCCCGGCGACCCGACGTTCGACCGGCTGGCCGAGGTCACGGGCAAGGTCATCGACCTGCTCGGCATCGGCGACTACGCGGTCTACATGTTCGACTTCGGCGCGCCGGTCGGCTTCCGGATCGCACTCGGGCACGACCAGCGCGTCAAGGCCGTGATCACGCAGAACGGCAACGCCTACACCGACGGCTTCGGCCCCGGCGCCGAGGCGCTGAACGGCTGGTGGAGCGAGAAGGAGAAGTACGACGAGACGGTCGACTGGTTCCTGACCCTCGAGGGCACCCGGCACCAGTGGCTGGCGGGCGCGAAGGACCCCGGGCGCATCGACCCCGAGCAGGCACTGGCCGACCAGCGCGTGCTCGACCTGCCGGGGCGGGTGGACTACATGAAGTCCTTGTTGTGGGACTACCAGACCAACCCCGGCCGCTACCCGTCCTGGCAGGCGTGGCTGCGCGAACGGCAGCCGCACGTTCTCGCCGTCTGGGGCCGCGACGACCCGTTCTTCATCCCCGCCGGCGCCGAGGCCTACCGCCGGGACGTGCCCGCCGCCGAGGTCGTGCTGCTCGACACCGGGCACTTCGCCCTGGAGGAGGCGGCCGACGAGATCGCCGGCCACGTGAACACGGTGCTGGCGAAGACTTTCGCCTGATCCGACGCTGTGGCGGGAGGGCTGCCGCCTTCACGCCGTGCGGCCGGCACCACGACGGGTCTACATCAGGATGAAGTAGGGCGAGTACGCCGCGCCGCTGGGATCCTTCCAGTTCTTGCCCTGGACGATCTGACCGTTCTGCGGCTCGATGACCTGAACGGTGCCGCTCGTGTCGATGAAGACGTTGACGGCGTGCGCGCTGTTCGCCGTCGTCCCGAAGATGATGCCGACCGCGTAGCCGTACTCCGGGCTGACCGCGTAGGCGTCCTTGGAGCACTGTCCCTTGTAGACGTAGCTGAAGTCGTCGCAGTCGAAGTAGTTGGCCTTCCAGCTGTACTGCGCGAGTCCGGAGTTGTGGTAGGTCGCCATCACCTGCGGGGCCGTGACGGCCTGGTAGTACAGGTCTCCGGTGTTGAGCTTCAGGTCGTAGCTCGCATCGGGCCACGCGGCGCTGAACAGGCTGTCCAGCTTCGTCCTCTGCACGTAGAACTTGTGGAAGGTGAGCGCCGCGGCGGAGTGCGAGCTCGAGACGTACGCCCAGTTCCACGAGCCGGAGTCCGCGCACAGGCTCATGGTCGTTCCGTTGTTGTTCCACGACAGGTTGTAGGTCTGGACGCCGTCCGGGTTCTTCTGAGCGGCCTTGGCCGAGAACGACATCACCGGATAGCCGCTGCCGTAGTCGGACGGCGCCCACAGGGCGTACTCCCACGAGGTCGCGGTGCCGTTCGAGTGCAACGGCCAGTTGCGCGCCTGCATGGTGATCGAAGAGGCCTTCTCGACCGGCTTCCCGGAGAACTGCAGCGGGAACACGTCGGTCCAGTAGCTGTCGTAGGCGCCGAAGTACGCCCACTCCCAGGCGCCGCTTCCCGCGTCCTGGACGCTCAGCACCCGTCCGTACGCGTCCTTGATCACGTAGGGCGTGGTCGCGTCGATCTGTTCCGCGGGGATCGGTTCGCTCAGCGTGATGACCGGGCCCTCGCCTCTGAGAGGGCCTGACGAGTCCTCGCCTCTTCTCGGGGCGTGGAGGTGGCCGGCGAGCAGTTCACCCGGATCGGCGTGCGGCTCGCGCAGGGTCGGGACGAGGAGTTCGGTGGTCTCGGTCGGGGTGATGCGCAGAATCGTCATGGCGGCCTCGGAAAAGGAAGGGGTTCGGACCCGTTCAACGTTCCGCCGACCGCGGTGGCGCGACAAGGTATCTATTGGTGCGACAAGGGCGACTCGCGGGAGTCGCGGTCCGGCAAGTCGCACGGACGTGTGTCGTCGCCGGGTGAAATCCGGCTGGTGGCCACTTGACCCGGCAAAGCAGTGTTATCGCAGCGCGGCCTCGATCGCCTCGGTGATCGCGGCGTCCTCCGGCTCGGTGCTCGGCCGGAAGCGGGCGATGACCTGTCCGTCGCGCGAGACGAGGAACTTCTCGAAGTTCCACTTCACGTCACCGGCGGTCCCGTCGGCGTCCGCGTGCTTCGTCAGCTCCTCGTAGAGCGGGTGCCGGCCGGGCCCGTTCACCTCGATCTTCTCGAACAGGGGGAACGACACCCCGTAGGTGGCCGAGCAGAACGTGGCGATCTCCTCGGACGTGCCCGGTTCCTGGCCCGCGAACTGGTTGCACGGGAAGCCGACCACGTAGAAGTCCTCGGTCCCGTACTTCTCCTGCAACCGCTCCAGACCCGCGTACTGCGGGGTGAGGCCGCACCGCGAGGCGACGTTGACGACCAGCGCCACCTTGCCCCGCACCGCGCTCAGGTCGCCGGGCTGGCCCGCGAGCGTGCGGACGGGGATGTCGTAGATCTCCATCCCGCCAACGTAGTTCATCTCTTGCGCCCACCGGGAGCAGGCACGATCCGGGCGCTCACCGACGGCGGTGGAGGGACCACGCCGGGCCCGCCCGCGTCGACCCAGTCGATCACGTCCTGCACCACGTCGTCGTCCAGCACGGATCCGACCCACACCGGCCTCGCCCCGGCGGCGCGGGCGGCCTTGCCGGGCCGCACGACGACGACGTTGGACGCCTCGCACGCGTCCAGGCAGTCGGCCACCAGCACCGGTGCGAGCCGTGCGCGCAGCACTTCGAGCTGGTAATCGTGGTCGACCTCGGGGTGCTTGCGCTCGGTGCCGCAGCAACAGCCGCGGCACACGGTGATCCGTGAACTCATGATCACCGTTCTACGCAGTCGACGGTTCGTTGCACAACGCGCACGCACTGCTGGCCGTCCGGCGACATCGCCCGGGAAAGCTCGAAGCCGTGGCTGGTAAAGGAAGTTGGATCGTGCTGCTGCTCGTGATGGTGACGGGCTGCACACCCGCTGGACCGCAGTCGGCGAGCGTCCAGGTGAAGGTGACCGACGACGGCAGCATCCCGAAGAACGAGAGCATCTCGCTGGACGACGGCGAGCACGCCGCCATCGCCAACCTCGATCCCGCGCTGCTCACCGCCGTGCGGAAGGCGGCGGCGAACGCGAAGCTCGCCGGGGTCGAGCTGCGGGTGACGTCGGGCTGGCGCAGCGCGGAGCACCAGCAGCGGCTGCTGGACGAGGCGGTGGAGCTGTACCGCAGCGAGGAGGAGGCGCGGCGGTGGGTGCACCCGCCGGACAAGTCCGCGCACGTCACGGGCAAGGCGATCGACATCGGGCCGACGAACGCCGACGACTGGCTCATCCAGCACGGCGCGGACTACGGGTTGTGCCAGGCCTACGCCAACGAGATGTGGCACTTCGAGCTGCTGACGACCCCCGGCGGCCAGTGCCCGCAGCCGCAGAGCAACGCGGGCTAACGACCGTGGATCACGGCCAGCGCGTGTTCGCGGGCCGGTGCGCTCAGGGTCGAGTTGAGCTGCTCGAACAGGGCCTCGGCCGTGACGCCGTTCCAGCCGGGAGGCAGCAGCGACAGGGGGAGTCCGGGGTCGCTGTACGGCAGGCGGCGCCACGCGGTGAGCATCGGCACGTACGTCTGGAACGCCTGCTCGGGTGAGGTGATGCCGGCGTCCAGGACGGGGCGGTGGCGCCGCAGGAAGTCGGCGTACAGGTCGGTCAGCTCGTCCAGGTCCCACCAGGCGCGGACCTTGGAGCGCAGGTCGCCGAACGCGAAGTGGTGGCCCGTGAAGATGTCCACGTACTCGGACAACCCGCGGCGCTCCAGGGTGCGCCGGGTCTCGGTGGCCAGGTTGCCCGGTGCGACCCACACACCGGGGGCCGTGGTGCCGAAGCCGAGCTGGGTCAGGCTGGTGCGCAGGGCGTGGCGCTTCTCGCGTTCGGACTCGGGCACGGAGAACACGACCACGAGCCAGCCGTCCTCGGTGGTGGCGCGGCGGCGTTCGAAGATGCGGGTGTCGCCCTCGGCCAGGGTCTCCAGCGTGGACTCGGAGAGGGCGTAGCCGGCGCCGTCGCGGCGTTCGGCCCGGACCACGCCCCGGCGCTTCAGGCGGGAGATCGAGGACCGCGCGGCCTGGCCCTCCACGCCGAGGTCGGCCATGAGCTGGACGACGGAGGCCACGGAGAGCCAGTTGCGCTCGCCGCGCGCGTAGAGGCCGAAGATCGTGATGATGAGCGGGCCGAGCCGGTCACGCCCGGCGGGAGCCGCGGCTTCCACGGTCATGTCCGCGACGTTCAGTGCCCTCTCCTCACCTTGATCAGCTGCCGGCGAGCTTAACGCCCGGCTCGCCGAGGTCGGTCAGCGTGACGGTGTTGCGCAGTTCGCCCAGGCCGCTGACGCGCGTGACGACGACGTCGCCGTCTCGCAGGAAGACCTGCGGCTCGCGGGCGTTGCCGACACCGCTGGGGGTACCGGTCAGGATCACGTCGCCGGCGCGCAGGGTCATGCCGTGGCTGAGCTCGGCGATGATCCGGGCGAAGGAGAACGCCATCTGCGCGCTGGTCGCGTCCTGCAGCAGCACGCCGTTGACCTCGCACTGGACTCGCAGCCCGCCGAGGTCGTGGATTTCGTCGGCGGTGGTCAGCCACGGGCCGAGCGGCATCGTGGCGTCGAGACTCTTGCCCTTGAGCCACTGGCCGCCGTGCGCGCGCTGGAGATCGCGCTGCGAGACGTCGTTGGCGACGAGGAAGCCGAACACGTGGTCCAGCGCCTTCTCCTCCGGGATCGAACGGCCGTCCCGCCCGATGACCATCGCGATCTCGGCCTCGTAGTCCCACTTCTGGGACACCGAGGGGTCGTAGGCGATGCCGTCGGTGGGGCCGATCACCGTGTCGGGGCCCTTGGTGAAGAACGTGGGACGCAGCGGGCGGGAGACCGGGTCCTGCCCCTCGCGCTTGCCCTCGGACTCCTCGAAGTGGTCCCAGTAGTTCCAGCCGGTGCAGAGGATGTCGCGGTTGAAGCGGTGCAGCGGCGACTCCAGCCGCACGCCGGCCAGCGGCAGGACCTCGCCGGTCTCGACCGGAGCGCCCCGCACGACGTCGTCGACCGTGCAGGACAGCAGCGCGATCGACTCACCGTCGACGACACCGCCGCGACGGACTCCGCCGACGGTCACGGAAGCGAGCTTCACGCACGAACCTCCTCGACTATCGCGTTCACGTTTCGCAGATCATGAATGCGCTATCGATTCAGCTGGGCCTGACCAGCCGGTCTTCCGGGATCACCGCGACGCCGAGGATCTCGATGAGGGCTTCCGGCTGCCACAGCGCGGTGCAGCCGATGCCCGCCATGGCCGGGTAGACGGGACCGGCGAGCTCCCGCCACACCTTGCCGATCTCCTTGCCGTGCGCCTGGTAGCCCGGGATGTCTGTCAGGTAGATCGTGATGCTGACCAGGTCTTCCGGCTCGCCTCCGGCCGCCCGCAACGTCGTCAGCACGTTGCTGAACGCCTGGCGGAACTGCTCGACGATGCCGCCGGGAACGATCTTCATGTCGGCGTCGAGAGCGGTCTGCCCGCCCAGGTGGAGGGTGGTGCCGGCCAGGGTGCCGTGGGAGTAACCGCGCGGCGCCGGAAGGCTGGCCGGATTCACTGCTGCAGGCCTCATGAGTATTGACACTATCTGACGGTCGTGAAGAATACGAGATATGGAGCCCGACCTGAGCAAGTACCAGCTCGACGGCGACAACTCGATGTACCGGCTGCCCAGCGGCCTGGTCGCGCCGGTCGTGACGCGCGGCGGTGCCGAGAACCCGGACACCGCGAACTCCGGTGGCGCGATCCGGATCTCGGGCGTGAGCATCCAGCACACCCCGGCGACGAAGCTGTGGTTCGGCAAGGTCACCAACGAACCGGGCTACCGCTCGGTCACCCACCACCACGGCGAGGCCGAGACCGGCGGCTACGTGCTGTCCGGCCGGGCGCGGATCTACTTCGGCGACAGGTTCGAGGACTACGTCGACATGCAGGAGGGCGACTGGGTGTTCGTGCCGCCGTTCATGCCGCACATCGAGTGCAACCTCGACCGCAACAACCCGCTCACGTGGATGACCACGCGGACGCCGGAGAACATCGTCGTGAACCTGGACGACGTGCCGGACGAGGACCTGCGCGACTGGCTGACCCGATGACGCCCACGCCGTCCTCGGCGATCTTCACGGACGCCATCGCGCTGGAGAAGGCCGAGCCGGAGCACTTCGACCTCGCCTTCACCGCCGTCACCCAGCCCTGCCCGTGGCCCAAGGCCTACGGCGGGGACCTGGTCGCCGCCGCGGCGGCCGCGGCCATGCGTTCGGTGACCGACGGCAAGACGCTGCACTCGATGCACAGCTACTTCCTGCGCCCGGCCGACATCGGCGCCCAGGTGCGGTACGAGGTGGAGTTGCTGCGCGACGGCCGTGGCTACAGCACGCGGCAGGTCCGCGGCTACCAGAACGGCAAGCCCCTCTACGCCTGCCTCGCGAACTTCGCCGCCGGCGAGCCGGGCGGTGGCTTCCGGGCCGAGTTCACCGCGGACCTGCCCGGCCCGGAGGAGTTGTCCAGCTCCGCGGACTTCCTCGCCGGACGCTCCGGCGGCTCGATGACCGAGGAGTCGAAGGCCTACTGGTCCGGTGGCCGCAGCTTCGACATGCGGCACGCGCCCGGCCCGGTCTACCTCGCCGTGGAGGGCGAGAAGGTTCCGCACCAGGCCGTGTGGATCAAGCCCTTCGACCCGCTGCGCCCGGTCGACGGCCTGACCGGCGCCCAGCGCGACCTCGCCGCGCTGGCCTACGTCTGCGACTACACGATCCTCGAACCCGTCCTGCGGGTGCTCGACCTGCCGTGGGCGAAGCCCGGTCTCGTCACCGCGAGCCTCGACCACGCCATGTGGTTCCACCGCGAGGGCCCGGTCGACGACTGGCTCCTCTACGTGCAGGAGGCCGTCGCCGCCGATGCGGGCCGTGGCCTCGGGTACGGACGTTTCTTCACCCGCGATGGTCTCCACCTCGCCACCGTTGCCCAGGAGGGCATGATCCGCGCTTCCTGACCCGCCGCCCGGGAAGGACTTCACCATGGACAGCTTCGCTCGCGACCACTTACCTCCCGCGGCGCTGTGGCCCGTCATCGAGTTCACGACGCCGGAGCTGAACTACCCGGCCAGGCTCAACGCCGCCACCGAGCTCATCGACGTGCCGGTCGCGAGGTTCGGCCGCGACCGCCCCGCGCTGCGCACGCCGGCGGGGGAGACGTGGTCCTACGGCGAGTTGCTGACCCGCGCCAACCAGGTGGCCCAGGTGCTGACCGAAGAACTCGGTCTCGTTCCAGGGCAACGGGTCATGCTCCGCTCGCCCAACAACCCGTGGACCGTGGCCGCGTGGCTCGGCGTCCTCAAGGCGGGCGGTGTCGTGGTGACGACCATGGCCGCGTTGCGGACCCGTGAGCTCACGCCGATCGTCGAGCGGACCCGTCCTTCGATCGCCCTGTCCGACCAGCGGTTCGTGGAGGACCTGCAAGCCTTTCCGGCGCTGACCGTGGTCGGGTACGACGACCTCCAGGTGCTCGCCGCGACCAAGCCGGGGGAGTTCACCGCCGTCGACACCGCCGCCGACGACGTGGCGCTGCTGGCGCCCACGTCCGGCAGCACCGGAGCGCCCAAGATCACCGCGCACTTCCACCGCGACGTCCTGTCCATCGACAACACCTTCGGCCGGCACGTGCTGCGGCTGACCGAGGACGACCTCGTCGCCTGCACCGCCCCGTTCGCCTTCACGTTCGGCCTGGGCATGCTCGTCGTCTTCCCGCTGCGGGCCGGTGCCTGCGCCCTGCTGACCGAGACCGCCACGCCCGCCCAGATCGCGGACCTCGTGCAACAGCAGGGAGTCACGGTGCTCGCGACGGCACCGACCGCGTACAAGGCGATCCTGCGCGACGGTGTCGAGGCGAAGCTCGGCGGTCTGCGGACGGCGGTGTCGGCCGGTGAGCACATCCCGCGGGAGACCTGGAAACGGCTGCACGAGCGGCTGGGGCTCAAGGTGATCGACGGCATCGGTGCCACGGAGCTGTTGCACATCTTCATCTCCGCCGCCGGCGACGACATCCGGCCGGGCTCCACCGGCAGACCGGTGCCGGGCTACCGCGCCACCGTGCTCGGCGCCGACGGCGAGGAACTCGGCCCCGGCGAGCCGGGACGGCTCGGTGTCATCGGCCCCGTCGGCTGCCGCTACCTCGACGACGAGCGGCAGAAGGACTACGTGGTGGACGGCTGGAACGTCACCGGCGACGTCTTCCACCGCGACGAGGACGGCTACTTCCACTACCACGCCCGCAGCGACCACATGATCGTCTCCTCCGGCTACAACATCGGCGGCCCGGAGGTGGAGGAGGCCATCGACGCCCACCCGGACGTGCTGGAGTCCGCCGTCGTCGCCAAACCGGACGACGAGCGGGGCTCGGTCGTGTGCGCCTTCGTGGTGCTGCGCGACGGAGTGCCGGGCGACGCCGCGAAGGCCCGCGAGATCCAGGACCACGTCAAGCGCACCATCGCGCCCTACAAGTACCCGCGCGAGGTCCGGTTCCGGACCTCGTTGCCGCGCAACGCCAGCGGCAAGCTGCAGCGCTTCACACTCCGCAAGATCGTCGAGGACGAGGTGCTCACATGAGGATTGCCATCGTCGGCGGCGGCCCCGGTGGGCTCTACCTCGCCGCGCTGATGAAGCAGCTCGACCCGTCGCACGACGTCACCGTGTGGGAGCGCGACGCACCGGACGTCACGTTCGGCTTCGGCGTGGTGTTCTCCGACGAGACGCTCGGCGGGATCGAGAACGCCGACCCGGAGTTCGCCGCCGCCATGGCCAGCCGGTTCGCCCGGTGGACGGACATCGACATCCACCACCGCGGCGAGAGCCACACCGTGGGCGGCCAGGGGTTCGCCGCGATGAGCCGCAAGGAACTGCTCGGGCTGCTGCAGCGGCGGTGCCGCGATCTCGGCGTGGTCGTGCACTTCTCGACACCCGCGCCCGAGGCGGAGGTCCTGCGCGCGTCGCACGACCTCGTGGTCGGGGCGGACGGCGTCAACTCGCTGGTGCGGCAGTCCTTCGCGGACGTCTTCCGCCCCACTCTGGACCGCAGGCACAACAGGTACATGTGGCTCGGCACGGACCGCGTCTTCGAGGCGTTCCAGTTCTTCATCAAGGACACACCGTGGGGGACCATGCAGGTCCACGGTTATCCTTACTCCGACAGCGGTTCCACGTTCATCGTCGAGATGCACGAGGACGTCTGGCGCCGCGCCGGTTTCGACACCGCGCAGGAGTTCGCGCCGGGTGTCTCGGACGAACGCGCCGTCGACCGGGTCCGCGAGCTGTTCGCGGAGGAGCTGGCCGGCCACCAGGTGTTCGCCAACAACTCGAAGTGGCTCAGCTTCACCACCGTGCGCAACGAGCGCTGGCACCACGGCAACGTGGTCCTCGTGGGCGACGCCGCGCACACCGCGCACTTCTCGATCGGCTCGGGCACCAAACTCGCGATGGAGGACTCGCTCGCCCTCGCCGCGTGCCTGCACGAACACGGTGACGTGGAAACCGCGCTGACAGCCTACGAGACCGAACGGCGCCCCGTCGTCGAATCCACCCAGCGAGCCGCCCAGGCGTCCCTGGAGTGGTTCGAGAGCATCGGCATGTACGCGGACCAGGAGCCGACCCGGTTCTGCTTCAACCTGCTCACGCGCTCGCGCCGGATCACCTACGACAACCTGCGCACCCGCGACTCGGAGTTCGCCGACCGCGTGGACGCCGCCTTCGCCGCCTCCCAGGGACTCGAGAGCACGGCCCCGGCGATGTTCCAGCCGTTCCGCCTGGGGCAGCTGGAACTCAAGAACCGCGTGATCGTCTCGGCGATGGACATGTACTCCGCCGTCGACGGCGTGCCGGGCGACTTCCACCTCGTCCACCTGGGGTCGAAGGCCATGGGCGGCGCGGGACTGGTGATGACCGAGATGGTCTGCGTCTCGCCCAAGGGCCGCATCACGCCCGGCTGCACCGGTCTGTGGACCGACGAGCAACGCGACGCCTGGGCGCGGATCGTGGCGTTCGCGCACGAGCGGAGCACCGCCCGCATCGGCCTGCAGCTCGGCCACTCCGGCCGCAAGGGCTCGACCCGCCTGATGTGGGAGGGCATGGACGAACCGCTGCCCGAGGGCAACTGGGACGTCATCGGCCCGTCCCCGCTGCCGTACGGTCCTGGATCACCCGTCCCGGCCGAGGCCGGGCGCGAGGACCTGGACCGGATCACCGCGGAGTTCGTCGCCGCGGCCCGGCGCGGTGCCGAAGCAGGGTTCGACCTGCTCGAACTGCACTGCGCACACGGCTACCTGCTGTCCTCGTTCCTGTCCCCGATCGCCAATCAGCGCACTGACGAGTACGGCGGCTCGCTGACGAACCGGCTGAGGTTCCCCCTGGAGGTGTTCGACGCCGTTCGCGCCGTGTGGCCGGCCGAGCGCCCGATGATCGTGCGCATCTCCGCGACCGACTGGGTCGACGGCGGGAACACCGAGCACGACGCCGTGGAGATCGCCCGCGCGTTCATCGCCCACGGCGCGAACGCGATCGACGTCTCCACCGGTCAGGTCACGGCGGACGAACGTCCCGCGTACGGCCGCAGCTACCAGACGCCGTTCGCCGACCGGATCCGCCACGAGGTCGAGGGCGCGGCCGTCATCGCGGTCGGCGCCATCGCCTCCTACGACGACGTCAACTCCATCCTGCTGGCGGGCCGCGCTGACCTGTGCGCGCTCGGCCGCACGCACCTCTACGACCCGCACTGGACGCTGCACGCGGCCGCCGAACAGGGATACCAGGCCGAGTGGCCGGTCCAGTACCGCGCGGGCAGCCGCAAGCCGCCGTCCGCGCGCACCGACGCCGTCCGGCCGCGGCTGTCCCTGCTGCGGGCCGACCCGCCCGACCGCGACGTGCACCTGCGGTGGACCCCGCACCGCGAGCATTCGCTTCTCGCATAGGCACTTCAGCGGCGTTCAGGTGAAACTTCATTCAACTATGAAATGGAATCTCCTGTCAGGCCACATGTTCCGCATTCGCACATTGGTCTGATGGTGCAGACATCACGAGCACGCGGGTGAGGGGGTTTTTCCCGAACAGAGGACGTCCCTAGCGTCGGCGGTCAGTTCCCGAACAACCCCGCCACCGAAGGGACCATGCTCGTGCGAAGACGTTTGCCGGCGATGGTGCTAGCGAGCGTGCTCGCTGGCAGCACGCTCACCGCCGCCGTTCCCGTGGCCGCCCAGCCACCCTCGTCCACGCTCACCAAGTCCGTGCAGGGCGTGTCCGATCCCGCCTCCCACGGCGACGTCGCCTCCTGGGTCGTGTCCTACGCGAACGGCGCCAACGGGCCCGCCTCGATCACCGACCCCATCGGCGCGGGCCACACCCTGCTGGCCGGCTCGCTGCAGGTACCGCCGGGCTGGACCGGCACCGAGGGCAACCCGGTCACCGCCACGCACCCCGACGTGCGCAACGGCGGCAAGGCGCTCTCCAGCGTCCTCACGCCACCTGTGCAGGCCAGCGCGGCCTCGACCGGTGGTGACGGCTTCACCCCGATCCTGCAGCGCACGTCCGACGGCCGCCTGCAGGCGTGGAACGTCTACCACCACGCGGCTCTCACCGTGCCCAAGCTGGTGTGCACCGATCTCGCGACGAGCCTGCCCTGCCCGGACGGTCCGTGGCCGAAACCGCTCAACACCGCGCCCGGCCCGTTCGGCGCGGGGAACACCGGCGACATCAGCAGCCCGCTCGAACCGCAGTACGTGCGCGACGAGGCGAATCCGGCGCGCGTGTACTACTCGGCGACCACGGCGTCCTCGATCGGCGTGGCCTGCATGGACCTCGCCGCTCCCGGCAACTGCGGGTTCTGGCCGCTGATGCCCCGCGGCGGGCAGACGACCGAGATGGCGGGACTCGTCCAGATCGGCGGCAACCTCTACGGCGCCTCGACCTCGGGCAACGTGGTGTGCTGGACGATCGCCACCCAGAGCGCGTGCGCGGGCCAGCCCTACGCCCCGATCGTGCCGTGGACCAACACCGGCAGCTACTACTACGGCGCGCTGACCGTCGCCGGAGGCAAGCTCTTCGCCTCGTCGGTGCCGGCCGCCGGTGGCGCTCCCCAGCTGGGCTGCTTCGACCCCGGCACCACGGCCAGGTGCGCGGGCTGGCCCGCCCCGAAACCCGTCGGGCCCAACGGCAACATCACCTACAACGCCTACACCGCCTACAGCACAACGGGTGCGGAGACCGGTGCGTGTTCCAGCACGACCGGCGCGTCGAACGTCACCACCTGCTACGCGATCGACGGCTCACCCCTGCCCGCGCCGTCGGCCACGGCCGGACTGGAAGGAGGCGTGATCGCGTTCAACCCCGAGGTGGTCCGCACCGGCGACCGCGTGCGCAGCTTCATCGGCATCTGGCGCGGGCCGTACCTGGGCGCGGCGGTGTGCCACGACTGGAGCACCGGGGCGTCCTGTGCCGGCGTGCCTTCGCGCATCACCCACCCGACCGTCAACGGCGGCGACACCAGGGACTACGGCTACGCCTACGACGTCCCCACCGGCTGCATGATCGGCCTGGGCGACGCGGGCGTGCTGTTCTCGATGGATCCTGACACGGGGGCGTCGCCCTGCGTTCGCAGCGGCGCCTCCGTGTCTCTCACCCCGTCCCAGTTCTACTGCGACGGCAAACCGCACACCACCACCTACACGTCGGCGCGGCTCGTCGGCGTGACACCGGCGAACGTGAACTTCGGCGCCTCCACCGTGAAGGCCGTCGACGGAAGCGGAAACCCCGTCGCCACACCGGGTTTCGCCCCCGACGGCACGGTCGACCTGACCGGCGTCACGGCCTCCTCGCTGACCGTCACGGCGTCGCTGGTGCTGAACAACGCCGCGGACTTCGGCGGCGGCAACCAGCCGTCCCTGGCCATCGAGTTCAACGGCGACGCACCGCAGATGTGCTTCCGCACCACGATCTCCGCGGACTGCGCGGTCACGTCCGTCGCGAACACCGCGAACGGGACCGACGCGACCGGCGGCTTCTCGTCCAACACGGTGACCCGTCAGGTCGCACCGGGAACGGCGTGCATGCCGAACGTGGTGGTGAACAAGGAGATCTGCGGCTCGCACACGCCGGCCAACTGCAAGGCGGGCGGAGCCGGTCCCTGGGTGAAGCAAGCACCCGTGGGTGTCCTCGGCCTGCTGTTCGCCACGGCGTACTGGCGGGTGACCGTGACGAACAACGGCCCGATCCCGATCGCCGACGCCTACGTGGTCGACGACGTGGAACCGGCCTGCCAGACCGGGCCGTTCACGCTGCAGCCCGGTGAGTCCAAAGTGGTGTACTGCTCGACCTACGCGTTGCTGTCGCTGTTCCCCTTGACCAACAAGGCGAAGGCGAAGTACACGCCGGTCAACGGCACCCGGACGTACAGCGAGTGGTCGTCCGCGAAGGCCTGTTCGCTGCTCTGCGTGCTGGGCTGAGCCTGAAGGGGGAGGAGCATCAGCCGTACTCGGCCAGGTAGGTCAGGACGGCCGGCACCCGGCGGTGCTCCTCCACGTTCGGCGACGAGAGGCCGCGTGCAGCTGCGGTGGCCGAGTTCGTCGACATGATCGGCCGGTAGGGTCGTTCGCCGTGGCGCCCACATCACCCAGAGTGTTCGTCTCCTACGCGGACGACTCCGGCGAGCACACCGAGACCGTCCGGCGGTTCGCCCGGCGACTGCGCAGCGAGTTCGGCATCGACGTGCGTCTGGACCAGTGGGAGCGCGAACAGCGGCGGGACTGGTGCGACTGGGTGGTCGAGCAGATCGAACAGGGCGACTTCGTGCTGGCGATCGCCTCGCCCGAGTACCGGCGGCTGGCCGGGCCGGACGGCGCGGCCGGCGGGAACGCCCGGTTCCAGCTCGCGATTCTCCGCGAGCACCTGGCGGCGGACCGGCCCCGGTGGCTGCCGAGGATCCTGCCGGTCGTCCTGCCCGGCTGCTCGGCGGACGACCTGCCCGCGTTCCTCCAGCCGCACTCCGCGACCTGCTACGCCGTGCCCGGCCAGCTGGACGAGCTGTTGCGGGTGCTGACCGGGCAGCCCCGCCACGTCTCACCGGAGCTGGCACCTCCCGCCGCCCCGGCCGTCCTGAGCGGTGACGCCCTGCTCCGCACCACGCCGGTCGACGCGGAGCTGAGCCAGGTGCTGGTCAAGGCCGCGGACCGCCTGGCCGGCTCGGTCGCGGACCTGTGGCGCGGCGAGGTCGAGCGCCTCGGCCTCGCCGACCCGCGTCCCCTGGCCACCCGGTTGACCGCCGGGGGTGTCACCTTCGATCGGATCGGTGCCTTCTTCCGCCTGCACGTGCCGACCCGCAGGCTGCTCGTGCTCGGCGGTCCGGCTTCGGGCAAGAGCGTGTCGGCGATCCGGCTGGTGTCCGACGAGCTGGCGGCGCGGACCGCCGGCGGCCCGGTGCCCGTGCTGGTCCCGGTCACCGACTGGAACCCGGACGAGCTGCACGCGTTCGACTGGCTCGCCGGCAGGCTGATCCGCGACCACCGGCTCGGCCAGACCGTGCGCTGGGTGGACGGCCGGCGCATCACGCTGGCCTCCGCCCTGCTCGAGGTCGGCCTGGTGCTGCCCGTCCTGGACGGGCTGGAGACCATCGCCGGCGACCTGCGCCCGCGAGCCGTCGCGGCGCTCAACCGCCTGGGCTCGTCGGTCCCGCTGGTGGTCACCTGCGGGCTGGCGGAGTACCAGGAGCTGGAGGCGGTGGGGAGCGGGCTGGTGTGCGCCACCCGCGCCGAACTGCTGCCGCCGGACCGCGACGACGTGGAGCAGTACCTGACCGAGGCGGTGCCGCGCGGTGCCGCCCGCCTCGGTCCGTTGTTCGCCAGGCTCCGAGCCGAACCTGTCCCGACGCCGCTGGTCGTGTGGCTGATCCGCGTGGTCCACCAGAGGCTCGACCAGGACCCGGACGAGCTCTGCGACCGCGCCCGCTTCCCCGGCCTGGCGGCGATCGAGGCCCATCTGCTGGCCCACCTGATCCCGGCGGTCTACCCGGACGACCCGCCGCGGCGGACTCGGTCGTCCGCCCGGCCGTCGTTCACCCGGCTGCACCACACCGCCGCCCAGCGCTGGTTCGCCCACCTGGCCCGGCACCTCGATGCGACCGGGTTGCCGGATCTCGCGTGGTGGCGCCTGCACCGCTCCGTGCCGTGGGCCGCTCCCGCCTGCCGGGCGGCGGGTGGCGCGGCCATGGGCTACGGCATCATGGGAAACGCCGGCCCCCTCCCTGGCCTGGTCGCCGCCGTGATGCTCGGGTTCCTGGTGAGCAACCGCCGTTACCTGGAGTTCGCAGGGGTGCGCGACCTCGAGACCCCGCACGCCCTCACCGCCTCGGCCCCCAGGCTGCGAGCCGAAATGCGCGTGCTCGCCCGGAGCCTGGGCACGGGACTCCTGCTGGTCGCCGGGCTGCTCGCCCTGCTGACGGCCGCCGTCGGCCTGTCGAGCGACTTGCCGCACACGATTCGCTCGGTACTGGTGCTGAGCGCGCTCGTCGTGGTCGGCGTGTCCCTGCTCGGGTGGTCCGTCCGCGCGCTGTGGCGGCAGCAGCGCGAGGACCGGACCGACGGGCTGGTCGGGCTCGCCGACCTGGCGCGCCCGACCAGCCCCGCCGCGACTGTCCGCGCCGACCGTGCGGTGGTCGTGCTCGGCGCCGGGACGATGCTCGGGATCGCGGCGGTGTTCGCCGTCCTGGGAATCTGGTACGCGGTCCACATGACCCTCGGCTTCGCCGCCGCCTGGGCGCTGTTCAGCGCCTACGCCAGGTTCACCGCCGCCCGGCTCGCGCTGGCCGCGCGCGGCAGGCTGCCGTGGCGACTGGGGGGGAGTTCCTGGACCACGCCTGCGGCCGCGGCGTGCTCCGCCAGTACGGCGCCGTCCACCACTTCCGCCACGAGCACGTGCGGCGGCACCTGGGCGAGCCCGCGGGCTGATCGTGCTGTCCTGGCCGTACCACCCGTACGCCAGGTTCGATCGGCTCTCCTGGAACGGCACGGGAAGATGGCGGGATGAGCGTGTCGAGAAGAGGCAGGCCCGCGGGCCCGACGGGGCCGGTGATCGGCCGTGCGTTGCGGCTCCTCGACGCGTTCGACGCCGAGCGCCGCGAGCTGACGTTGAGCGATCTCGCCCGGCGTGCGGGCATGCCGTTGTCGACCACGCACCGGCTGATGCAGGAGCTTTGCGCGTGGGGCGCCGTCGAACGCGGCACGGACGGGCTGTACCGGATCGGGCTGCGGCTGTGGGAGCTCGGCTCGCTCGCGCCACGCGGTCCGGGGCTGCGCGAGGCCGCGTTGCCGTTCCTCGAGGACCTTTCCCGGATCACCAGGGAGAACGTGCAACTCGCCGTCAGGGAGGGCACGGAGCTCGTCTTCGTCGAACGCATCGCGAGTTCCGACGCGGTGCCGGTGCTCACCCGCGTCGGCGACCGGTTCGCGCTCACCGCCACCGGTGTCGGCCTGGTCCTGCTCGCGCACGCCCCCGTCGAGGTGCAGGAGGAAGTGCTCAACGGACCGATCGCCCGGTACACCGCCAAGACCGTCACCGATCCGGCGCGGTTGCGCCGGATGCTCGCCGACGTCCGGTCGAACGGCTTCTCGATCAGTGACCGCCAGGTCACGATGGACGCCCTGTCGGTCGGCGCACCGATCCGCGACCGGCAGGGCGAGGTCGTCGCCGCGGTGTCGCTGGTCGTGCGGCACGGCAGCACCACCGCGCACGCACTGGCGCGGCTCGTGCGCACCAGCGCCCAGGCGATCTCCCGCGCACTGTCGAATTAGGATCGACTTCCATTTTCCGGAAAGTGCTCTACGGCGCCGGCTGTGGCCTCCGCCACTCTGTGGTCTCCCACCACGGATGAGGAGCGTCGATGACCGGCTTCCCGCGCGACCAGTGGTACGTCGCGGCCTACGGTTCCGAGATCGAGCACGACCTGTTCACCCGCACCATCTGCGGCGAGCCGATTCTGTTCTGGCGCACTCGCGACGGCGCGGTGACGGCCATGCCGGACCGCTGTGTGCACCGCCGTTTCCCGTTGTCGCAGAAGCCTTCCCGGCTCGTCGACGACCAGGTGGTCTGCGGGTACCACGGCTTCACCTACGACGCGAGCGGCAAGTGCGTCGCCGTGCCCGGCCAGACCCGCATCCCGCGCACCGCACGGCTTCTGCCCTATCCCGTCGTCGAGCAGGACTCGTTCGTGTGGGTCTTCATCGGCGACCCGGCGAACGCCGACGCGTCGCGGATCCCGCGCGCGCCGTGGCTCGTCTCGCCGGACTACACGACGGTCGCCGGCATGGAACCGTTGAACGCCAGGTACGAGCTGCTCGTCGACAACCTGCTGGACCTCTCGCACGAGACCTACCTGCACGGCGGCTACATCGGCACACCGGAGGTCGCCTCCACCCCGATCACGACCGAGGTCGACGAGGACGCCGGCATCGTCTACGTGTCGCGGCACATGGACGACGCGGAATGCCCGCCGTTCTACGCCAAGTCCACCGGTCTGCAGGGCAGGATCGCGCGCTGGCAGGACATCGAGTACACGCCGCCGTGCCTGTACAAACTGCACAGTCGCATCGCGCCGGTCGGCTCCGTGCCCAACCCGGACGGCACCGACCCGGACGCGTTCCACGTCGAGGTCGTGTACGCGATCACGCCGGAGACGGAGTCCTCGACGCACGACTTCTGGTGCGTGGCACGGGATTTCGCGCTCGGGGACGAGGAGGTCTCGGCGTTCCTCGCCGAGAACAACCGCACCGTCGTCATGCAGGACGTCGTGGCGTTGAACGTGCTGGAGCAGGTCATCGCGAAGGAGCCGGACGGCTACCAGGAGCTGTCGATCAACATCGACACCGGTGGGCTCGCCGCACGGCGGATGCTCCAGCGCCTGTGCGAGAAGGCATGAACGCGCTCACCGGCGACCGCGTGTTCCGCATCCACTGGGTGCTCGGCACGGACCGGCTCCGCGCGGTGTGCCACTGCTCCGCCGAGCGCGAGTTCGAAGATCCCGTCGAGCTGTGGGCGTGGCTGCTCGACCATCCCGATGGGCACACGACATGAAGCTCCTGCTGGACGACAAGGAACAGGTCGCCGACGGGGTGGTGCTCCTGACGCTGCGGCATCCGGGCGGCGACCCGCTGCCGGGCTGGACACCGGGTGCCCACGTCGACCTCGTGCTCGCCGACGACCTGGTGCGCCAGTACTCGCTGTGCGGCGACCCGGACGACACCTCGATCATGCAGGTCGCCGTCCTCCGTGAACCGGACGGGCGCGGCGGCTCACAGCACGTGCACGACATTCTCGCGGTGGGGCAGCAGATCGAGGTGCGAGGGCCGCGCAACCACTTCGAGCTCGTCGAGGCGAAGCGCTACCTGTTCATCGCCGGTGGCATCGGCATCACCCCGATCCTACCGATGATCGCCCAGGTCGAGGCGACAGGTCACGACTGGCGGTTGTTCTACGGCGGCAGAACGCGGTCCTCCATGGCGTTCCGCGACGTGCTCGAGCACCTCGGCCAGGTCGAGATCCGTCCGGAGGACGAGCACGGCCTGCTGGACCTGCGGGCGGTGCTCGGCGAGCCGGACGAGGACACCGCCGTCTACTGCTGTGGTCCCGAAGGCCTGCTGACCGCCGTCGAGCAGCATTGTGCGGACTGGCGGGAAGACGCACTCCACGTCGAACGGTTCGCGCCGAAGACCGGTGCGGCACAAGAGCCCCGGCACGAGTTCGAGATCGAGCTGTCGCAGACCGGTGCGGTGCTGCGGGTGCCGGCCGGGCAGTCCGTCCTCGAGGTCGTCGAACGAGCGGGCGTGGCCGTGCTGTCGTCCTGTCAGGAAGGCACCTGCGGCACCTGCGAGACGGCCGTGCTCGCCGGGACACCCGATCACCGCGACTCCGTGCTCACCGACCAGGAGCGGGCGGTGGGCGACGTGATGATGATCTGCGTGTCCCGGTCCCGTTCGGCCCGCCTGGTGCTGGACCTCTGAGGTGGACCCCTTCTTGACAGTTCAACAAGGCAGGCGCATTCTCCTTATATCAGGATTCCTGATATTCGAGATCCTGCCGGGGATTCACCTCTGATTCATGCAGTCCACCCAGGACTCGGTGGTGACGACGATGTCGGTGGGAGAGTTTCGGTCACGGTCACGGTCCCGTCCGACACCCGGATGTGTGCTTGGTAGGTCGCCAGCGGCACTGACGCGGGCCCTTGCACGCCGACGAACGCACTTCGGTTCACGCTGGCCACCCGATCTCAGAGCTCTCTGAGAATTGTAGGAGCCGGCACGGCGACTGGAGGAAATGCGCGCCCAGGGACATTCGGTGACACCGGAAGAACAGGCGATAACAGAACAATAGATCGTCCTGCCACGATCGGTGTATGACGGAGATCCTCGGGTACGTCCGCGAGAACTTCATCCTCGCACTGATCATCGGATGTGAGATCGGGTTCTGGTTCTTCCTGCTCGCCGGGCTGGTCGCGCGCTATCCGCTGCGGAGCCCCAGGGTCGGCGGTGCGCTGCTCATCTGCACGCCGCTCGTGGACGTGGTGCTGCTCGTCGCGACGGTGTTCGACCTGCGCGCGGGTGGCGAGGCGACGTGGCCGCACGCGGCGGCCGCCATTTATCTCGGTCTCACCCTCGGATTCGGGCACAGCATCATGCGGTGGGCGGACCAGCGCTTCCACCACCGTTTCGCCGGCGGTCCGCCACCTGTCCACCCGCCGAAGTACGGTCGCGCCAAGGTGCGTTACGAGTGGGCGCAGTTCGGCAAGTTCGCGCTCGCGTGGCTCATCTCGATGGTCATCATGGCCGCGTTGGTCCTTTTCGTCAGCACACCTGAGCAGACCGAACTCATGTGGAAGGTCGCCATGCCGATCATGACCGGCACCGGTGTGGCCTGGTTCGTCTTCGGCCCTCTCCTGACCACGATTCGTCCGCCGCGTCCGCGTCGCGGCGAGCGGGAGACGTACGGCGTAGGAGGAAGTTCGCGATGAGAATCGCCTGTTGGCAGGCCTCGACGCACCCGTCCGACGTGGCGGGTGCTCTCGCCCGTCTGCGGGTGCGCGCGGGGCAGGCCGCCGAGGCCGGCGCGCGGTTGCTGGTCACGCCGGAGATGTCGCTGTCCGGCTACAACCTCGGCGGCCGGAAGCTGCGTGAGCTCGCTGAGCCGGAGAGCGGACCGATGTGCGGCGAAGTCGCGCGGATCGCCGCCGAGTGCGGTATCGCGATCGTGCACGGCTGGCCCGAGCTGGCCGGGGAACGCGTCTACAACTCCGTGCGGGTGGTCGGTGCCGATGGAACGGGTCTGGCCACTTACCGCAAGACGCACCTGTTCGGCGACATCGACCGGTCGAGCTTCAGCGCGGGGGACACGGGGGTCGTGCAGGCCGTCGTCGACGGCACGACCGTCGGCTTGATCATCTGTTATGACGTGGAGTTCCCGGAACTGGTTCGCGCGCACGCGTTGCGCGGCACCGAGCTCCTGGTGGTGCCGACCGCCCTGATGGTCCCGTGGCACTTCGTCGCCGAGACGGTGGTGCCGGCCCGCGCCTTCGAGAGCCAGCTGTTCATCGCCTACACCAACTGGACCGGCGGGGAACGTCATCTGAAGTACTGCGGTCTCACCAGGGTGGCAGGACCGGACGGCCGGGTCGTCGCGATCGACGCAGGGACCTCGGACGGGCTTCTGGTGACCGATCTGGACCTGTCGCTGATCGCCGAGGCCCGCGCCGAGACCCCGTACCTCACCGACAGGCGGCCGGAACTGTACTGAGGCTGTCCCAGGTCCTGGCCGAGCCGGCCACGACCTGGGACGCGTCTCAGATGACGACCGGCGCCAGCTCGTCGAAGAGGTCACCTGGCCCGGGGTTGTCCGGGTGGGTCGCGCCGCCGAGATGACGCATCACGCCCCAGACCGCGTTCAACGCCGTTTCCACGGCGTTCTCCGCGAAACCTCCCAGCCAGGAGATGTCGTCGCCCGCCATGAGGAAACCGCGGTGCTTCGCGTCGAACCCGTCCTGCATGAAGTTGGTGAACAACGCGCGCTGGTACCGGTACTGGCCTGGGAGGCTGGACTTGAACGCGCCCATGAAGTTCGGCTCGGTCTCCCAGGTGACCGAGACCGGCGGCGCGATGATGTGCGAACGGATGTCGACGTCCGGGTAGATCTGGGCGAGCGACGCCAGGACCACCTCCAGCCTCTCCTCGGCGGTGAGGGTGGCGACCTTCAGGGAATCGTCGTTCCACGTGTACGACAGGCACATCACGCCGGGTTCGTCAGGTCCGTCGTCGAACAGGTAGACGCCCCGCGGCAGGCGGTCGGTGAGCGTCATGCCCATGACGTCGCGACCGGTCCTCTCGTCGCGGTCGCGCCAGAACGGGCGGTCGGTCAGCACGAAGAGCTTCGACGAGCCCATGTAGTGGGTTCGTTCGACGGCGGTCCACAGGTCGGACGGCAACAGATCGGGGTCGCACTGGATCCGGGACAGCAGGTTCCAGCTCTGAGCCGTGAAGACGGCCACCGGGTACTCGCGCACACCGCCGGACACGTCCTCGATCCGGTAACCGGCGCCACCGTCGCCGCGGCCGATCCTGCACACACCCGGCATCGGCGTTCCGTCGTGCAGTCGTGCGAGCGAGGTGCCGGCGGGCCAGTGCACGAGGTCTTCCGGCTCGTGCCGCCACAATCCCATCGGAACCTGCTGACTGCCGCCGATGATGCGGTACTGCTTGTCACCGACCTCGGTGTAGACGACTCGCAGGACGTCGAGCACGGAATTGGTGAAGTCGGTGTCCCACCCGCCGCACCCGAAGCCCACCTGGCCGAAGATCTCCCGTTGTTCGAAGGACGAGAACGCCGCTGTGGAGGTCAGGAAGCCGTAGAACGACTGGTTTTCCAGTTCGCGGACCGTGCGGTTCCACAAGGCCTTGATCACGGAGATGTCGCGCCGCTCCATCGCTCCCATCATGACCGGCAGGTCGGCCTTTTCGTGCAACGCCTTGGACCACGCGTCGGAGACTTGCTGGAACGTCAGGGGAAGGTCCTCGGGACCGCGCGCCCAGTGCGTTTCACCGCGCAGGTTGATGACCGTGCTGGGGGTGGCGTCGGCCAGCGGGTTGGGGAACGGTACGGCTTTCAGGCCCAGCTTGTTCACGTAGTGGAACAGGGTGGCCGACGGCGAGAATCGCATCGATCCCAGTTCCGCCCTCGGTTCCGGGTGTCCCTCGAACCCGACGGTGCGCATCCGCCCGCCGAGTTCCTCGATCTCGTACACGACCGGTCGCAGTCCCAGCTTCATGAGCTCGTAGGCGGCCACCATGCCCGAGATTCCTCCGCCGATGACCGCCACCTCGGTGCCGTGCCGCTCTGCCGGCACGGCACCGAGTCCGGCCCGGTGGTTCAGCCAGTCGTCGTAGACGAAGGGAAAATCCGGGGACAAACCCGCGGTCGGGGCCGGCTCGTCCTCTGTGACAATCGACATGAATCCCATTTTTTGAAACCTCGATGATTCGTCGTATCTCAGCGGTGTGACGGAACTGCGGTCAGTGGTGAGCGCGCTGGAGGCGGACGCAGCGAAAGTGTCGCTTTCAGCGACGAGATGGGCACTGCGGGTGATTTGTCGTGTAACATGGACGTCATGGGGCCGCGAGTAAAAAGGGCGAACCTGCCTGGGTGTTGCGGAGGCCTGATTAGTCCCGATGGGACAGAAAACGGGCTCTGATCGGTCTTTCGAGGCTTATCGGCTGGGTCGGCGGGACTTCAAAGCGTCCTTCGGGCCGGCCGTCACCACGTCGAAGTTCTTCCTCAGGATCCCCAGCCGGTGGATCAGGA
Organism: Lentzea sp. NPDC051208; assembly: GCF_040682435.1. NCBI lineage: Bacteria > Bacillati > Actinomycetota > Actinomycetes > Pseudonocardiales > Pseudonocardiaceae > Lentzea > Lentzea sp. NPDC051208. The sequence continues at coordinate 103,457 of NZ_JBFBAW010000001.1, read as the reverse complement.
AGTCCGGCCCTGCCACGCAGATCCTCGTCAGGCCCTCGCTCACCATCCGGTCGTGGATGTGCCCCCAGTGCACCGGGTTGACGGTGGACGCCTCGAGCATCGCGCCGACCTCGGCTCCTCCGCTGATCAGCGAGCCGTCCTGGTCCGAGATGATCGGCGTCGTCGTCGCGGCGAAGGAGAACTTCCCGAAGACTTCTTCCCGCATCCGGGCGCGCAACGGCGCCAGAACACGGGCATGAGCGGCGGGGCGCATCGTGGTCAAGGAGTAGCCGCCGCAGTCGCTGATCTTGCGCTTGAACGCCTCGAGATGCTTCTCGTGCATCGTCACGAGGTGAACGGTGTCGTCGAAGTACCCGGAGATCTCGTGCCACTCGTCGTCCTGCGACATGGTGGTGAGGATGTCGTCCAGCCGTTCCTGCGGCGTGCGCACGACCAGCTGGCTGACCAGGTCCCGGTGTTCCTCCCGGAAGTAGTCCAGCTCGCACCGCGCCAGCTCGGCGGTGAGCCTGACGACCTCCGCGAACGGCATGGCTCCCGAATAGGCGACCGCGGCGCGCTCGCCGAAGCTGGATCCGACGCACATGTCCGGACGGAAGCCCAGCGACTTCTCCATCCAGTCGGCCATCGCGACGGAGTTGACCAGGAACGCGATCTGCTGTGCCGCGCTGTACTCGTCGGGCCCGGAGCGCAGCTCGTCGAGCAGTGAATACCCGAGCGCGGCGTCCGCTTCGGCCAGCCTCCGCCGGGCGAACGGACTGACCGTCATGAACCTGCCGACATCGCCGAACTTCGACGGACCCATTCCCGGGAACACGACTGCTGTGCGGCTCATGGCGACGCCTCCAAATGCATTTGGAACTACCTGGTCTCGGCCTGCGCCGCAGTGGCGAGATGCTGTATTTGCGGCCACGGAGAAATAGGAATGGATCCTATGTCGGGCGGGTCTGCGGAGTAATGGAGCGGTTCCGCGTCCCGGTCATCGCCAAGTAATTACGGAGGTCACGTCCGGGGTGTGCACGCCGCGCCGATCCGTCCGGGTGGAGGGGGAGTTCTTCCCCGGTGGTCGTCGGATGGAATCTTCACATCCCCCAAGTGCTCGACCTGTGATTACGTTACAGCAGTTCTGCGTCCCGATGCGTTTTGGCGGGATCGCCTTGCATTGTTGGTCGCCATCACTGACGTCCCACGGAGTAGTTGGGGAGTGCGCACTTGAGCGAGTTCGATGACCTCCGTCCTGCCACCGGCGAGGTGGTGGACCGGGGAAACGAGCTGCCCGCGGGAAACTCGGGCGAGGCGGCACACGCACTGCGCGATCTCGTCATGCGGGTGACCGCGGAAGTTCTCGCCGACATGGTGCCCGGCGCACCGCCGGTGGGCAGCGGCACCCGGTCGTTCCTCGACCTCGGGTTCGATTCGCTGGCATCGGTCGAGCTCCACGCGCGTCTCGTCGCGGCCACCGGCCTCGAGCTGCCCGTGACCGTCGTCTACGACCACCCGAGCCCGATGGCACTGGCCACGCGCCTGGGAGCCGGTGACGACCCGCTCGGGTCCACGTCCGCGTTCCCGCTCATCGAGCACGACGACGACGTGGTGATCGTGGGTGTCGGCTGCCGGTTCCCGGGGCGGGTCGACTCGCCGGAGGGGTTGTGGCGCCTGGTCGACGAGGGCGTCGACGCCGTGGCCGGCTTCCCCTCCGACCGCGGCTGGGACGTCGAGGGGATCTACGACGAGGACGCGGGCAAGGCGGGGAAGACCTACAGCCGGCACGGCGGGTTCCTGGACGCGGCGGGGGAGTTCGACGCCGAGTTCTTCGGGATCTCCCCGCGTGAAGCGACCGCCATGGACCCCCAGCAGCGTCTGGTGCTCGAGGTCTCCTGGGAGGCGCTGGAACGCGCGGGTGTGGACCCCACCTCGTTGCGCGGCAGCCGTTCCGGTGTGTTCATCGGGGTGGAGCCCCAGGAGTACGGTCCGCGACTGGCGGACGCTCCCGAAGGGTCGGAAGGGCATCTGCTGACGGGCAACGCGACGAGTGTGGTGTCCGGTCGCATCGCGTACGTCCTCGGCCTCGAAGGTCCCGCCCTGAGCGTGGACACCGCCTGCTCGGGCTCCCTCGTCGCCCTGCACCTCGCCGCGCACTCGCTGAAGTCCGGCGAGTGCGACCTCGCGCTGGCCGGTGGCGTGGCGATCATGGCGACCCCCGGCAACTTCGTCGCCTTCTCCCGTCAGCGAGGGCTCGCACCGGACGGACGGTGCAAGTCCTTCGACGAGTCGGCAGACGGCACCGGATGGGGCGAAGGCGTCGGAATCCTCGCGCTGGAACGACTCTCCGACGCCAGGCGCAACGGCCATCCCGTGCTCGCGGTCGTGCGCGCGTCGGCCATCAACCAGGACGGCGCTTCGAACGGCCTGACCGCACCGAACGGCCTCGCGCAGCAGCGCGTGATCCACCAGGCGCTGGCCAACGCCGGGCTCGCCGCCGCCGACGTCGACGCCGTCGAGGCCCACGGCACCGGCACCCGCCTGGGAGACCCGGTCGAGGCCCAGGCGCTCCTCGCCACGTACGGCCGGGAGCGCGATGCGGACAAGCCGTTGTGGGTCGGTTCGATCAAGTCGAACATCGGCCATGCCCAGGCGGCCGCGGGCGCCGCGGGCGTGATCAAGATGATGATGGCGATGCGGCACGGAACCCTGCCGCGCTCGCTGCACCTCGAACGGCCGACGCCGCACGTGGACTGGTCGGCGGGCACCGTCTCGCTGCTCGGTGAAGCACAGCCGTGGCCGGCGACGGACCGCCCGCGCCGTGCCGGGATCTCGTCCTTCGGCATCTCCGGCACCAACGCCCACGTGATCATCGAAGAACCCCCGGCTGCGGAGGACGAGCGGATCGATGACGGTCAAGACGCCGATCACGTCGCCGTTTCCTGGGTGCTGTCGGGCAGGACGCAGGACGCCCTGCGCGCCCAGGCCGAACGGCTGAAGACCTTCGTCGGCAGCGACCCGGCGCTCAGCCCGGCCGACGTCGGGCTGTCGCTCGCCACCACCCGCGCCGCCCTCGACCACCGCGCCGCCGTCGTCGGCCGCGGCCGCGACGAGCTGCTGGCGGGCCTCGACGCGGTGATCGGCACGACCGCCGCTCTCCAGGACGTCGCGGGTACCGGCCGCCTCGCCTTCCTGTTCGCGGGCCAGGGCTCCCAGCGCCGTGCGATGGGGCTTGAGCTGTACGAGCGCAACGAGGTGTTCGCCCGTGCGCTGGACGACGCGTGCGGCTACCTGGACATCCAGCTGGACACCCCGTTGCTGGAGGTGCTGTTCGCCGAGGCGGGCAGCAAGCACGCCGCCCTGATCGACCAGACCTCCTACGCCCAGCCCGCGCTGTTCGCGATCGAGGTCGCGCTGTACCGGATGCTCGAGTCGCAGGGCCTGAAGCCCGATTACGTCAGCGGGCACTCCATCGGCGAGATCGCCGCGGCGCACGTGGCGGGGGTGCTCACCCTCGAGGACGCCGCGACCCTGGTGGCCGCCCGCGGGCGGCTGATGCAGGAGCTCGAGGCGCGCGGCGCGATGGTGTCGCTGCGCGCGACGGAAGAGGAAGCGCTGAGCCTGCTGAGCGGGCACGAGCACGCCGCGGGCATCGCGGCGGTCAACGGACCGCGCTCCGTCGTGCTCTCCGGCGCCGAGGACGTCGTCCTGGGGATCGCCGGCCGGTGGCAGGCCCAGGGCGGCAAGGCCAAGCGCCTCAACGTCAGCCACGCCTTCCACTCCCCGTTGATGCAGCCGATGCTGCACGAGTTCCGCATGCTCCTCGAGTTCCTCTCCTTCTCCGCTCCGGCCATCCCGTTCGTCTCCACGGTCACGGGCCGTCTCGTGCACCCGGAGGAAGTGTCCACACCGGACTACTGGGTGGCGCACGTCAGCGAGGCGGTGCGGTTCCACGACGCCGTGCGGGTCATCGAGTCGGCCGGCGTCACGACGTGCCTGGAACTGGGCCCCGACGGTGTGCTCTCCGCGATGGCCGCCGACTGCCTCACGGACGAGGCCGGCGTGCTGTTCCGGCCCGTGCTGCGCCGCGACCGCCCGGAGGAGATCGAGGCGCTCAGCGCGTTGAGCCACGCCTTCGTGCGCGGCGCCCAGGTCGACTGGCCCGCGGTGTTCCCGGCGTCCGCGACCACCGTCGAACTGCCCACCTACGCCTTCCAGCGCGAGCACTTCTGGCTCTCCGGATCGGCCGCGGTCGACGCGGCCGCGCTGGGCCTGGAGCCCGGCGACCACCCGTTGCTGGGCGCGACCGTCGCACTGGCCGGCGGGGAAGGCCACGTGCTCACGGGAAGGCTGTCCCTCGCGACGCACCCGTGGCTGGCCGACCACGTCGTGTTCGGCCGCGTCGTCGTCCCGGGGGCCGTGCTGCTCGACCTGGCGGTGCGAGCGGCCGAGGAGGCGGGGTGCGCCGCGGTCGAGGAGCTGACCCTGCAGGCACCCCTGGTGCTCGCGGACTCCGACTCCGTGCAGCTGCAGCTGCGGTCCAGCCCTGTCGACTCCGCCGGCAGGTCCGCGTTCAGCGTGCACTCCAGGCTGTCCGGGTCCGACGAGTGGGTCCTGCACGCATCCGGTGCACTGGCGGTGGAGCCGTCGGCACCGCACCAGTGGTCCACGACGTCGTGGCCGCCCGCCGGAACGCGGGAGGTCGCGCTCGACGGCGTCTACGACGACCTGGCCGCCACCGGTCTCGCCTACGGCCCCGTCTTCCGCGGGCTGCGCGGGGTGTGGGTCGCCGGTGACGAGGTGTTCGCCGAGGTGACCCTGCCGGAGCCGGCCGGGGTGGCCGCGGCGGAGTTCGCCGTCCACCCCGCCCTGCTGGACGCCTCCCTGCACGCGATCGCGTTCGGCGGAGCCGGTGACGACGACGGGCGGGCACGGCTGCCGTTCTCCTGGTCCGGCGTGTCGGTGCACGCGACCGGCGCGACGTCGCTCCGCGTCAGGATCACCGTCAAGAGCGCCGACGAGGTCGGTCTGCACGCCGTCGACCCGGCGGGTGCGCCGGTCTTCACGGTCGACTCGCTCGTGTCCCGTGCGCCGTCCGCGGCCGCGCTGAGCGGTGGCTCCACCAGTCTGTACACAGTGGACTGGGTGTCCGTGCCCGCCGGGGACGCACCGGCGTGGACGACCTACGGCGCGGTGGACGCCGCCCCTGGTGTGCTCGCCCTGTTCGTCTCGCCGGAGAGCGACGGTCCGGCCGGCGCGCGTGAGGCCATCCGCACCGTGCTCGCGGCCGTGCAGGACTTCCTCGCCGACGTCCGGTACGCGGAATCCCGTCTCGTCGTGGTGACCACCGGCGCGGCCGGGCCGGACGTGACCGACGTCGGCTCCTCCGCGGTGTGCGGTCTGGTGCGCGCGGCGCAGGCCGAACACCCCGGGCGGTTCGTCCTCCTCGACGGCCCCGAGGAGTTCGTCGGTGCCGCCGCCGGGTGCGGTGAAGCCCAGCTGGCCGTGCGCGAGGGCGTCCTGCTCGCACCACGTGTCGTGCGCGCCCCTGCCGCGGTCGGCGCCGAGCGGGTTTTGCCTGACGACGGCACCGTCCTGATCACCGGTGGCACCGGCGGGCTCGGAGCAGCACTGGCCAAACACCTGGTGTCGGCCCACGGGGTGACGAGCCTGGTGCTGACCAGCCGTCGCGGCGCCGAGTCGCCAGGAGCCGGCGAGCTGAGCGCCGAACTCACCCGGCTCGGCGCGCACGTCACCATCAGCGCGTGCGATGTCGCCGATCGCGCGGCCCTGGAATCCGTCATCGGAGCCATTCCGGCGGAACGCCCGCTCGTCGGCGTGGTGCACGCCGCGGGCTCACTCGCCGACGGCGTCGTCACCTCGCTCGACGAGGAGCGCGTCGAGGGCGTGCTCCGCCCGAAGGTCGACGGCGCCTGGCACCTGCACGAGCTGACGAGTCACCTCGACCTGCGGTTGTTCGCCCTGTACTCCTCCACGTCCGGACTCTTCGAAGGTGCCGGGCAGGGCAACTACGCCGCAGCCAACAGCTTCCTCGACGCGCTGGCGCTGCACCGCCGCTCGGCCGGCCTCCCGGCCCAGTCCCTCGTGTGGGGGTTGTGGGAGCTGGGCATGGGCGGCGGTCTGACCCCGGCGGAAGCCGACCGGGCGGCCAGGCAGGGTTTCCCGGCGCTGGCGGAGCACGAGGGCCTCGCGTTGTTCGATGCCGCGCTGGCCTCCGACTTGCCACTCACCGTCACCGCGCGGTTCGACCTGGCCGCTCTCGAGGCACGGTCCCGCGACGCCCTTCTCCCGCCGTTGCTCGAGCGCCTGGTCAGGACGAGGTCGCGGCGCACCGCCGCCGGTACCTCGCCGGCGGCGGGCCCGCAGCGGGCGGGGACGGCGAAGGCCGACCAGAAGGCGCTGCTCGCCCTGGTGCGCAACCAGGTCGCCGCCGTGCTGGGGCACGCCTCAGCGGACCGCGTCGACCAGGACAAGGCCTTCACCGACCTGGGCTTCGACTCGCTGACCGCGATCGAGCTGCGCAACAACCTGGGCGCCGCCGTCGGCGTGCGGCTTCCGGCCACGGTGGTCTTCGACCACCCGACGCCCGCCGCGCTCGCGACGTTCATCCACACCCAGCTCTCCGACGACGAGCCCGATCCGGCCGCTCCGGTCCTCACCTCGGCCGCGACGGACGAGCCGATCGCGATCGTCGGCATGGCGTGCCGCTATCCGGGAGGGGTGGGCTCTCCCGAGGATCTGTGGAACGTCGTGGCGTCGGGCACGGACACCATCTCCGGCTTCCCGGTGAACCGCGGCTGGGACCTGGACACCCTGTTCCACCTCGATCCAGACCACCGGGGCACCTCCTACGCGAGCGAAGGCGGGTTCTTGCATGAGGCGGACGCGTTCGACGCAGAGTTCTTCGGCATCTCCCCGCGCGAGGCGCTGGCGATGGATCCGCAGCAGCGCCTGCTGCTGGAGGTCGTGTGGGAGTCACTCGAAAACGCCGGACTCGACCCCACGTCGCTGAAGGGCAGCAGGACCGGCGTCTTCGCCGGCGTCATGTACTACGACTACGCCCACAGCCTGGGCTCGATCCCCGAAGAGGTCGAGGGCTACATCGGCACCGGCACCTCGGCCAGCGTGCTGTCCGGCCGGGTCGCCTACACGCTGGGCCTGGAGGGGCCGGCGGTCACGGTCGACACCGCCTGTTCGTCGTCGCTCGTCGCCCTGCACCTGGCCTCGCAGGCCTTGCGCTCGGGGGAGTGCACGCTGGCTCTGGCAGGCGGCGTCACGGTCATGGCGACGCCCGAGACGTTCGTGGACTTCTCCCGCCAGCGCGGCCTGGCCGCCGACGGGCGCAGCAAGTCCTTCGCGTCCGCCGCCGACGGGACCAGCTGGTCCGAGGGTGTGGGCGTGCTCGTGCTGGAGCGGCTGTCCGACGCGCGGCGCAACGGCCACGAGGTGCTGGCGGTGGTGCGCGGCTCCGCCGTGAACCAGGACGGCGCGTCGAACGGCCTGACCGCGCCGAACGGTCCGTCGCAGCAGCGGGTGATCCGGCAGGCGCTGGCCAACGCCGGTCTGTCCACTTCGGACGTGGACGCGGTGGAGGCGCACGGCACCGGCACCCGGCTCGGTGACCCGATCGAGGCGCAGGCACTGCTCGCGACCTACGGGCAGGACCGTGCCGGACGACCGCCGCTGTGGCTGGGCTCGGTCAAGTCCAACTTCGGGCACACGCAGGCCGCCGCCGGTGCCGCGGGCGTGATCAAGATGGTCCTCGCCATGCGGAACGGGACGCTGCCCGCGACGTTGCACGTGGACGCCCCGACGCCGCACGTCGAGTGGGACACCGGTGCGGTGTCGCTGCTGACCGAGCAGGTTCCGTGGCCCGCGCTCGACCGGCCGCGGCGGGCGGGCGTGTCCTCGTTCGGCATCTCCGGCACCAACGCGCACGTGATCCTCGAGGCTCCGGACCAGGCGGACGTTCCCGCCCGCGCGACGGCCCAGAGCACCTCCGGCGCCAGGACCGCCTGGGTGCTGTCGGGCAAGACCCCGGCGGCGGTGCGGGAGCAGGCGCGGCGGCTGAGCGCGTTCGTCGGCGCCGACACGACCCTGTCCCCGGCGGACGTCGGCTTCTCGCTGCTCACGACTCGCGCCGGGCTGGAGGCACGCGCCGCCGTGACCGGAGCGGACCGCCAGGAACTGCTGGCGGCCCTGGACGTTCTCGCCGACGGAGGCGCCGGCGCCGAGGTGGTGGAAGGCACTGTCCTCAGTGGACTGCTGGCGTTCCTGTTCGCCGGCCAGGGTTCGCAACGGGCAGGGATGGGCCGCGGCTTGTACGACGAGTTCCCGGTCTTCGCGTCGGCCTTCGACGAGGTGTGCGAGTTGCTGCCGGGCGTGCGCGAGGTGGTGTTCGGCTCGGATGCGGAGGCGTTGAACCAGACCGCGATGGCGCAGCCGGCCTTGTTCGCCGTCGAGGTGGCGCTGTTCCGGTTGGTGGAGTCGTGGGGTGTCCGGCCGGAGTTCCTGGTGGGGCACTCGATCGGGGAGATCGCGGCCGCGCACGTGGCCGGGGTGTTCTCGCTGGGCGACGCGGCCCGGCTGGTCGTGGCGCGCGGGCGGTTGATGCAGGAACTGCCGCCCGGCGGCGTGATGGTGGCGGTGCGGGCCGGCGAGGACGAGGCCGCGGAGTTCCTGTCGGACGAGGTGTCGCTGGCCGCGGTCAACGGCTCCGGTTCGGTGGTGCTGTCCGGTGTGGAGGGTCCGGTGCTGGCGGCGGCCGAGGAGCTTGCCGCGCGGGGCCGGAAGTGCACGCGGTTGTCGGTGTCGCACGCGTTCCACTCGGTGTTGATGGAGCCGATGCTGGAGGAGTTCCGCGCGGTGGCGGAGTCGATCGAGTACCGCGAACCGGTGGTGCCGATGGTGTCCACCGTGACCGGTGCCCTGGTCGGGCCGGGTGAGGTGACGTCACCGGAGTACTGGGTCCGGCACGCACGGCAGCCCGTGCGGTTCGCCGGCGCGGTAGCCGTGTGCGCGGAGCTCGGGGTGACGCGGTTCGTCGAGCTGGGCCCGGACAGCTCCCTGTCCGGACTGGGCGCGGAGAGCGCGGAGGAGAGCGTCTTCGTTCCGTTGCTGCGCAAGAAGCACGACGAGGTCAAGTCGTTCACCACGGCGCTCGCGCGGTTGCACGTGCACGGCGTGCCCATCGCCTGGGACGCCATGTTCCCCGGTGCCCGGCGGGTTTCGTTGCCGACGTACGCCTTCCAGCACGAGAGGTACTGGCTGGAGGCGCCGCGCACGCAGGCCGGCACGGCCGGGCTCGGGCTCGCCTCCGCCGAGCACCCCCTGCTCGGCGCGGCCGTCGAGTTCGCGGAAGGGGACGGGTTCCTCTTCTCCGGCAGCCTCTCCCGTGGAAGCCACGGCTGGCTGACCGACCACGTCGTGCTGGACCAGGTGATCGTGCCCGGCGCGTGCCTGGTCGAACTGGCCGTCCGCGCCGCGGACGAGGTCCGCTGCGGCACCGTGGAGGAGCTGACCCTCCAGACCCCGCTGGTGCTGCCGGAGTCGGGCGCGGTGGACCTCCGGGTTCAGATCGGTCCCGCCGCCGCGGACGGTCGTCGCTCCATCAGCGTGCACTCCCGTCCGGCGAGCTCCCTCACCGGAGATCCCTGGACGCGCCACGCCACGGGCTCCCTGGTGCCCGCCGCGCCCGCGCCGGACTTCGACCTCCGGGAGTGGCCACCGGCGGGAGCCGAGCCGGTGGCGGTCACCGGCCGGTACGAGGAGCTCGCCCGCACCGGCCTGTCCTACGGTCCCGCGTTCCAGGGGCTGACCGCGGCGTGGCGGCTGGGTGACGACGTCTTCGCCGAGGTGACGATCGCCGACGACACCAGCCACCCGGACTACGGGTTGCACCCGGCGCTGCTGGACGCCTCGCTCCACGCGATCGGCCTGGCCGAGGAAACGCCGCTGTCGCTGCCGTTCGTGTGGAACGGCGTCACCCTGCACGCGTCCGGTGCCGGAGCACTGCGGGTCAGGCTGCGCGAGGAGAGCGGTGACGCCTGGTCGATCCGGGTGGCGGACAGCGCCGGCGAGCCGGTGATGACCGTGGAGTCCCTGGTGCTGAAGGAGATCTCCGCCGAAGGGTTGCAGCCGCTGCGGCAGACCGACTGGTCGTTGCGCGTGGAGTGGGCACCGGCGGTGCTCGGCGACGCCGTCGAGTGGACGGACTACGAGGCGGTCGACGGCCGGGCTCCGGCGCACGTCGTGCTTCACGTCCCGGCGGATCGCGACGTGGACGTTCCCGAAGCGGCACGCAGGCTGTCGCACCGGATGCTCGGCGTCATCCAGCGCTGGGTGGCGGACGACCGGTTCGCGAGCTCCCAGCTCGTCGTGGTGACCGAGGGCGCGGTCGCGGTCGACTCCACGGTGGACGACCCGGCGACCGCGGTCGTCTGGGGCCTCGTCCGCACCGCGCAGCAGGAGTACCCCGGCCGTTTCCTGCTCGTCGACGCCGAACCCGGCGCGGCGATCGGGCACGAGCTGCTGGGCAGGCTGATCGGGTCGGGAGAACAGCAGGTGGCCGTGCGCGGCGACCAGGCCTTCGCGCCGCGGATCGTGTCCGCGGCCAAGGACCGGCTGTCACCCCCGCCGGGAGCGGACGCGTGGCGGTTGGGGATGTCGGGCAAGGGCACGCTCGACCACCTGGTCCTGACGGCCAACCCCGGTGTGCTGGAACCGATCGCGCCCGGTGACGTGCGCATCGGCGTCCGTGCCGCAGGGCTGAACTTCCGCGACGTGCTGACCGTGCTCGACATGTACCCCGGAGACGCCGGGACGATCGGCAACGAGGCCGCCGGCGTGGTGCTCGAGGTCGGTTCGGAGGTGACGGACCTGCGTCCGGGCGATCGGGTGATGGGACTGGTCATCGGCGGGATCGGCCCCGTCGCCGACGCCGACCGCCGGCTGGTCACCCGGATGCCGGAGGGGTGGACGTTCGAACAGGCCTCCGCGGTGCCGCTGGTGTTCCTGACGGCGTACTACGGCCTGTGCGACCTCGGCCGGCTCGAGAAGGGCCAGTCCGTCCTGATCCACGCCGCGGCGGGCGGTGTCGGCATGGCCGCGACCCAGCTCGCGCACCACCTCGGTGCGGAGGTCTTCGGCACCGCGAGCACCGGCAAGCAGGACGTCCTGCGCGAAGCCGGGCTGGACGACCTGCACATCGCTTCGTCGCGTGACCTCGACTTCGAGGACGTCTTCGCGGCGGCGACCGTCGGACGCGGTGTCGACGTGGTGCTCAACGCGCTGTCGGGCGAGTTCGTGGACGCGTCGCTGCGCCTGGTCACCCCCGGTGGCCACTTCGTGGAGATGGGCAAGACGGACGTCCGCGACGCCGCCGAGCTGGAGGAGCGGTACCGGCACGTCACCTACCGGGCGTTCGACCTGATCGACGCCGGACCTGACCGGATCGCGGAGATCTGGGCGGAGCTGGACGAGCTGTTCGCACGCGGAGAGCTCACACCGTTGCCCGTCAAGAGCTGGAACGTCTTCCAGGCGCAGGAGGCGTTCCGGTTCATCAGCCAGGCCAGGCACGTCGGCAAGGTGGTGCTCACCCTGCCCAGGCCGATGGACCGGGACGGGACGGTCCTGGTCACCGGCGGCACCGGGGCGCTCGGCAGCGCGGTCGCACGTCATCTCGTGACCGAGCACGGCATCCGCCACCTCCTGCTGATCAGCCGGCGGGGAACGGAAGCGCCGGGCGCAGAGCAGCTGCGTGCCGAACTGGCCGGACTCGGTGCCACCGCGACCATCGCCGCCTGCGACACCGCCGACCGCGAGGCGCTGACCGGCGTGCTGGACGGCATCCCGCAGGACCGGCCGCTGACCGCTGTCGTGCACACCGCGGGTGTGCTCGACGACGGACTGCTCGGATCGCTCACGCCCGCGCGGCTGGACGCCGTGCAGCGCGCGAAGGTGGACGCGGTCTGGCACCTGCACGAGCTCACCCGGCACCTCGACCTGGCGCGGTTCGTCGTGTTCTCCTCGATCAGCAGCATCACCGGCACCGAGGGACAGGCCAACTACGCCGCGGCCAACGCGTTCCTCAACGCCGTCGCCGAGCACCGCCGCGGCCACGGCCACGTCGGTCAGGCCCACGCGTGGGGCCTGTGGGAGGACGGCATGGGAGCCGGCCTGTCCCGCGCCGACCTGGACGCGATGAGCCAGGAGGGTTTCGGCGCACTGGCCACGGCCGAGGGCATGGCCCTGTTCGACGACGCGCTCCGCGCGGACGAGCCCGTCGCCGTCCCGGTGAAGCTCGATCGCGCCGCACTGCGCAAGTTCGCCAAGCACAACGAGATCAACCAGATGTGGCACGACCTGGGTCGCGCCACACCCCGCCGGGTCACCGAGGCGCCCCAGGCGTCCTCGCTGGCGGAACGGCTCGCTTCCCTGACGGAGTCGGAGCAGAACACCTTCCTGGTCGACCTCGTCCGCGGGCACGCCGCCGCGGTCCTCGGCCACAGCGACGTGGCGGCGCTGGAGACGACCAAGCCGTTCACGGACATCGGCCTCGACTCGCTGACGGCGGTCGAGCTGCGCAACCGGCTCAACACCGCGGCGGAGGTGCGGCTGTCCGCGACGGCCGTCTTCGACCACCCCACGACGGTCGCGCTCGCGGCTCACCTGAAGCAGCTGCTGGCTCCCCAGGGAGCCGCCAGGTTGTCCTCGGCCGCCGTGCTCGCGGAGCTGGACCGGCTGGAGACGAGCCTGCAGGCGATCGACGGGGACGGCGGCCACCTGACGATCGTGCTGCGGCTGGAGGAGTTGCTGTCGACCTTCTCGGCGGCGGCAGCCGGGCCGGGCGACGCCGCGGACGGCGACCTGGCGGACGCGTCGGCCGACGAGCTCGTCGACTACCTGGAACGAGAGTTCGGCCTCTCCTGACCGAGCAAGCCCCTGTCTTGACCCGAGCACGCCCCTGTCCTGGTCAACATTCCTTTTGAGGTAGTGAGATGGCGGATCAAGAAAAGCTGGTCGGCCTGCTGAAGAAGCTCACCGCGGACCTTCAGCAGACCAGGACGCGCCTGCGCCAGGCGGAGTCCCGCGACAGGGAACCGATCGCGATCATCGGGATGGCCTGCCGCTATCCCGGTGACGTCGAGAGCCCCGAGGACCTCTGGCGACTGGTCGAGGAGGAGCGGGAGGGGATCTCCGCGTTCCCGACCAACCGCGGGTGGGACCTGGACGGGTTGTTCGACGCCGATCCGGAAGCCTCCGGCAGCAGCTACGCGACCACCGGTGGCTTCGTGCACACGGCGGACCAGTTCGACGCGGACTTCTTCGGCATCTCCCCGCGCGAGGCACTGGCGATGGACCCGCAGCAGCGCCTGCTGTTGCAGGTCACGTGGGAGACCATCGAGCGGGCGGGCATCGCCCCGGGCTCCCTGGCCGGTACCAAGACCGGTGTGTACGTCGGCGTCTCGTCGCAGGAGTACGGGCCGCGGCTGCACGAACAGGCCCTGAACGTGGAGGGGTACCTCCTCACCGGCACCACGTGCTCCGTGCACTCCGGCCGGATCGCCTACAGCCTCGGGCTCGAAGGCCCCGCCGTCTCGGTGGACACCGCCTGCTCGTCGTCGCTCGTGGCGATGCACCTCGCCGTGCAGGCACTGCGCAGCGGTGAGAGCGACCTCGCTCTGGCGGGCGGTGCGAACATCATGGGCGGGCCCGGCGTCTTCGTCGAGTTCTCGCGTCAGCGCGGCCTCTCGCCCGACGGGCGGTGCAAGTCGTTCGCCGAGTCCGCCGACGGCACCGGCTGGTCCGAGGGCGTCGGCATGGTGATGCTCGAGAGGCTCTCCGACGCCCGGCGCAACGGCCGCAAGGTGCTCGCGGTCATCAGGGGTTCGGCGATCAACCAGGACGGTGCGTCGAACGGGCTCACCGCACCCAGCGGGCCGGCCCAGAAAAGCGTTATCGCGCAGGCACTCGCCGATGCCCGGCTGTCGACCAGGGACGTCGACGTGGTCGAGGCGCACGGCACCGGCACCCGGCTCGGCGACCCGATCGAGGCGCAGGCCGTCCTCGCGACCTACGGGCAGGACCGCCCCGGCGACCGGCCGGTGTGGCTGGGTTCGCTGAAGTCCAACATCGGCCACACGCAGTGCGCGGCGGGTGTCGGCAGCGTCATCAAGATGGTGATGGCGTTGCAGCACGACACGTTGCCCAAGACCCTGCACGTCGACACTCCGACGCCGTTCGTGGACTGGCAGTCGGGTTCCGTCGAGTTGCTGACGCGAGCTCAGGCGTGGCCCCGGCGGGACCAGCCACGCCGTGCCGCCGTGTCGTCCTTCGGCATCTCGGGGACCAACGCCCACCTGATCCTCGAAGAGGTGCCCGCCGAAGCGGACGCCGAGGACCGGCCCGACGGCCGCAGGCACACGCCCGTTCCCGTTGTGTTGTCCGGGACGAACCGCGAGGCGCTCTCGGCGCAGGCGCGGCGACTGAGGTCCTTTGTGGAGGGTAACCACGCCGCGAACCCGCTCGACATCGCTTATTCGCTCGCCACCGGCCGCACCGCGCTCGCCGACCGCGGTGTCGTGCTCGCCACCGGCCGGGACAGCCTCCTCGACGGCCTGGCCGTCCTCGCCGACGGCGGCAGGAGCGACCAGGTCCTGCACGGCAGCGCCAGCGGCGGCAAGACCGCCTTCCTGTTCACCGGCGGAGGGGCGCAGTACCTGGGCATGGGCCGCAGCCTGTGCGCCGCCCACCCCGCGTTCGCCGCCATCTTCGACACCGTGACGGCGGAGTTCGACGCCCACCTCCCACGGCCTTTGCGCGAGGTCATGTTCGCGGAGGACTCCGCTCTGCTCGACCGGATCGACTACATGCTGCCCGCGCTGTTCGCCATCGAGGTCTCGGTGGCACGGCTGCTGGAGTCCCTCGGCGTCGTCCCCGACTACGTGGCAGGGCACTCGATCGGCGAGTTCGCCGCGGCGCACATCGCCGGCGTCTGGTCGCTGGCCGACGCCGCGCGCATCGTCGCGATCCGCGGCCGGTTGATGAACTCCTTGCCGCCGGGCGGCGCGATGGTGGCGATCCAGGCCTCGGAGGAGGAGGTCGCGCCCGAGCTGACCGGGCTGGTGGGGTTCGCGGCGCTGAACGGGCCGACGTCGGTCGTGATCTCCGGTGACGAGGAGACCGCCATGGCCATCGCCCAGCGGTTCAAGGACCGAGGGCGCAAGGCCAAGAAACTCGTCGTCAGCCACGCGTCGCACTCGGCGCTGATGGACGGCATCCTCGACGAGTTCGGCCGGGCGACCGCGGAGCTCACCTACTCCGCGCCGCGCATCCCGATCATCTCCACCCTCACCGGCAAGCAGGTCGGCGCGGGTGAGGTGGGCGATCCGCAGTACTGGGTCCGGCACATCCGCCAGCCGGTCCGGTTCACGGACGCCGTGAGCCTGCTCGAACGGGAAGGCGTCACCCGCTACGTCGAGGTGGGCCCGAACGGCGTGCTGACCGCCGCCGCGATGGAGATCGTGGAACGGCCGGACGCCGCCGCGTTCGTCCCGTCGTTGCGCAAGGACCACGCCGAGGACCTGGACCTGGCCACCATGGTGGCGCGACTGCACATCAGCGGAGCGCGGATCGACTGGACGGCGTTCTTCGGCGACACGGGTGCTCGACGCGTCGACGTGCCCACCTACGCGTTCCAGAACAGCCCGTACTGGCTCGCGAACGACGACGGTCCCGCCGACCTGAGCGCGATCGGGCTCGTCTCGGCGGAGCACCCGGTGCTCGAGGCGTCGATCCTGCCCGCGGACGGGGACGGGGCGCTGTTCGCCGGACGGCTGTCGCTCTCCTCCCACACCTGGCTGGCCGACCACGCCGTCATGGGCACGGTGATCGTGCCGGGGGCGGCGCTGGTCGAACTGGCGATCCGCGCCGGTGACGAGGTCGGGTGCCGCACGGTCGAGGAACTGACCCTGCACGCGCCGGTGCTGCTGAGCTCGGAGGTCCCCCTGGCGCTGCAGGTGGTCGTGGGTGACGCCGACGAGGACGGCCGCCGCCCGATCTCCGTCCACAGCCGGCACCCCGCGGGGCAGTCGTGGACCCGCCACGCGGACGGATGGCTGCGGCCCACCGCCACCGGCGAGGACTGGGTACCGGGGGAGTGGCCGCCCAGCGGCGCGGCTCCCGTCGCCCTCGACGGCTTCTACGACCGCCTGGCCGACTCCGGCTTCGGCTACGGTCCCGTGTTCCAGGGACTGCGGGCGGCGTGGCGGCGGGACGGCGAGGTCTTCGCCGAGATCGCTCTGCCGGACGCCGGTGCCGACGGCTTCACGATCCACCCAGCCCTGCTCGACGCGGCGTTGCACACCCTCTTCCTGGCTCCCGGCGCGAACGAGTCCGCCGCACTCCCGTTCTCCTGGGGCGGTGTCTCGCTGCACGCCACCGGTGCCCGCACGCTGAGGGTCCGGTTGACGGACGCGGACGGGAGCTCCGGAACGCTGTCCGCGGTGGACGACGCCGGGCAACCGGTGATCTCCGTCGAGTCGATCGCCGTGCGGCCCGTCACCGCGGGCCAGCTGCGGAGCGCGGACACGCGGGAGAACCTGTACGCGGTCGAATGGCAGGGCACGCGGGCGCAGAAGACCCTGCCCTGGACGGACTACTCCGAGCTGGCCGCCGACGGTGCCGTCGAGGGGAACGTCGTGTTCTCGGCGCTGTCCGGCGACGACCCGGTCGCCGACACCCACCGGCTCACCGCGACCGTGCTGGGCGTCCTGCGCACCTGGCTCGAGGACGACCGGTTCGCCGCGGCGACCCTGGTCGTGCGGACCAGCGGCGCGACCGATCCCGGCGCACCGTGTCCCGCATCCGCCGCGGTGTGGGGTCTGGTCCGCTCCGCCCAGTCGGAGAACCCCAGCAGGTTCGTCCTCTTCGACGGTCCTGTCGAGACGGTCGGTGCGGCTCTGGGAACCGGTGAGCCCCAGGTCGCCGCACGCGGTGGTGAGCTGGTGGTGCCACGTCTGGTTCCCGCCGCGGCCGCCGACGACCCGGCGACGTGGGACCCGGACGGCACCGTGCTGGTCAGCGGTGGCACCGGGGACCTGGGGGCGCTGGCCGCCCGGCACCTGGTGACCGAGCACGGCGTCCGGCACCTGGTCCTGACCAGCCGCCGCGGGCTCGACGCACCGGGAGCGGCGGAGCTGCGCGACGAACTGACGGCCCTGGGCGCGCACGTCGTCGTGGAGCGCTGCGACGCCGCCGACCGGCAGGACGTCGCCGCCGTGCTCGGACGTGTCCCGGCCGAGCATCCGCTGACCGGCGTGGTCCACGTCGCGGGTGTGCTCGACGACGGCGTGGTCACCACGATCACCCCGGAACGACTCGCGGGCGTGCTCGTCCCCAAGGTCGACGCGGCGTGGCACCTCCACGAACTCACGAAGGCCCTGGGTCTGCGGCACTTCGTCCTGTACTCGTCGGCAGCCGGCGTCCTCGGCTCTCCCGGGCAGGGCAGCTATGCCGCGGCCAACTGCTTCCTGGACTCGCTCGCCGCCTACCGCCGCGCCCGCGGTCTTGCCGCGCGATCGCTCGCCTGGGGACCGTGGCAGCAGGACCGGGGCCTGACGGTCCACCTGGACGACGCACAGGTGAACCGCCTTGGCCGGGACGGCTTCGGCTCGCTGGACCGCGCGGAAGGCATGCGCGCCTTCGACACGGCGCTGGCCGTGGACGACGCGCTGGCCGTCCCGGTGAAGATCGATTTCACCGTGCTGAACCGCCTGGCGCGCACCACCGAGATCCCGGCCGTCCTCCGCGGCCTGGTGCGCACGGCCGGACGGCGGAACGTGACCTCGCGCGAGGCGCGGGAACGCTCCCTCGTCGAACGCCTGGCAGCGCTGCCCGCGGCCGAACGGCAGGACGCGGTGCTGGACGCCGTGCTGGACCAGGTCGCCGACGTGCTGGGGCACAGCTCCGGAGCGCTGATCGACGCGGAGCGCGCGTTCACCGAGCTGGGCTTCGACTCGCTCAGCTCCGTGAACCTGCGCAACAAGCTCAACACGATGTTCGGGCTGCGCCTGGCCGCCACCGTCGTCTTCGACCACCCGTCGCCACGCGCGGTGGCCGTCTTCGTCCTCTCGCTGCTGCCGGGACTCGCCGAGCCGGTCGCCGCGGTGGACGACCCGGTCGCCGACGAGGAGCCGATCGAGGCCGACCTGATCGACGAGATGGACGCCGACGAGCTGGTGAAGCGCGTCATGGCGGCCACCGAAGACGAGTTCGTGTCACTCACCCCCGGTTCGGAGAACTCCTGATGCCCTCCAACGAAGAACTTGTCGCCGCACTGCGGGAGTCGGTCAAGGAGAGCACCAGGCTGGCCGCGCGCAACCGGAAGCTGGTCGACGACGCCCACGCGCCGGTCGCGATCATCGGCATGGCCTGCCGGTATCCCGGCGGCGTCGACTCGCCGGAGGCGCTGTGGGAGCTGGTCGCGGCCGGCACCGACGCGGTGTCGGCGTTCCCGGCCGACCGCGGCTGGAACCTCGGCGAGCTGTTCCACCCCGATCCCGACCACCGCGGCACCTCGTACTCCCGCGAGGGGAGCTTCCTGCACGACGCCGGCGACTTCGACCCCGGTTTCTTCGGGATCTCGCCGCGCGAGGCGCTGGCCATGGACCCCCAGCAACGGCTGATGCTCCAGATCAGCTGGGAGGCCGTGGAGCACGCGCGCATCGACCCGACGACCCTCAAGGGCAGCGCGACCGGTGTGTTCGCGGGGCTCATGTACGGCGACTACGGCGCCGGCGTCGGGGAGCTGCCCGAAGGCGTCGAGGGCTTCCTGGGCAACGGGACCCAGGGCAGCGTCCTGTCCGGTCGGGTGGCCTACACGCTCGGCCTGGAGGGGCCCGCGCTGACGGTCGACACCGCCTGCTCGTCGTCGCTGGTCGCCGTCCACCTCGCCGTTCAGGCGCTGCGCACGGGCGAGTGCTCGATGGCCCTCGCCGGCGGTGTGTGCGTCATGGCCATCGCCGACACCTACGTCGAGTTCTCCCGGCAGCGCGCGCTGTCCCCGGACGGCCGCTGCAAGTCCTTCTCCGCCTCCGCCGACGGCACCGGTTTCGGTGAGGGCGCGGGAGTCCTGCTGCTGGAGAAGCTCGAAGACGCCGAGCGCAACGGTCACCACGTCCTCGCGGTGATCCAGGGCTCCGCGGTCAACCAGGACGGCGCGTCCAACGGTCTCACCGCGCCCAACGGCCCGTCGCAGCAGCGCGTCATCCGTGCCGCGCTCGCCGACGCCCGGTTGCCCGCGGGGGAGGTGGACGTGATCGAGGCGCACGGCACCGGGACCGAGCTCGGCGACCCGATCGAGGCCGACGCCCTGCTCGCCACCTACGGCCAGGACCGCGAGGAGCCGTTCTGGCTCGGCTCGATCAAGTCCAACATCGGGCACACCCAGTCCGCCGCCGGAACCGCCGGGATCATCAAGATGGTCGAGGCGCTGCGCCGGGGCGAGCTGCCGCGCACGCTGCACGTCACCGAGCCCTCACCGGCCATCTCGTGGAGCTCGGGCAACGGGCGCCTGCTCACCGAGCACCGCGACTGGCCCGCTGCCGCCCACCCGCGCACCGCGGCGGTGTCGTCGTTCGGCATCAGCGGCACCAACGCCCACGTCATCCTCCGCGAGGCGCCGCCGCGGACGGCCCCTGAGCGCGCGGCCGAACCGATGGCCCGCGTCCCCTGGGTGCTCTCGGGGACCAGCGCCGAGGCGGTGCGTAGGCAAGCGGAGCGCCTCGTGCGCCGGGTGCCCGGACTGGACCCCGTGGACGTCGCCTTCACCCTCGCCACCGGCCGCGCCGCGCTCGCGCACCGCGCGGTGGTCTTCGGGGAGGAAGGGCTGGCCGCCCTGGCGTCCGGTGCACCGGCACCCGAGGTGGTCACCGGCACGCGGACCACCGGGAAGGTCGCGTTCCTGTGCACCGGTCAGGGGGCGCAGCGGCTCGGCATGGGACGCGAGCTGTCCGCCTACCCGGTGTTCGCGGAGAAGCTCGCCGAGGTGGCGGCACACCTCGACAAGCACACCGGTTTCTCCCTGCTGGACGTCGTGCACGGCACCGTGCCGGAAGCCCTCGACCAGACGGCGGTGACCCAGCCCGCGCTCTTCGCGTTCGAGGTGGCGCTCGCCGAGCTCGTGACGTCGTGGGGCGTGCGGCCCGACTACCTGCTCGGCCACTCCATCGGCGAGCTGACCGCCGCGCACCTCGCGGGCGTGTGGTCGCTGGAGGACGCGGCGAGGCTGGTCGCCGCCCGCGGCAAGCTCATGCAGGCGTTGCCGGCGGGCGGCGCGATGGTCGCGGTCAGGGCCGCGGAGGCCGACATCGAGCTGATCCCCGGCGTCAGCATCGCGGCGGTCAACGGCCCGCAGTCACTTGTGCTGTCGGGTGACGAGGAGGCCGTCACCCGGATGGCCGACCGGTTCGAGCGCTCCAAGCGGCTCGCGGTGAGCCACGCCTTCCACTCGCACCTCATGGACGACATGCTCGCCGGGTTCCGGGAGATCGCCCGTGACGTCGAGTACGCCGCGCCGCGCATCCCGTTGATCTCCAACCTCACCGGCGCGGTCGCCACCGCTGACCAGATCACCGACCCGGAGTACTGGGTGCGGCACGTCCGCGGGACCGTCCGCTTCGCCGAGGGCATGGCCACCCTGCACAGCGCGGGTGTCCGCCGCTTCGTGGAGATCGGCCCGGACGCGGCGCTGTCCGCGCTGGGCGCCGACTGCGTGCCCGACGGGTTGTTCCTGCCCGTGCAGCGCAAGAACCGCGACGAGGTCACCACCGCCGCACAGGCGCAGGCCACCCTGTTCGCCCACGGCGTCAAGCTCGGCTGGCCCGGCATCTTCGCGGGCACCGGTGCCGAGCTGGTCGACCTCCCGACCTACCCGTTCGAGCGGGAACGGTTCTGGCTCGCGCCCGAACCGGTCCAGCGTGCGAACGACTGGCGCCACCGCATCCGGTGGACATCCGTCCCGACCGCGGCAGGCCAGCCGACCGGCTCGTGGACGGTCGTGGCGGATCAGGACGACGCCTGGCCGCGGGCTGCCGCGGAAGCGCTGGGGACCACCGTCGTCAGCCCCGCCGACGCCCGCGAGGGCAACGTCCTCGCCTTCGTCGGCGACGGCAAGGCGGCCGCGGCGCTGCTGCAGGAGAACACCCGGTTGTGGTGTGCCACGCGGGGAGCGGTCGCGGTCGGCGGGCAGGAGCGCGTCACCTCGCCCCAGCAGGCCGAGGTGTGGGGTGTCGGCCGGGTCGCGGTGATCGAGCAACCCCGTTCCTGGGGTGGCTGCGTCGACCTGCCGGAGGTTCCGGACGCCCGCTCCGTCGCGCGGCTGCTGGAGGTCCTGTCCGGCGGCGAGGACGAGGTCGCGATCCGCGCGTCCGGCGTGTACGCCCGGCGCCTCGTCGCCGCCGAGCCCGTCACCGGAACGTGGACCACCAGCGGTACCGCGTTGGTCACCGGCGGCACGGGGGCGCTCGGAGCCGTGGTGGCCAGGCGGCTGGTCGAGGCGGGCACGCAGCACCTCGTCCTGTTGTCACGCCGCGGCGAGGACGCCCCCGGAGCACGGGAGTTCGCCGCGGAACTGGCCGGACTCGGTGCGCGGGTGAGCATCCACGCCTGCGACGCGGCCGACCGCGAGGCCCTGGCCCCGATCGTCGCGGAGCTGGACGACCTGCGGGTCGTCGTGCACACCGCCGGAGTGCTGGACGACGGTCTGATCGCGGGTCTCACGCCGGAGCGGTTCGACGCCGTCGCCAGGCCCAAGGTCGACGCCGCCCACCACCTCGCCGATCTCACCAAGCACCTCGAACTGGACGCGTTCGTCCTGTACTCCTCGGTCGCCGGGGTGCTCGGCAACGGTGGCCAGGCCGCGTACGCCGCGGCCAACGCGCACCTCGACGCCCTGGCCGAACAGCGCCGTTTCGACGGGCTGCCCGCCACGGCGGTGGCGTGGGGGCCGTGGGCCGAGGGCGGCATGGCCGGCACGGTCGACGAAGGCGTGCGCCGGATGGGACTGCGGCCGATGGCGCCGCGCGCCGCCGTCGACGCGCTGTTCGAGTCGCTGGCCGCGGGCGACGTCGCGGTGACCGTGGCGGACTTCGACTGGCCCGCCTACCTGGACACCTCGCGGCACGCGCCGGTCCTCGCGGAGATCCCCCGCCGGCAGGCGGACGGTCCCGCCCCGACGGCGGCGCCGGACCTGCGCGAACGGCTCGCCGGGCTCATCGAGCCCGAGCAGCGCCGGGTGCTGCTCGACCTGGTCCGCGAGGTCGTCGCCAAGGTGCTGGGACATCCGAGCAGCACGACGATCGAACCGGACCGCGCCTTCAGCGAGCTCGGTTTCGACTCGCTGACCGCGGTCGAACTGCGCAACCGCCTGGACGTGGCGGCGTCGTTGTCGGTTCCGTCCACCCTGATCTTCGACCACCCGACACCGCTGGCGCTCGCGAACTACCTGTGGGCGGAGGTGGCGGGCCCCGAGCACGCGGCGGACGCCCTGCTGCGCGACCTCGACAGGGCCCGCGACGTGCTCGGCGGCCTCGACGACGACAGCGAGGCGCGCGCCGCCGTCCTGGAGCGCCTGCACGCGCTCGTCGCGGACTTCGGGGCCGCACCAACGCCTTCCCGCGGAGCTGTGGCGCGGACCGACCTCACCGAGGCGTCCGACGACGAGCTCTTCGCCTTCATCGACCAACAGCTCGGCACCTGAGCCGGCGCTCGTGATCTTGACCAATGAGTGGGGCAACAATGGATGAGAACGCCAAGCTGCGCGACTACCTGACCCGCGTCACCGGTGAGCTGCAGCGCACCCGCAACCGCCTGGCCGAGGTCGAGGACCGGGAAGCCGAGCCGATCGCGGTCGTGGGAATCGGCTGCCGCTTCCCCGGCGGCGTGCGCACACCCGAGCAGTTCTGGGACCTGCTGGTCACCGGGCGGCACGGGATCACCGAGTTCCCGGACAACCGGGGCTGGGACGTCGAGGGCCTGTTCGACCCCGACCCCGACCACCTGGGCACGAGCTACGTGCGGCTCGGCGGCTTCGTGCACGACGCCGACGAGTTCGACCCGGAGTTCTTCGGTGTCTCCCCGCGGGAAGCGGTGTCGATGGACCCGCAGCAGCGCCTGCTGCTGGAGACCTCGTGGGAGGCACTGGAGCGGGCCGGCATCGACCCGACCTCGCTCAAGGGCAGCCGCGCCGGCGTGTTCATGGGCACGAACGGCGTGGACTACGCGCGCGACATCCCCAGGGGCGTCGAAGGCGTCGAGGGCTACCTGGGCACCGGCACCGCGGGCAGCGTCCTGTCCGGCCGGATCTCCTACGTGCTGGGGATCGAGGGTCCGTCGGTCACCGTCGACACGGCGTGTTCGGCATCGCTGGTGACGTTGCACCTCGCGGTCCGGTCGCTGCGCGCGGGCGAGTCCGACCTCGCGCTGTCCGGCGGCGCCACGGTGATGTCGGATCCCGGCGCCTTCGTCGAGTTCTCCCGCCAGCGCGGATTGTCCCGGGACGGCCTGGTCAAGGCGTTCGCCGCTGCTTCCGACGGCACCGGGTGGGGCGAGGGCGCTGGTGTGGTCGTGCTCGAGCGGCTGTCCGACGCCCAGCGCAACGGCCACCAGGTCCTCGCCGTCATCCGCGGCACCGCGGTCAACTCCGACGGCGCGTCCAACGGCCTCACCGCGCCCAACGGCCCGTCGCAGCAGCGCGTCATCCGCGCCGCGCTCACCGATGCCCACCTGTCCGCGAAGGACATCGACGCCGTCGAGGCGCACGGCACCGGGACCACCCTCGGCGACCCCATCGAGGTGCAGGCGCTGCAGGCCACCTACGGCCGGAGCCGGGAGCCGGGCCGTCCGCTGCACCTCGGCTCGGTCAAGTCGAACATCGGTCACACGCAGGCCGCCGCCGGCGTCGCCAGCGTGATCAAGATGATCCTCGCGCTGCGCAACGGAGTGCTGCCCGCGAGCCTGCACGTCGACGCCCCCACCCCGCAGGTCGACTGGTCGTCCGGCTCGATCTCGCTGCTCACCGAGAACCGCACCTGGCCGGCCGATCGCGTCCGCCGCGCGGGTGTGTCGTCGTTCGGCATCAGCGGCACCAACGCCCACGTCATCCTGGAGCAGGCACCGGAGCCGGCGGAGCTGCCCGACCGCGGGCCCGTGCCCGCGGTAATCCCCTGGGTGCTGTCCGGCAGGACCGACGCCGCTCTGCGGGCACAGGCCGAGGCGCTGCTCTCAGTCGACGAAGACCCGGCCGACATCGGCTACTCGCTGGCCGCGACGCGGGCGACCGCTCAGCGCCGCGCGGTCGTCACCGGTACCGACCTCGACTCCCTGCGCGCGGGTGTGCGCGCCGTCGCCCAGGGTTCTGGCGCGCCCGGCGTCACCACCGGCGAGGCCGTGGGCGGCCAGCTCGCCGTCATGTTCACGGGACAGGGTTCGCAGCGGCTGGGGATGGGGCGTGAGCTGTACGCGGCTTTCCCCGTCTTCGCCGAGGCCTATGACGAGATCGCGGCGTTGTTGCCCGGTGTCCGGGAGATCGACGACGCCGAAGTGCTGAACCAGACGGGCAACGCGCAGCCCGCGTTGTTCGCGCTGGAAGTCGCGTTGTACCGGCTGGTCGAGTCGTGGGGTGTGCGACCGGACTTCCTGATCGGCCACTCCGTCGGCGAACTGGCCGCGGCACACGTCGCCGGCGTCTGGTCTCTGCAGGACGCGGCGAAGCTGGTGCAGGCCCGCGGCAGGCTCATGCAGGCGCTGCCCCGCGGCGGGGGCATGGCCGCGATCCAGGCCGACGAGGAGGAGGTCAGGGCCGCGCTGCGCGACGGCGTCGACATCGCCGCGATCAACGGTCCCGAGGCGGTCGTGATCTCGGGTGACGCGGACGCCGTCGCCGAGATGACCGCGCGGTTCGCCGCCTCAGGCCGCAAGACCAAGGCTCTCTCGGTCTCGCACGCGTTCCACTCCTCGCTGATGGACGACATGCTCGCGGAGTTCGCCGAGGTCGTGCGCGAGGTGACCTACCAGACCCCGAAGATCGCCCTGGTCTCCAACGTCACCGGTCAGCTCGCCCGCACCGAGGAGATCTGCGACCCCGGCTACTGGGTGCGGCACGTCCGCGAGGCCGTCCGGTTCGCCGACGGTGTCAGGACCCTGGCGTCGGCCGGTGTCACGCGGTACCTGGAGCTGGGCCCGGACGGCGTGCTCTCCGCCGCCGGGCAGGACTGCGCGGACGGCCGGTTCGTCCCCGCCCTGCGCCGGGACCGCGACGAGGTCGCGACGATCCTGTCCGCTCTCGCCGAGCTGCACGTCCACGGCGGCCTGGTCGACTGGGCCGCGTACTTCTCCGGTGCCCGTGTGGTCGGCCTGCCCACCTACCCGTTCCAGCGCGACCGCTACTGGCTGCCCGTCACCACGCCCGCGGGCGACGCGTCCGGCCTCGGCCTCAGCTCGCTGGACCACCCGCTGCTCGGTGCCGCCGTCTCGGTCGCCGACGCCGACGGGTTCCTGTTCACCGGCATCCTGTCCACCAGGACCCACCCGTGGCTGGCCGACCACGTCGTCATGGGCGCGGTGGTCGTGCCCGGCACGGCGCTGGTCGAACTGGCCGTGCGCGCGGCCGACGAGACCGGGCTCACCGGCATTGAGGAGCTCACCCTCCAGGCACCGCTGGTACTGCCCGAGAACGCGGGCGTGCACGTCCAGCTGTGGGTGGGTGCGCCGGACGAGACCGGCCGCCGTCCGCTGACCCTGCACTCGCGCTCCAGCAGCGCCGCGGTCGACGGCGCGTGGACGCTGCACGCTTCCGGTTCGCTGGCCGCGGCGAGCCACGGCACGTCCTGGGACCTCGCCGAGTGGCCACCGCCCGGCGCGGAGGCGGTCGGACTCGACGGCCACTACCAGGAGCTCGCCGCACTGGGACTGGACTACGGCGAGACGTTCCAGGGCCTGCGAGCGGTGTGGCGGCGGGGCGAGGACACCTTCGCCGAGGTCGCGCTGCCCGACCGGGCACGGGACCAGGCGGGCCGGTTCGGCCTGCACCCGGCGCTGCTCGACGCCGCCCTGCACGCCCTGGCCTCCGACGACGGCCAGGCCCGGCTGCCGTTCGCCTGGTCGGACGTGACCCTGCACGCCTCCGGCGCCGCCGACCTGCGGGTGTGGCTGTCCCCGGCGGGTACCGACGCGATCACCCTGCAGGTCGCCGACGGTGAGGGCGCGCCCATCGCCACGGTCGGTTCGCTGGCCGTGCGGCCGGTGTCGGCCGAGCAGATCCGCACGTCCGCCGACCAGAACGGGCTCTACGAGCTCGCTTGGAACCCCGTCACCTCCGCGGTCGCCGACGCACCCGGCTGGGTGCGGTGGGAAGACCTGGGCGAGGAAGTTCCGCCGGTCGTCGTGTACCGCGCCGGCGGCGAGGACGTGCACGGCACGGTCCTCGCCACGCTCGGCGTGCTGCAGCAGTGGCTGGCCGAGGAGCGGTTCGAGACCGCGAAACTCCTGGTCCAGACCGTCGACGCCGTCTCGGCCGGAGCGGACGATCCCGCCGTCGACCCGGCCGTGGCCGCCATCTGGGGCCTGGTGCGCTCCGCGCAGTCCGAGCACCCCGACCGCTTCGCGCTGGTGGACGCCGCCGAGATCACCGACGCCGTCCTCGCGTGCGACGAGCCGCAACTGGCCGTGCGCGACGGCGAGCTCCTGGTGCCGCGCCTGGTGGCCACGGACACCACCGGCCGCCTGGTCCCGCCCGCGGGTGATGGCTGGCGGCTGGGCATGTCGGGCCAGGGCACCGTCGACCACCTGGTGCTGGAGCCGGTGGCGGCGCAGCCGCTCGCGCCGACCGAGGTCCGCGTCGCCGTGCGCGCGGCGGGCCTGAACTTCCGGGACGTGCTGAACGTCCTGGGCATGTACCGCGGCGAGGCCGGGCTGCTCGTCAGCGAGTTCGCCGGTGTCGTGACCGAGGTGGGCGCGTCCGTGACCGACCTCGCACCCGGTGACGAGGTCATGGGCCTGGTCGCCGGTGGCGGTGGTCCGTCGGCGGTGGTGGAACGTCAGATGATCACCCGCAAGCCCGCGGGGTGGACCTTCGAGCAGGCCGCGACCGTGCCGCTGGTGTTCCTCACCGCCTACTACGCGTTGTGCGATCTGGGCGAGCTGAAGGCGGGGGAGTCGATCCTGATCCACTCCGCCGCCGGTGGTGTGGGCATGGCCGCGACGCAGCTCGCGAACCACCTGGGTGCCGTGGTGTACGGCACGGCGAGCGAGAGCAAGCAGCACGTGCTGCGGGAGGCGGGCATCGCCGACGAGCGCATCGCCTCGTCCCGCACGCTCGACTTCGAGCAGCAGTTCGGCCGGGTCGACGTCGTGCTCAACGCGCTGGCGGGCGACTTCGTGGACGCGTCGCTGCGGACGATGGCGCCGGGCGGGCGCTTCCTGGAGATGGGCAAGGCCGACGTCCGCGACGTGGCCACCCTGCACCAGGACGTGCGCTACCAGGCGTTCGACCTGAGCGAGGCCGGGCCCGAGCGCACGGCGCAGATGTGGACCGCCCTGGTCGAGCTGTTCGACCGGGGAGTGCTCGAACCCCTTCCGGTGAAGGTGTGGGACGTGCGCCAGGCACGGGCGGCGTTCCGCTTCCTGAGCCAGGCCAAGCACATCGGCAAGGTCGCGCTGTCGATGCCACGGGCGCCCGAGCCGGACAAGACCGTGCTGGTGACCGGTGGCACCGGCGGCCTGGGTGCCGTGGTGGCCAAGCACCTCGTCACCGGCCACGGTGTGCGCAAGCTCCTGCTCACCAGCCGCCGTGGGCTCGCCGCCCCCGGTGCAGCGGCGCTGGTCGAGGAGCTCACCGCGTTGGGTGCCGAGGTGTCGGCCGTGGCCTGCGACGTGGCGGACCGCGACGCGCTGGCCGCACTGCTCGACGGCGTCGAGCTGACCGGCGTGGTGCACGCGGCGGGTGTGCTCGACGACGGCACGATCGACTCGCTGACCCCGCAGCGGGTGGCGGGCGTGCTGGGTCCGAAGGCCGACGCCGCCCGGTACCTGCACGAGCTGACCGCGCACCACGACCTGGCCCTGTTCGTCACCTTCTCCTCGGCCGCCGGCGTGCTCGGCGCACCGGGGCAGGGCAGCTACGCCGCCGCGAACGCCTACCTCGACGCGCTCGCCGAGCACCGGCGGGCCCTCGGCCTGCCGGGCCAGTCGATGGCGTGGGGTCTGTGGGCGGCCGGCATGGGGGAGACGCTCGGCGACGCCGACCTCGCCCGGTTGCGCAACGGTGGTACGCCCGCGCTCACCGTGCCGGAGGGCCTGGCGCTGTTCGACGCCGCGCTCGCGGCCGCCGCGCCCGTCGCCGTTCCGATCAAGCTGGACCTGCCCGCGCTCCGGGCCTCCGCGCGGAGCACCTCGCTGCCGGCCGTTCTCGGCGCTCTCGTGCGCACACCGGGCAGGCGCGTCGCGCAGTCCGGTGCCGGGCGGGGCTCCTCGCTCGCGCGCCGCCTCGCCTCGCTCACCGAGGCCGAGCAGGACCACGAGCTGCTGGACCTGGTCCGCACCGAGGTCGGGCTGGTGCTCGGCCACGTGACCGCGGGCGGCATCGAACCCGGCCGCGGCTTCCTGGACCTCGGTTTCGACTCGCTGACCGCCGTCGAGCTGCGCAACCGCCTGAGTTCGGCGACCGGCCTGCGGCTGCCGTCGACGGTGACCTTCGACCACCCGACCCCCGTCGCGCTGGCGGGTTTCCTGCGCGCCGAGCTGCTGGGTGAGCTGGGGGTGGCGGGCACGCCCGCGGTGCGGGCGCAAGTCGCGGCCTCCGACGACCCCATCGCGATCGTCGCCATGAGCTGCCGGTTCCCCGGCGGGGTGCGCTCACCGGAGGACCTCTGGTCGCTGGTGGCCGAGGGCCGCGAGGGGATCTCCCCCTTCCCGGACGACCGCGGGTGGGACCTGGCGGCGCTGTTCGACACCACGCCGGGCAAGCAGGGCGTCTCGAACACGAGGGTCGGCGGCTTCCTGGAGAACGCCGGTGACTTCGACCCGGAGTTCTTCCGGATCTCGCCGCGCGAGGCACTGGCGATGGACCCGCAGCAGCGGGTGCTGCTGGAGGTCTCCTGGGAGGCGTTCGAGCGGGCCGGGCTCAAGCCGGCGGACCTGCGCGGCAGCGCGACCGGTGTGTTCGCGGGCGCCATCTACCACGACTACGCCTCGCAGCTGCAGACGATTCCCGACGACGTCGAGGGGTTCCTCGGCACCGGGACCTCGGGCTCCATGATGTCCGGGCGGATCGCCTACACCTTCGGTTTCGAGGGACCGGCCGTGTCCGTCGACACCGCCTGCTCGTCGTCGTTGGTGGCGTTGCACATGGCGGCCCACTCGCTCCGCTCGGGTGAGTGCGAGCTGGCTCTCGCCGGTGGTGTGACCGTGATGTCCACGCCCGGTCCGTTCATCGACTTCAGCAAGCAGCAGGCCATGGCGCTCGACGGCCGCTGCAAGGCCTTCGCCGACGGCGCCGACGGCGTCAGCTGGGGCGAGGGCGTCGGCATGGTGCTGCTGGAGCGGTTGTCCGACGCGCGGCGCAACGGCCACCCGGTTTTGGCCCTGCTCAAGGGTTCCGCAGTCAACCAGGACGGTGCGTCCAGCGGTCTTACCGCGCCGAACGGTCCGTCGCAGCAGCGGGTGATCCGGCAGGCGCTCGCCAACGCCGGTCTGTCCACTTCGGACGTCGATGCGGTGGAGGCGCACGGCACCGGCACCCGGCTCGGCGACCCGATCGAGGCGCAGGCGCTGCTCGCGACCTACGGCCAGGACCGGCGGGAGCCGTTGTGGCTGGGGTCGGTGAAGTCGAACATCGGCCACACGCAGGCAGCGGCGGGCATCGCCGGTGTCATCAAGATGGTGGAGGCGATGAACAGGGGCGTGCTGCCGCGCACCCTGCACATCGACGAGCCGTCCGGCCAGGTCGACTGGGACACCGGCGCGATCCGGCTGCTGACCGAGCAGGTCGGCTGGCCGGAGACCGGTGCGCCGCGCCGGGCGAGCGTGTCGTCCTTCGGCTTCAGCGGGACCAACGCGCACGTCGTGCTCGAGCACGTCCCGGCACCCACCGCCGCGGAGACGGAGACGAACCCGCCCGAGGTGGTGCCGCTGGTGCTGTCCGCCCGCTCCGAGGAGGCCCTGCGGGAGCAGGCGAGCCGACTCGCCGCCGACGCGAACTCGCAGTCCCTGCTGGACGTCGGCTACTCGCTGGTCACGACGCGCCAGTCCCACGAACGGCGCGCCGTCGTGGTCGGTGCCGACCACGAGAGCGTGCTCGCCGGGCTGTCGGCGTTCGCCGCCACCGGCCAGGCGGCCGGCGTGGTCACCGGTCTGGCCGCTCCCGGCAGGCTCGCGCTCCTGTTCACCGGCCAGGGTTCCCAGCGGCTGGGCATGGGTGCCGGGCTGTACGAGGCCTTCCCGGTCTTCGCCGAGGCCTACGACGAGGTCTGCGAATACCTGCCCGGTATCAAGGACATCACCGACCCGGACGTGCTCGGCCAGACCGCCAACGCCCAGCCCGCGATTTTCGCTCTTGAGGTCGCGCTGTTCCGCTTGGTCCGGTCGTGGGGTGTGACGCCCGATTTCCTTGCCGGGCATTCGATCGGTGAGATCGCGGCGGCCCATGTCGCCGGTGTGCTCTCGTTGCAGGACGCGGCGAAGCTGGTGTCCGCGCGGGGTCGTCTGATGCAGGCGTTGCCCGCCGGTGGTGCGATGGTCGCGGTTCAGGCGACCGAGGACGAGGTCCGGGAACACCTGTCCGACGAGGTCTCCCTGGCCGCGGTCAACGGCCCGAACGCCGTGGTGCTGTCCGGTGCGGCGTCGCCGGTTCTGGAGGTCGCCGAGAAGTTCAAGGAACTCGGCCGCCGCACGAAGCGGCTGGCGGTCTCGCACGCGTTCCACTCGGTGCTGATGGAGCCGATGCTCGCCGAGTTCCGCGCGGTGGCGGAGTCGGTCGAGTACCGCG
This sequence comes from Lentzea sp. NPDC051208, assembly GCF_040682435.1. Taxonomy (NCBI): domain Bacteria; kingdom Bacillati; phylum Actinomycetota; class Actinomycetes; order Pseudonocardiales; family Pseudonocardiaceae; genus Lentzea; species Lentzea sp. NPDC051208. The sequence continues at coordinate 72,415 of NZ_JBFBAW010000001.1, read as the reverse complement.
AACCGGCGGTTCCGATGGTGTCCACGGTGACCGGTGCCCTGGTCGGGCCGGGTGTGCTGACGTCGCCGGAGTACTGGGTCGAGCACGTGCGCAAGCCGGTGCGGTTCGCCGACGGCCTGACGACGCTGTCCGGCCTGGACGTGACCCGGTTCCTGGAGATCGGTCCCGACGCCGCCCTGTCCGGGCTCGGACAGGACACGGTCGAGGCGGTGTTCGTCCCGTCCCTGCGCAGGGACCGCGACGAGGCGACCTCGCTGGTGACCGCGGTGGGCACGTTGTACAGCCACGGCGTCGACGTCGGCTGGCAGGAGTACTTCGCCGGCAGCGGCGCGAAGGTCGTCGACCTGCCGACCTACCCCTTCCGGCAGCAGCGGTTCTGGCTGCACTCCACGCCCGCCGCGGGCGACGCCCCGAGCCTGGGTCTCGGCGCGCTGGACCACCCGCTGCTCGGCGCCACCGTCACGCTCCCGGACAGCGGGGGACTCGTGCTGACCGGCCGGCTCTCGCTGGACGCACAGCCGTGGCTGGCCGGGCACCGGGTGCTGGGCACGGTCCTGCTCCCCGGCACCGCGTTCGCCGAACTGGCCGTCCGGGCGGGCGACGAGGTCGGCTGCGACACGGTCGAGGAGCTCGTTCTCCAGGCACCACTGGTGCTCGGCACCGTGGCCCTGCAGCTCCGGGTGTCCCTCGCGGAGTCCGAAGTGGATGGTCGCCGCGCAGTGACCGTCCACTCGCGACCCGAGGGCGTCGACGACGAATGGACCCTGCACGCCTTCGGAACGCTCGCTCGCGGCGGCGACGAGGCGGGAGAACCGCAGACCGCGTGGCCGCCGGAGAACGCCGCACCGGTCGACCTCGACGGCTTCTACGCGAACCTCGCCGAGGCCGGACTGGACTACGGCGGGGTGTTCCGCGGCCTGCGCGCCGCGTGGCGCCGGGGTGAGGAGACGTTCGCCGAGGTCGAGCTGCCCGCTGACACCGACGTCAGCCGGTTCGGCCTGCACCCGGCCCTGCTGGACGCCGCGCTGCACGCCGTCGGGCTCTCCGGCGGCCAGGCACGGCTGCCGTTCTCGCTGGCCGGCCTGACGCTGCACGCCGCCGGTGCGACCGCGCTGCGGGTGCGGCTCGCTCCGGCGGGATCGGGCGCGCTGTCGTTGCGGGTGGCCGACGTCACCGGCGCTCCCGTGCTCTCGGTCGACCGGCTGGCGCTGAGGGAGATCAGCGAGGAGCAGCTGCGCCCGGTCAACCTGGCCGAGCGCGATGCCCTGTTCACCGTGGACTGGGTGCCGGTCACCCCAGGCGCTCGGGCCGATGTCCTGCCGCACGGCCAGGAGGCCGCCGCGGACGCGTTCGTCCACGCCGTTCCCGAGGGTGCGGCCGACGTCCTGACCGTCGAGGTCTTGGAGCTGCTGCAGTCGTGGCTGGCCGAGGACCGCGAGGCCAAGCTGGTCGTGCGCACGGTCCCGGGCGTTCCCGCACACGCCGCGGTGAGCGGGCTCGTGCGCAGCGCTCAGGCCGAGCACCCCGACCGGTTCGTGCTGGTGCACGGCGACGGTGACGTCGCCGCGGCGGTCGGCACGGGCGAGCCGGAGGTCCTGCTCACCGACGGCGAGCTGAGGGTTCCCCGGCTCGTCCGCTCCAGGGCGACCGGCAGCGACGACTGGTCGGTGGACGGGACCGTTCTGGTCACCGGCGGTACCGGCGGTCTGGGCGCACTGGTCGCCCGCCGCCTCGTCGAGCACCACGGCGTCCGGCACCTGGTGCTCGTGAGCCGTTCCGGTGGCGACAGCCCCGGCGCACCCCGGCTGGTGCAGGAGCTGACGGCGCTCGGCGCGGAGGTGACGGTCGCCGCGTGCGACGTCTCCGACCGCGGCCAGCTCGAGGCCGCGCTCGCTCTCGTTCCCGCCGACCAGCCGCTGCGCGGAATCGTGCACGCGGCCGGTGTGCTCGACGACGGCGTGCTCGACGCGATGACCCGTGACCGCGTCGAAGCCGTGTTGCGTCCCAAGGCCGAGGCCGCCTGGCACCTGCACGAGCTGACCACCGATCTCGACCTGTTCGTCACGTTCTCCTCGATCGCGGGCACGCTCGGCGCGCCGGGCCAGGCGAACTACGCGGCGGCGAACGGCTTCCTCGACGGGCTGGCCGCACATCGCCGCGCGCAAGGACTGCCGGCGACGTCGATCGCCTACGGCCTGTGGGACGAGGGCATGGGCCACGGCCAGGCCGCCGGTCCCGCCGGTTTCGCGGCCTTGTCGGCCGAGGACGGCCTGGCGCTGTTCGACCTGCTCGCGCTGGGCGACGACCCGAACCCGGTCGCGATGCGGCTGGACGTCGCCGCGGTCAGGGACGCCGCGTTGGCCACCGGCGTGGTCCCGCACGTCCTGCGGAGCCTCGTCAAGGTGCGTCCACGCCGTGCCGCGCGCACGGAGGAAGGTGCCGGGCTGCGCCAGCGGCTGGGTGCGCTTCCCCCAGCCGAACGGCTGCGGCAGCTGCTCGAGCTGATCCGCACCGAGGTCGCGCTGGTGCTGGGCCACACCAGCCCGGACGCGGTCGAGACCGACCGCGCGTTCGGCGACCTGGGTTTCGACTCGCTCACCGCGGTCGAGCTCCGCAACCGCCTCGACACGGCCACGGGCCTGCGGTTGCCCGCCACCCTCATCTTCGACTACCCCACGCCCCTGGTGCTGGCCGAGTTCGTCCAGGCCGAGTTCGTCGACGAGCTGGCCGGTCCGGCGACGCCGGCGTTCGCCCCCGTGGCACTCGGCGACGACCCGATCGCCATCGTGGGCATGGCCTGCCGCTACCCCGGTGGTGTCGGTTCGCCGGAGGACCTGTGGGACCTGGTCACGAACGGCCGCGACGGGGTCACCCGCTTCCCCGAGGACCGCGGGTGGGACGTCGACGGGATCTACCACCCCGACCCCGACGCGCAAGGCAAGACCTACACGCGGGAGGGCGGGTTCCTGCACGACGCCGGCGACTTCGACCCGGAGTTCTTCGGGATCTCGCCGCGCGAGGCGCTGGCGATGGACCCGCAGCAGCGGTTGCTGCTGGAGGTCTCGTGGGAGGCGCTGGAGCACGCACGGGTGGACCCGACCGGCCTCAAGGGCTCGCAGACCGGCGTGTTCGCCGGGCTGATGTACCACGACTACGGTGCTCGTCTCGGCGTGCTGCCCGACGGTGTCGAGGGTTTCATCGGCACCGGCACGTCCGGCAGCGTGCTGTCCGGGCGCGTGGCCTACACCCTCGGTCTGGAGGGCCCCGCCGTCACGGTCGACACGGCGTGCTCGTCCTCGCTGGTCGCCATGCACTGGGCGATGCAGGCGCTGCGCACCGGCGAGTGCTCGATGGCACTGGCGGGCGGTGTCACCGTCATGGCCTCGCCGGACACCTTCATCGGCTTCTCCCGGCAGCGCGGTCTCGCCGTCGACGGCCGGTGCAAGTCCTTCTCGGCCGACGCCGACGGCACCGGCTGGTCCGAAGGCGTCGGTGTGCTGGTGCTGGAGCGGTTGTCCGACGCGCAGCGCAACGGTCACCGCGTCCTGGCCGTGGTCAGGGGTTCGGCGGTGAACCAGGACGGTGCGTCGAACGGCCTGACCGCGCCGAACGGTCCGTCGCAGCAGCGGGTGATCCGCCAGGCACTGGCCAGCGCGGGCATCGCGTCGTCCACTGTGGACGTCGTCGAGGCGCACGGCACCGGTACCCCGCTGGGCGACCCGATCGAGGCCCAGGCGCTGCTCGCCACCTACGGCCAGGAGCGCGACGAGGAACCGCTCTACCTCGGCTCGATCAAGTCGAACATCGGCCACACCCAGGCCTCGGCCGGTGTCGCCGGTGTCATCAAGATGGTCCAGGCGCTGCGGCACGGCGTGCTCCCCGCGACGCTGCACCTGCAGGAGCCGACCCCGCACGTCGACTGGGCGTCGGGTGACGTCAGCCTGCTCACCGAACAGCGCGCCTGGCCCGAGGTCGGCCGGCCGCGCCGTGCCGCCGTGTCGTCCTTCGGCATCAGCGGCACCAACGCGCACGTGATCCTGGAACAGGCTCCGGACGTGCCCGTGCCACCGCGCGAGGACGCGGAACTCCCCGCCGTGCCCTGGGTGCTCTCCGGGCGCAGCGAGGAGGCACTGCGCGAGCAGGCGGTCCGGCTGCTGGCGGTCGACGGTCAGCACGCCGACCTCGGCCTCTCGCTGGCCACCACGCGCACCTCGCACGACCACCGGGCCGTCGTGGTCGGCACCACTGAGCAGGAGCTGCGCGCCGGTCTGACGGCGCTGTCGGCAGGGGAGACCCCGCCGTCGGTCACGACCGGCAGGGTCCTCTCCGGACGGACGGCGGTGCTGTTCACCGGCCAGGGCTCGCAGCGGCTGGGCATGGGTGCCGGGCTGTACAAGGCTTTCCCGGTCTTCGCCGAGGCTTATGACGAGGTCTGCGAATGCCTGCCTGGTATCAGGGACATCACCGACGCGGACGTGCTCGGCCAGACCGGCAACGCCCAGCCCGCGATCTTCGCGCTGGAAGTGGCGCTGTTCCGCCTTGTCCGGTCATGGGGCATCGCCCCGGACTTCCTCGCCGGGCATTCGATCGGTGAGATCGCGGCGGCGCACGTCGCCGGTGTGTTGTCGCTGGAGGACGCGGCGAAGCTGGTGTCGGCGCGGGGTCGACTGATGCAGGCGTTGCCCGCTGGTGGTGCGATGGTCGCGGTTCAGGCGACCGAGGACGAGGTCCGGGAACACCTGTCTCCCAAGGTCTCCCTGGCCGCGGTGAACGGCCCGAACGCCGTGGTGCTCTCGGGCGCGGCGTCCCAGACCCTCAAGGTCGCCAAGAAGTTCGAGAAGCTCGGCCGCCGCACCAAGCGACTGGCCGTGTCGCACGCGTTCCACTCGGTGCTCATGGAGCCGATGCTGGACGAGTTCCGCGCGGTGGCGGAGTCGCTGACCTACGCGGCACCGTCGATCCCGGTCGTCTCCACGGTCACCGGACAGCTCGTCACCGACCGGCTGACCGATCCCGAGCACTGGGTCGAGCACGTCCGGGCGACCGTGCGCTTCGCCGACACCGTCTCCTGGCTGCACGACAAGGGCGTCACCCGCTTCCTCGAGGTCGGTCCGGACGGTGTGCTGTCGGCGATGGGCGCCGACAGCGCTGACGGCCTGTTCACCTCGTTCCTGCGCAAGGACCGCGACGAGGCCACGTCCGCACTGACCGGGCTGGCCGCCGCGTACACCGGGGGTGAGCAGGTCGACTGGTCCGCGGTGTTCGCGGGCAGCGGCGCGCGGATCGTGGACCTGCCGACCTCGGCCTTCCAGCACCAGCGGTTCTGGCTCGCCTCCGCCGGTGCGGGCGCGGACGTCTCCGCCGTCGGTCTCGTGCCCACCGAGCACCCGCTGCTCGGTGCGGCCGTGCCCTTCGCCGACGGTGACGGCTGGGTGTTCACCGGCCGGTTGTCCCTGGCCACGCACCCGTGGCTCGCGGACCACGCCGCGCTGGGCACCGTGCTCATGCCGGGAACCGGGATCCTGGAACTGGTCGTGCGCGCCGGCGACGAAGCCGGCTGCGGCACGGTCGAGGAGCTGACGGTCCAGGCACCGCTGCTGCTGCCGTCGTCCGGATCACTGGACGTCCAGGTGCTGGTCGGCGCGGCGGACAACGTCGGCCGGCGACCGGTGTCGGTGCACTCCCGCGGTGCGCACGGGTCGTGGACCGAGCACGCGGCGGGCACGTTGTCGCCCGCCACGGCCGCCCCGGCGTTCGACCTGGCGGCCTGGCCGCCCGCGGGCGAGACCGTGGAGCTCGACGGGGTGTACGAGGACCTCGAGGCCGCCGGACTGGTCTACGGACCGGTGTTCCAGGGCCTGCGGGCCGCCTGGCGCGCCGGCGACGACGTCTGGGCCGAGGTCGCGCTGCCCGAAGCGGAGCACGACCAGGCAGGCAGGTTCGGCCTGCACCCGGCACTGCTCGACGCGGCGTTGCACACGATCGGCCTCATCGAGGGGGAGGGGACCCGTCTTCCGTTCTCGTTCGGCTCGGTGACCCTGCACGCGACCGGTGCGACCACGTTGCGCGTCCGGGTCACCTCGACCGGTACCGACCGGGTGTCGGTGCTCGTCGCCGACAGCACCGGCGCTCCCGTCGCGACGATCGGCTCGCTGGTCGTCCGCGCCGCCTCCGCCGAGCAGCTGAACTCGACCGACGAGCCGCTGTACGAGCTGTCCTGGGTTCCCGTGCCCGCACAGGGAACTCCGGTCGAGCACCTGCCGCTGCGGGAGGCCGGCGACGACGTTCCCGCGGCGCTGGTCCTGGACGTCGCGGCGGGCGACCCGCGGGACGTCCTGCACAGCACCCTGGCGGCGATCCAGGGCTTCCTCGCCGAGGAGCGGTTCGCCGACGCGCGGCTGGTCGTCGTGACCGACGAGTCGCTGTCCGGTGCGGCGGTGCGCGGTCTGGTCCGCAGCGCGGAGTCGGAGAACCCCGGCCGGTTCGTCATCGTCGAGGGCGACGACGTCACCGCGGCGCTGGCGACGGGCGAGCCGCAGATCCGCGTCCACGACGGCGAAACACTGGCGCCCCGGCTCGTCCGGGCGCGCACCGCCGACCCGGCCGGGTGGGGCGAGGGCACCGTCCTCGTCACCGGCGGCACGGGTGGGATCGGCGCCGCGATCGCCCGGCACCTCGTGGAGGTGCACGGCGTCACGAAGCTGGTCCTGACCAGCCGCCGCGGCCTGGAAGCGCCCGGCGCGGCCGAACTCGCCGCCGAGCTGGGTGCCGAGGTCAAGGCGTGCGATGTCGCGGACCGGGACGCCCTGGCGGCGTTGCTGGACTCGATCCCCGACCTGACCGGGATCGTGCACGCCGCCGGTGTGCTCGACGACGGCGTGGTCACGGCACTGACGCCGGAGCGGATGGACACCGTCCTGCGCCCGAAGGCCGAAGCGGCCGTGGCGCTGCACGAGCTGACCCGCGACCGGCCGCTGAGCCAGTTCGTCCTGCTGTCCTCGGTCTCCGGCGTCCTCGGTGGTCCCGGTCAGGCTAACTACGCCGCGGCGAACGCGGTCCTCGACGCCCTGGCCGAGCTGCGGGTCGCCGAAGGGCTGCCCGCCCGTTCCCTGGCCTACGGTCTGTGGGCGGACGGCATGGGCGACGGGTCCGATGTGGACCGGTTGAGCCGGGACGGCTTCGGCGCACTGTCCGTGCAGGAGGGCCTGGCGCTGTTCGACGCCGCGCTCGCCGCGCGGACGGCGGTGCCGGTGCCGGTGAAGCTGGACCTCGCGACGTTGCAGGCCCACGCCCGCACCTCGCCGATCCCGGCGGTGCTGCGTGGCCTGGTCCGGGTTCCGCGCCTGCGCAGCGCCGTGAACGCCCAGGCGGTGTCCGCGCTGCTGGAGACCCTGTCCAGACTCTCCGACGCCGACCAGCACACGCACGTGACGGACCTGGTCCGGGCGCGCGTCGCCGAGGTCCTGGGCCACAGCGCCACGGCCGCGGTGGAGGTGGGACGTGCGTTCACCGAGTTGGGCTTCGACTCGCTCACGGCGGTCGAGCTGCGCAACCGGCTCGGTGAGGCGACCGGCCTGCGGCTGCCGGCGACGCTGATCTTCGACTACCCGACGCCCCTGGCGCTGGCCGAGTACGTCCGCACCGAGCTCCTCGGTGTGACGGCCACCGCGGTGGTCCCGGTGACGCGGTCCGCCGCGTCGGACGAGCCCATCGCGATCATCGCGATGAGCTGCCGCTACCCCGGTGGCGTCCGCTCGCCGGAGGACCTGTGGCGGTTGGTCTCGGAGGGCACCGACGCGATCACGCCGTTCCCGGCCGACCGCGGCTGGGACCTGGAAGACCTGTACGACCCGGACCCCGACCGCACCGGGAAGAGCTACACCCGCGAGGGCGGGTTCCTGCTCGACGCGGCGGACTTCGACGCCGAGTTCTTCGGCATCTCTCCCCGCGAGGCGATGACCGTCGACCCGCAGCAGCGCCTGCTGCTGGAGACCGCCCAGGAGGCTTTCGAACGCGCGGGGATCGACCCTGCGGTGCTCAAGGGCAGCCCCACCGGTGTGTTCGCCGGCGTGATGTACAACGACTACGCGTCCCGCCTGACGAGCACGCCCGACGGCTTCGAGGGCCTGCTCGGCACCGGCAGCGCGAACAGCGTCCTGTCCGGCCGGGTGTCCTACACCTTCGGGCTGGAAGGTCCCGCGGTGTCGGTGGACACCGCGTGCTCGTCGTCGCTGGTCGCGCTGCACCTCGCGGCGCAGGCGCTGCGGTCGGGCGACTGCGACCTGGCGCTGGCGGGTGGCGCGACGGTGATGGCCACGCCGAACCCGTTCATCGAGTTCTCCCGGCAGCGCGGCCTGGCCGCAGACGGCCGGTGCAAGCCGTTCGCCGCGGCGGCGGACGGCACCGGTTGGTCGGAAGGCGCGGGCTTCCTGCTCCTGGAGCGGTTGTCCGACGCCCAGCGCAACGGTCACCGCGTCCTGGCCGTGGTCAGGGGTTCGGCGGTGAACCAGGACGGTGCGTCGAACGGCCTGACCGCGCCGAACGGTCCGTCCCAGGTGCGCGTGATCCGCCAGGCCCTCGCGGCCGCCGGACTGTCCACTGTGGACGTGGACGCGCTCGAGGCGCACGGCACCGGCACCGCGCTGGGTGACCCGATCGAGGCGCAGGCGGTGCTGGCCACCTACGGCCAGGACCGGGACGTGCCGCTGGTGCTCGGCTCGGTCAAGTCGAACATCGGGCACACCCAGGCCGCGGCCGGTGTCGCCGGGATCATCAAGATGGTCGAGGCGATGCGGCACGGGGTCATCCCGGCCAGCCTGCACATCGACTCGCCGTCCCCGCACGTGGACTGGACCGAGGGCGCGGTCGAGCTGGCGACCGAGGCCCGGCCGTGGGCGCGGCACGACCGCCCCCGTCGTGCGGCCGTGTCGGCGTTCGGCATCAGCGGCACCAACGCGCACGTCATCCTCGAGCAGGGACCGGACATCCCGGTGGCCCCGCGAGAGGTCAGGACGCCGGCGCTGCTCCCGTACGTCCTTTCCGGACGGACGGAGAACGCCCTGCGGGCGCAGGCGGAGCGTCTGCTCAACGCCGAGCTCGCGGAACCGGTGGACGTCGCGTACTCCTTGGTCACCACCCGCACCGTGCACGAACGCCGAGCCGTCGTGACGGGTGGCCCCGCCGACCTGCGCGCCGGGCTCGCCGCGCTGGCGGACGGGCACCCCGCGGCGAACGTGACGGCCGATCGCGCTGTGGGCGGGAAGCTCGCCGTCCTGTTCACCGGACAGGGTTCGCAGCGACTGGGGATGGGCCGTGAGTTGTACGCGGCTTTCCCCGTCTTCGCCGAGGCGTACGACGAGATCGCGGCGTTGTTGCCGGGTGTCCGGGAGATCGACGACGCCGATGTGCTGAACCAGACGGGCAATGCGCAGCCCGCGTTGTTCGCGCTGGAAGTCGCGTTGTACCGGCTGGTCGAGTCGTGGGGTGTGCGACCGGACTTCCTGGCCGGTCACTCCATCGGCGAGCTCAGCGCGGCGCACGTCTCCGGGGTGTTGTCGCTCCAGGACGCGGCCACGCTCGTCGAGGCGCGCGGACGGCTGATGCAGGCACTGCCCGCCGGCGGCGCCATGGTGGCCGTCGAGGCCACCGAGGACGAGGTGCGCGAGCACCTCACCGCCGAGGTCGGCCTGGCCGCCGTCAACGGTCCGTCCGCGGTCGTGCTGTCCGGTGTGGAGGCTCCGACGCTGGCTGTGGCCGAGAGCTTCCGCACCCGTGGCCGCCGGACCAAGCGACTTTCCGTCTCGCACGCCTTCCACTCGGTGCTGATGGACCCGATGCTCGCCGGCTTCGAGGAGGTCGCGTGCTCACTGGACTACCGGGAGCCCACGATCCCGGTCGTGTCGAACGTGACCGGCCTGCCGGCGACCGAGCTCACCGACCCGCGGTACTGGGTCCGGCACGTGCGTGACACCGTTCGCTTCGCAGACGGCGTTCGCGCGCTGGAAGCCGCGGGCGTCACCAGGTTCGTCGAACTGGGCCCGGACGGTGTGCTGTCCGCGATGGGCCACGACTGCGCGAGCGACGCGGCGGTGTTCGTCCCGTTGCTGCGCAAGGACCGCCCCGAGCGGCAGTCCGCGGAAGCCGCCTTCGGCCGGTTGGTGGCGGCGGGCGTGACCGTGGACTGGGAGACGTTCTTCGCCGGCACCGGTGCCCGGCGCACCGAGCTCCCGACCTACGCCTTCCAGCGTGAGCGTTATTGGCTCGAGAGCGGTCCGGTGACCGGCGACGCCGCCGGGCTCGGACTGACGACGACCGAGCACCCGTTGCTCGGCGCGACCGTGTCCACGCCGGACGGGGACGGGCTGATCTGCTTCGGCAGGCTGTCCCGCACCGCCCAGCCGTGGCTCGTGGACCACACCGTGCTCGGTGCGGTCCTGGTGCCCGGCGCGGCTCTGGTCGAGATGGCCGTCCGGGCGGGCGACGAGCTCGGCTGCCCGAGGGTGGCCGAGCTGACCCTGGCGGCGCCGATGGTGCTGCCCGACCAGGGCGGGCTGGCCGTCCAGGTCGTCGTCGGCGCATCAGCCGAGGACGGTGGGCGCGAGGTCGCGGTGTACTCGAGGCGGGCGGACGCCTCCGTCGAGGAACCGTGGACGCAGCACGCGACGGGTGTGCTCACGCCCGACGAGAACCTCCCCCCGGCGGCGGGCGCATGGCCGCCGGCGGATGCGGAAGTCCTCGACCTGGAAGGCCTCTACTCCGACCTGGAGGCCACGGGCCTGAGCTACGGCCCGGTGTTCCAGGGCCTCGCCTCCGCCTGGCTGCGGGACGCGGAGATCTTCGCCGACGTGGTGCTGCCGGACGTGGCGCACGGTGACGTGCCCCGCTTCGGCATCCACCCGGCGTTGCTCGACGCGGCCCTGCACCCCATCGGGCTGCTCGGCTTCGACGGAGAGGCGACCGCGCGTCTGCCGTTCCTGTGGCGCGACGTCTCGCTGCACGCCACGAACGCGACCGCGGTGCGCGTCACGGTCACCCCCACCGGCGCCGACTCGGTCCGGCTGGAACTCACCGACACCGCGGGCGCACCGGTGCTCACCGTCGGATCCCTGCTGCTGCGCGAGGTCTCCAAGGAGCAGCTCAGCACTCAACCGTCCACTTCGGACTGGCTGTTCCGGACGGAGTGGGTGCCGGTCGCGGGTGGCGGTGCCCCGGTCGCCTGGGCCTACCACGACGAGGCCGGGCAGACCGCGCCACCGGTGACGGTGCTCCGGGTGCAACCGCCCGCGGAGGCGGTTCCGCGCGCCGTGCACGACGTGCTGGCGAGCACGCTCGCCACCGTTCAGGCGTGGCTGGCGGACGACCGCGACGCGGGTGGCAAGCTCGTCGTGCTCACCCACCAGGCGGTGCGGGTGCGCGGTGGCGACGAGGTCAGCCCGGTCACGGCCTCGGTCTGGGGCCTCATCCGCAGTGCCCAGGCGGAGAACCCCGGCCGGTTGGTGCTGCTGGACGCCTCCGAGCAGGACGTGGAACCGGCGGTCGCGAACCTCGGCGACGAGACGCAGCTGGCGGTGCGCGACGGCGTCGTGCACGCCTGCCGCCTGCTTCGTGCGAGCAGCGCGCCGGAACTGGTCCCGCCGCCGGGCGAGCGCGTCTGGCGGCTGGGCTCACCGAGCGGGGAGAACCTGGACCAGTTCACGTTCCAGCCCTTCCCGGAAGCCGCCGCGCCACTGGCCGCACACGAGGTCCGGATCGGCGTCCGTGCCGCGGGCGCCTGTTCCGGTGACGCCGGGATGCTCGGCCTCGAAGCCGCGGGCATCGTCGTCGAGGTGGGGGAGGGCGTCACTGACCTCCGCGCCGGCGATCCGGTGATGGGCTTGGTGCACAACGGTTTCGGCCCGGTGGTCCGCACCGAACGCGCGTTCGTCACCAAGGTCCCTCACTGGTGGACGTTCGAGCAGGCGGCTTCCGTGCCGCGGGCGTTCCTGACCGCCTGGTACGCGCTGCGCGACCTGGCCGGTCTGTCCGCGGGGGAGACGGTGCTGATCAACGCCGCGGCCGGCGACGTCGGCATGGCCGCCACCCAGATCGCCCGGCACCTCGGTGCGGAGGTCTACGGCACGGCCGATGAAGGCCAGTGGGACGTCCTGCGCGCGGCGGGTCTGCCCGACAGCCGCATCGCCTCCGCGCGGACCCCCGGCTTCGAGCAGCGATTCCTGGCCTCCAGCAACGGCCGCGGCGTCGACGTCGTCCTCGACGCGCTCCCCGGCGAGGCCGCCGACGCGGCGGTCCGGCTGTTGCCGCGCGGTGGGCGATGGGTGGAAATGGGGAACGCCGATCTTCGCCCGGCGAGCGATTTCGCAGGGCAGTATCCAGATGTGACTCACCGGGTGTGCGACGTCGAAGACGCGGGCACCGAACGGATCGCGGCGATGTGGGAGGAGCTGATCACGATGTTCGAGTCGGGCTTGCTCAACCCCCTGCCGGTCCGCTCCTGGGACGTCCGCGAGGCTCCCGAGGCGGCACGCTTCCTCGGTCGCGCCGAGCACGCGGGCAAGGTCGTGCTGACCGTGCCGCGAGTGCTCGACACGAGCGGAACGGTCCTCGTGACCGGCGGTACCGGTGGCCTCGGCGCTGTTCTGGCCCGGCACCTGGTCACCGCGCTCGGCGTGCGGGACCTCGTTCTCGTGGGCCGGCGCGGCGTGGACGCGCCGGGTGCGGCGGAACTGGTCCGCGACCTGACCGGGCTGGGCGCCGAGGTCCGCGTCGCCGCGTGCGACGCGGCCGACCGGTCCGCACTGGAACTCCTGCTGGACGGCATCCCGGTGCTGACCGGTGTCGTCCACGCGGCCGGCGTGCTCGACGACGGCCTGTTCACCTCGCTGACGCCGGACCGGCTGGACAAGGTCCTGCGCCCCAAGGTGGACGCGGCCTGGAACCTGCACGAGCTGACCCTCGGACGAGATCTGACGATGTTCGTCCTCTTCTCCTCGGCCGCGGGCGTCCTGGGCACACCGGGGCAGGCGAACTACGCCGCGGCGAACACCTTCCTCGACGCGCTCGCCGAACACCGGCGCTCACTGGGCCTGCCCGCCTCGTCCCTGGCCTACGGCCTCTGGGCCGACGGCATGGGTGCGGCGACGGACGCCGGCCGGATGGCACGAGAGGGCTTCGGTGCGCTCACCGCGGCCGAGGGCCTCGCGCTGTTCGACCTGGCCACGTCCGTGGTGGCGCCGGCGACGGTGCCGGTGAAGCTCGACGTGGCCAGGCTCAGGGCACTCGCCGAGAACGCCTCGGTGCCGCCACTGCTGCGGGCGCTGGTGCCGCAGCGCGCCCGCCGGTCGGCTTCGGCCGACACCGCGGGTCAGGCGGACGAGCTGCGGCGGCGTCTGGCCGGGCTGTCCCAGGCCGATGCCCGGCAGGCGTTGCTCGCCGTGGTGCGCCGCCAGGCGGCCGCCGTGCTCGGTCATGCGGGGCCGGACACGATCGAGCCGGACAGGGCGTTCACCGACCTGGGCTTCGACTCGCTGACCGCGGTCGAGCTGCGCAACCAGCTCGGCGAGGCGACCGGCCTGCGCCTGCCCGCGACGCTGATCTTCGACTACCCGACTCCGGACGCCATGTCCGAGTTCCTCCAAGCCGAAGTGGTACCCGCGACTGCCGCCGAAGTGTCCGGTGTGGACAGCGAGATCACCCACCTGGAGGCGGCGCTGTCGGCGCTCGACCCGGCGACCACCGACGGGGCCCGGGTGGAAACGAGGCTGCGCCAGCTGGTCGCGCTGTGGCGGGACAGGACCCGCGCCGGCTCGGACGACCGGGCGGACCTCGAGGCGGCCACCCTGGACGACATGTTCTCCCTGCTAGACAACGAACTCTGACCCATTTCGACCTTTCCGTTGGTGGCAGCGTCCACACAGGACGCTGCCGCAAGGAGGAATCGGCATGACCAGCGACGACCGGACGCTCGACTACTTGAAGCGGTTGACGACCGAGCTCCGCGACACCAGGCGCCGCCTGGACGCGGTGCAGGAGAGCGCGTCCGAGCCGCTGGCCGTCATCGGGATGGCCTGCCGCTATCCCGGCGGGATCGCCTCGCCGGAGGACCTGTGGCGACTGGTGGAACGGGGCGGCGACGGCGTGACCAGTTTCCCGGACAACCGGGGCTGGGACGTCGGCTCGCTGCACCACCCCGACCCGGACCACCGCGGCACCACGTACACCACCGCGGGCGGGTTCCTGCACGACGCGGACCGGTTCGACGCGGAGCTGTTCGGGATCTCGCCGCGGGAGGCGCTGGCCATGGACCCGCAGCAGCGCCTGCTGCTCGAGGTCGTGTGGGAAGCGCTGGAACGCGCCGGAATCGCCCCCGCCTCGCTGAGGGGAAGCGCTACCGGGGTGTTCGCCGGCGCGATGCGCACGGAGTACGTGTCCGGGTTGACGTCGGTGTCCGAGGACGTCGAGGGATTCGTGGGCACCGGCTCGTCCAACAGCGTGCTGTCCGGCCGGGTGTCCTACACGTTCGGCCTGGAAGGGCCGGCGGTGACCATCGACACCGCGTGTTCGTCCTCTTTGGTCGCACTGCACCTGGCCGGGCAGGCCCTGCGCACCGGCGAGTGCTCACTGGCCCTGGTCGGCGGGGTCACGGTGATGTCCACGCCGGAGACGTTCGTCGAGTTCTCCCGCCAGCGCGGGCTGGCCGTCGACGGACGCTGCAAGGCTTTCGCCGCCGCGGCCGACGGCACGGGGTGGTCCGAGGGCGCCGGTGTGCTGTTGCTGGAACGGTTGTCCGACGCCCGCCGCAACGGGCACCGCGTTCTCGCGATCGTCCGCGGTTCGGCCGTCAACCAGGACGGAGCCTCCAACGGGCTGACCGCTCCCAGCGGCCCGTCCCAGCAACGGGTGATCCGCCAGGCGCTGGCGAACGCCCGGCTGTCCACATCGGACGTGGACCTCGTCGAGGCGCACGGCACGGGCACCCGGCTCGGTGATCCGATCGAGGCGCAGGCGTTGCTCGCCACCTACGGCCAGGACCGAGACGAGCCGCTGTACCTGGGATCCATCAAGTCCAACATCGGTCACTCCCAGGCGGCCGCCGGAGTCGCCGGAATCATCAAGGTCGTCGAGGCCATGAAGCACGGGGTGCTGCCCCGCACGCTCCACGTCGACGAGCCGTCGCCCCACGTCGACTGGACGGCGGGCGCCGTGGAACTGCTCACCGGCGAGCGCCCCTGGCCCGCCGTCGACCGGCCCCGCCGCGCCGCGGTGTCGTCGTTCGGCCTGAGCGGCACCAACGCCCACGTCATCCTCGAACAGGTCCTGGAGGAACAGGAGAACGTCGAACGGACGCCTCCGGCGGTGGTGCCGTGGGTGTTGTCCGCCAAGAACGAGAGCGGCCTGCGAGCCCAGGCGTCCCGCGTCCTCGACGCCGCGGGCGGGGCCGATCCGCTCGACGTCGCCTGCTCGCTCGCGACCACCCGGTCCACGCTCGACCGGCGGGCCGCGGTCATCGGCTCGACCCGTGCCGACCTCGTGGCCGGTCTGACCGCGCTGGCGGAGGGGTCGCCCTCGCCCGCCGTCGTCACGGGCACCCCGCTGATCGGCCGCACGGCGTTCCTGTTCACCGGGCAGAGCAGCCAGCGCTGCGGCATGGGCGGTGAGCTCTACCAAGCCTTTCCCGCCTACGCCGAGGCGTTCGACGCGGTGGTGGCGGCGATGGACGAGCACCTGGACCGGTCGCTCGCCGGCGTGGTCTTCGGCGACGACCAGGACCTGCTCGACCGGATGAGCTACCTGCAACCGGCCCTGTTCGCCGTCGAGGTCGCGCTGTTCCGGCTGCTGGAGTCCTGGGGCGTGCGTCCCGACTTCGTCGCCGGACACTCCATCGGCGAGCTCACCGCCGCGCACGTGGCCGGTGTCTGGACGCTGCCGGACGCGGCGAAGATGGTCGCCGCACGCGGCAGGCTCATGGAGGCGCTGCCCGCCGGCGGTGCCATGGTCAGCGTCCAGGCTTCAGAGGAAGAGGTTCGCGCCGCGCTCATCGACGGTGTCGAGATCGGTGCGGTCAACGGTCCGGACGCGGTGGTGTTGTCCGGCGACGAGAACGCGGTCCTCGCGGTGGCGGAGTCGTTCGCCGAACGGGGCCGCAAGACCAAGCGGCTGCGCATGACGCATGCGTGCCATTCGGCGCGGATGGACGACATGCTCGCCGAGTTCACCGCGGTCGCCCAGAGCGTCTCCTACGGTGCCGCGAGCATTCCGGTGGTGTCCAACGTGACCGGCAAGCTGGCCGGCACCGACGAGGTCACCGCGCCGGGGTACTGGCCGCGGCACGTCCGCCAGTCCGTCCGGTTCGCGGACTCGATCACCTGGCTTCGCTCCGAGGGCGTCTCGAAGTTCGTCGAACTGGGACCCGACTCGGTGCTGACCGCCATGCTCGCCCGCGTTCTGCCCGACGAGGACGTGCTCGCCGTACCGATGTTGCGCAGCGGCCGTTCCGAGCCGGTGACGGCGACGACCGCCCTCGCCGCGCTGCACGTGCGCGGCGGGCGCGTGGACTGGCGGACGTTCTACGAAGGCACCGGTGCTCGTGCGGTCGAGTTGCCCACCTACGCGTTCCAGCACGACAGCTACTGGCTGAAGTCCGCGGCCAGCGCGGGAGATCCGGCCGGACTGGGCCTGGCCGACGCCCGTCACCCGTTGCTGGGTGCGTCGGTGGCACTGGCCGACGAGTCCGGGATCATCCTCACCGGCAGGGTCTCGCTCTCCACCCACCCGTGGCTCGCGGACCACGTCGTCGCGGGCACCACGATCCTGCCGGGAGCGGCGCTGGTCGAGCTGGCGCTCCGCGCGGGCGACGAGGCCGGGTGCCCGCACCTGGAGGAGCTCACCCTGCACGAGCCGGTGTTCCTGGACGGTCCGCGCGACCTGCAGGTCGTGCTGGCCGCGCCGGACGACTCGGGCCGCCGGTCGGTGTCCCTGCACTCCCGCACCGGTGAGGGGACCTGGGCCCAGCACGCCTCCGGCACGCTGACCCCGTCCGTCGCGGCACCGGACTTCGACCTCGCCGAGTGGCCCCCGCGCGGCGCCGCCGCCGTCGACCTGGGCGACGTGTACGAGGCCTTCGCCCGCAACGGCCTGGAGTACGGGACGGTGTTCCGCGGTCTGCGGGCGGCCTGGCGCCTCGGGGACGAGGTCTACGCGGAGCTGCGGCTGCCCGAGGAAGGCGAGGCGCAGCAGGACGCGGAGAAGTTCGGCCTGCACCCGGCACTGCTCGACGCCTGTCTGCACGCCATCGGTCTCACGGCGGACGAGGACTCCGGTCCTCGGGTTCCCTACCTGTGGCAGAACGTCGCACTGCACGCGATCGGTGCCACCACTTTGCGGCTGCGGCTGACCCCCGGCCAGTCGGACGCGGTCACGCTCCTGGTCGCGGACGGCGTCGGCGCACCGGTGGCCACCATCGGTGCGCTCCTGCTGCGCCAGATCAGCGCCGACCAGTTCAGGACGGCCGAACCGGGTGGCCTGGACTCGCTCTTCCACCTCGACTGGACACCGCTCGCCGTCTCCGGTGAGCACGACGTCGAGTGGGCCTTCGCCGACGACCTGGACGACGAGGTCCCGCCCCCGCCGGTCGTCGTGCTCCCGGTCCACACGGGAGCCGCCGACGCGGCGGGCACCGCGCTGGCGGAGACGAACAGGGTCCTCGCCGTGCTCCAGCGGTGGAACGCCGAGGAGCGCCTGCACCGCACCACCCTGGTCGTGCTCACCCGCGACGCGGCCGGCACGGACCAGCCCGACCCGGCGGCCGCCGCGGTCTGGGGCCTGGTGCGCTCGGCCCAGTCCGAGCACCCCGGCCGGTACGTGCTGATCGACACCGACGCCGAGCCGACCTCCGCACACCTGGCGGCGGCCCTGTCCACCGGCGAGCCGCAGCTGCTGCTGCGCGGCGGTGAGCTCGCCGCGCCGCGCCTGGCCTCGCTGCCGGCGGCGGACGAGCTCGTCGTTCCGGCCGGCCCGGCCTGGCGACTGGGCATGACCGGCCGCGGCACCGTGGACAACCTGCGCCTGGAGCCGTACCCGCAGGCACTGGAACCGCTGGCGGCCAACGACGTCCGGATCGCCGTCGCCGCGGCGGGCCTGAACTTCCGCGACGTGCTCAACGTGCTCGGCATGTTCGACGGCGAGCCCGGCCCCCTCGGCAACGAGGTGGCGGGCGTGGTGGTCGAGGTCGGGTCCGGGGTGACGGACCTGGCGGTCGGCGAGGCCGTGATGGGCGTGGCGGCCGGTGGTGTCGGCACGGTCACCGTCGCGCCCCGCGCCTACGTGACGCGGGTTCCCGACGGCTGGTCGTTCGAGACCGCGGCCTCGGTCCCGCTGGTGTTCCTGACCGCCTACTACGGGCTCAAGGAGCTGGCCGGGCTCAGCGCGGGCGAGTCGGTGCTGATCCACGCGGGCGCCGGCGGCGTCGGCATGGCCGCCGTGCAGATCGCCCGGCACCTCGGCGCGGAGGTCTACGCCACCGCAAGCGCCGGCAAGCAGCACGTGCTGCGCGAGGCCGGGCTCGACGACGGCCACATCGCCGACTCCCGCACGCTCGACTTCGAGAAGCACTTCACGACCACCAGCGATGGGCGCGGCGTCGACGTCGTGCTGGACGCGCTGACCGGTGAGTTCGTCGACGCCTCGCTGCGGCTGCTGCCGCGCGGCGGCCGGTTCATGGAGATGGGCAAGGCCGGGCTGCGCGATCCGGGCGAGGTCGCCGCGGCGCATCCCGGAGTCCTCTACCGGCCCTTCGACCTGATCGAGGCCGAGCTGGAACTGCTCTCCCGGATGTGGGCCGAGGTGGTCGAGCTGTTCGACCGCGGTGTGCTCACGCCGTTGCCGACGCGCGTCTGGGACGTGCGGCGGGCCCCGGAGGCGTTCCGCTACCTGAGCCAGGCCAAGCACATCGGCAAGCTGGTGCTGACGATCCCGCGGGGTCCCGAGCCGGATGGCACCGTGCTGATCACCGGCGGTACCGGTGACCTCGGAGGCGTGCTCGCCAGGCACCTGGTGACCGAGCACGGTGTCCGGCACCTGGTCCTGGCCAGCCGCCGCGGTCCGGACGCGCCGGGCGCCGCCGAGCTGGCTGCCGACCTGACCGGCCTGGGCGCCTCGGTCACCGTCGTCGCCTGCGATCTCGCCTCCCGCGACGCCGTGGCGGACCTGCTCGGCGCCATCCCGGCCCGGCACCCGCTGACCGGTGTCGTGCACGCGGCGGGCGTTCTCGACGACGGCCTGGTCGACGCGCTCACCCCGGAGCGGGTGGACCGCGTCTTCGGACCCAAGGTCCTCGCCGCGGGCCATCTGCACGAGCTGACCCGGCACCTGCCACTGCGCTGGTTCGTCCTGTTCTCCTCGGCCGCCGGGGTGCTGGGCAACGCGGGACAGGCCAACTACGCCGCGGCCAACAGCTTCCTCGACGCCCTGGCCGCCCGTCGCCGCGGTGAAGGTCTGGCCGCCCACTCGATCGCGTGGGGCCTGTGGGCGGGCGGCATGGGCGGCCGGCTCGGCGAGGAGGGCGAGGAACGCCTGCGCCGCAGCGGTTTCCCGCCGATCACGTCCTCCGAGGGCATGGCGATGTTCGACATCGCCGTCGGTACCGCGCACCCGGTCCTGCTCGCGCTGAGGGTCGACCGCGCCACGGTCCGCGCCCACGCCTCGGACACGTCCATGTCCCCGTTGCTGCGCAGCCTGGTCGGCGCATCCGGCCGCGTGCGGGCCAGGGCGGCCACCGCGCAGCAGGACGGTGAGCTGCTGCGCAAGCTCGCCGAGCTGACCGCGGCTCAGCGGGAGGAGTTCTTGCTCGACCTGGTCCGGCGGGAGGCCGCACTGGTCCTGGGCAGGACGGGCGCGGACAGCGTCGAGCCCGCCCGCGGTTTCAGCGACCTCGGGTTCGACTCGCTGACGTCGGTCGAGTTCCGCAACCGCCTGAGCGCCGCCACCGGGCTGCGGCTGTCCTCCACGCTGGTCTTCGACTACCCCAGCCCGGCCGCGCTGGCCGCGTTCCTGCACACCGAACTGGCCGGTGCCGCCGAACCGGCGGGCATCGCGCTGATCGAGCAGATAGGCCGGCTGGAGGCGATGCTCGCCGGCGCCGATCCGGACGACATCGAGGTCGACCGGCGTCTGCAGCGCCTGCTGTCCGCCTGGACGGCCAAGCGCTCGGACTCCTCCGGAAGCGATCTCGACACCGCGACCCCGGACACCATCCTCGCGCTGATCGACCACGAGTTCGGCACGCGCTGACCTGCCACGGCCGTCATAGGAGCCATGACCGATGCCCACCGAAGAGCAGTACGTCGATTACCTCAAGCGAATGGCGGCGGACCTGCGGGAGAGCCGTCGGCAGCTGCGGGAGTCCGAGGAACGCCAGGTCGAGCCGATCGCGATCATCGCGATGAGCTGCCGCTACCCCGGCGAGGTCCGTTCACCGCAGCAGCTGTGGGACCTCGTCAGCACCGGGGGCGACGCCGTCTCGCCGTTCCCCACCAACCGCGGCTGGGACCTGGACGGGCTCTACGACCCGGACCCGGAGCGCCAGGGCACGACCTACGTCCGCGAAAGCGGCTTCCTGCACGACGCGGACGAGTTCGACGCCGAGCTGTTCGGCATCTCGCCGCGCGAGGCCGAGGCGACCGACCCGCAGCAGCGGCTGCTGCTGGAGACCGCGTGGGAGGCCGTCGAGAGCGCCGGCATCGACCCGGCCTCGCTCAAGGGCAGCGCGACCGGCGTGTTCGCCGGTGTCACGAACACCGAGTACGCCACCCGCCTCACCGAGGTGCCGGGGGAGTACGAGGGGTACCTCGCCACCGGGACCCTGGGCAGCGTGGTGTCCGGCCGGATCTCCTACGTGCTGGGCCTGCAGGGGCCGTCGGTCTCGATCGACACGGCTTGCTCGTCGTCACTGGTGGCGCTGCACCTGGCCGCACACTCGCTGCGGACGGGGGAGTCCACCCTGGCCCTGGCGGGCGGGGTGACGGTCATGGCCAGCCCTGGCCCGTTCGTCGACTTCTCCCGCCAGCGCGGGCTGGCCGCGAACGGCCGGTGCAAGCCGTTCGCCGACGGCGCCGACGGCACGAACTGGGCGGAAGGCGCCGGCGTGCTGGTGCTGGAGCGGTTGTCCGACGCCCGGCGCAACGGCCACCCGGTGCTGGCCGTGATCCGCGGCAGCGCGGTCAACTCCGACGGTGCGTCCCACGGCCTGACCGCCCCGAACGGCCCGTCGCAGCAGCGGGTGATCCGCCAGGCGCTGGCCAGCGCGAGGCTCTCGCCGGCGGACGTGGACGCGGTCGAGGCGCACGGCACCGGCACGAAGCTCGGTGACCCCATCGAGGCACAGGCCCTGCTGGCCACCTACGGCCAGGACCGCACCGAGCCGCTGTGGATCGGGTCGGTCAAGTC
This sequence comes from Lentzea sp. NPDC051208, assembly GCF_040682435.1. NCBI lineage: Bacteria > Bacillati > Actinomycetota > Actinomycetes > Pseudonocardiales > Pseudonocardiaceae > Lentzea > Lentzea sp. NPDC051208. The sequence goes on along the minus strand of NZ_JBFBAW010000001.1, from coordinate 50,977 downwards.
CAACATCGGGCACACGCAGTGCGCCGCGGGTGTCGCCGGGGTCATCAAGATGGTCGAGGCGATGCGGCACGGCGTCCTCCCGGCGAGCCTGCACGTCGACCGGCCGTCCGGGCACGTCGACTGGTCGGCCGGAACGATCGCGCTGCTCTCCGAGCAGCGGCCGTGGCCGGAGACGGACCGGCCGCGCCGCGCGGGGGTGTCCTCGTTCGGCATCAGCGGTACCAACGCCCACGTCATCCTGGAGCAGGCGCCGGAAGAGCCGCTGCCGCCACGGGAGGTGCAGGCACCGGCCGTGGTGCCCTACGTCCTGTCGGGGGCGTCTCCCGCCGCGGTGCGCGCCCAGGCCGCGGCGCTGCTGCCCAGCGTGGACCAGATCCCCGACGAGCCCGTGGACATCGCGCTGTCGCTGGCCACCACCCGCGCGGCGATGGACCACCGCGCGGTCGTCGTCGGCGCCGGCCCCGACGAGCTGATCGCCGGGCTGCGCGCCGTGACCGACGGCGACGCCGGGGCGATCACCGGGTTCGCCACCACCGGAAAACTGGCCGTGCTGTTCAGCGGCCAGGGTTCGCAGCAGCTCGGCATGGGCCGCGAGCTGCACGGCGCCTTCCCGGCCTTCGCCACCGCGTTCGACGAGGTCTGCGAGTACCTGCCGGGTGTGCGCGACGTCGTGTTCGGCGACGACGCCGAGCTGCTGAACCGCACCGAGTTCGCCCAGCCCGCGCTGTTCGCCGTCGAGGTGGCGCTGTTCCGCCTGGTCACCTCGTGGGGTGTGGTCCCCGACCTGCTCGCGGGGCACTCGATCGGTGAGCTGGCCGCCGCCCACGTCGCGGGTGTGCTCTCCCTCGCCGACGCGGCGCGGCTGGTGCTGGCCCGAGGCCGCCTGATGCAGGCGCTGCCCGCGGGTGGAGCGATGGTGGCGGTCGAGGCGACCGAGGACGAGGTCCGCCCCCACCTCGGCGACGACGTGTGCCTGGCCGCGGTCAACGGCCCCCGTGCGGTCGTCCTGTCCGGCGCCGGGAAAGCCGTTCTCGCGGTGGCCGAGCGGTTCGCCGGCCGCCGCACCACGCGGCTGAAGGTCTCGCACGCCTTCCACTCCAGCCTGATGGACCCGATGCTGGCGGAGTTCGCGGAGGTCGCCCGCGACCTCACCTACGGCGAGCCCACCATCCCGGTCGTCTCCACGGTGACCGGTGAGCTCGCCGATAGGCTGACCGACCCGGCGTACTGGGTCGGCCACGCCCGCGAGGCGGTCCGCTTCGCCGATGCCGTCGAGACCCTGCACAAGCGCGGCGTGACTGCGTTCCTGGAGCTGGGGCCGGACGCCCCGCTGACCGCGATGGGTCGTTCCGCACTGCCGGACGGCGTGGTGTTCGCCGCCTCCCAGCGCAAGGACCGCGACCCGATCGAGGTGCTCGTCCGCGCGCTCGGCGCGTTGCACGTCAACGGTGTCGCCGTCGACTGGCCCGCCTACCTGGCCGGCACCGGTGCTCGCACCGTCTCCCTGCCGACCTACCCGTTCCAGCGGCGGCGCTACTGGCTGGAGGACGCCGGGGACGGCACGGCCGGCACCGGTGGCGACGACGCCCGGTTCTGGTCCGTCGTGGCGAGCGGTGACGTGGAGGAACTGGCCACCGAGCTGGACCTGCCCAACGCGCAGGCCCCTCTCGACGACGTCCTCCCGGCGCTGGCGCGCTGGCGCAGCTCCCGTGCCAACGAGTCCGAAGTAGACGCTTTGGGATACCGCGTGCACTGGAAGCCGTTCACGCCGGATTCGGCGGCGGCGTCCGGACGGTGGCTGCTGGTGTCCTCGCCGCGGTCCGCCGACTGGACCGAGGCCGCCGCGGCGGCACTGCGGGGAGCCGACGTCGAACGACTGGTGCTCGACGCACCCGACCGGGCCTCCGTGGCCGTCGCCTTGGACGGTGTCCCGGCGTTCGACGGCGTGCTCTCCCTGGTCGCGCTCGACGAGCACGAGAACGACGGCCTGTCCTTCGGCGCCGAAGCGACCCTGTCGCTGGTGCAGGAACTGGCAGCCCGTGAACTCCAGACTCCTTTGTGGACGGTGACGCGGCAGGCCGTGGCGACCGGCCCGCACGAGGCGCCCGCCTCCGCGGTCCAGGCCCAGCTCTGGGGTTTCGGCAGGGCCGCCGCGCTGGAACACCCGCGGTTGTGGGGCGGGCTGGTCGACGTTCCGGCCGAGCCGTCCGACCGGGTCAGCGCGCTGCTCGGTGCCGTGGTCGCGGGACCTCGCGGCGAGGACCAGGTCGCGATCCGCACGGCGGGTGCGTTCGGCCGTCGCCTGGCGCACGCCGAGAACACCGAGCCGCCGCGCTCCTGGAAGCCGCGGGGCACCGTCCTGGTGACCGGCGGCACCGGCGGTCTCGGCGGGGTGGTCGCCCGCTGGCTGGTCGAGACGGGCGCGGACCGCGTGGTGCTGGTCTCCCGCACCGGCGGGAACGCGCCGGGCGCTGAGTCCCTGCGGGAGGACCTGGGCGCCAAGGTCTCCATCGTCGCCTGCGACGTCGCCGACCGCGACGCGCTCGAGAACGTCGTCGCCGACGTCCGCGACGACCTGCGCGCCGTGTTCCACCTCGCGGGAGTCCTCGAGATCGGGCAGATCGAGACGATCGACCGCACGTCCTACACGGACGCGTTGCGCGCCAAAGTCTCCGGCACCCGGAACCTCGAAGAGCTCACCGACGGGCTCGACCTGGACGCCTTCGTGCTGTTCTCCTCGATCGCCGCGTCCGTCGGCAACCCCGCGCAGAGCGTGTACGGCGCCGCGAACGCCTACCTGGAAGCCGTCGCCCAGCAGCGCCGGTTCCGCGGTCTCCCCGCCACCTCCGTCGCCTGGGGGCGCTGGGGCGAGGTCGGCATGGGCGTCAGCGGTCAGGCGGACCAGTTGCTCAGCGACCTCGGAGTGCCGGCCATGGCACCGGATCTGGGCGTTCTCGCGCTGCGGCGCGCGCTCGGCCGGGAAGAGACCGCGCTGACCGTGGCGGCGTTCGAGTGGCCGAAGTTCGCACCACCGTTCGCGGCGCTGCGGCCGAGCCCTCTGCTCGCCGACCTGCCGGAGGTCGTGGCGATCGCCGAGGCCGACGCGCGGCGTGCGGAGGAGGGCGCCGAGGTCACCACGGCCTGGCGGACGCGGCTCGCCGGCATGCCCAGGGCCGAGCGTGAACGCGTGCTGCACCAGCTCGTGCTCACCCACACCTCCGCCGTGCTGGGCCACGAGGACGAGGTCAGCTCCCAGCAGCTGTTCACCAAGCTGGGCATCGACTCGCTCACCGCGGTGGAGCTGCGCGGCCGCCTCAACGCCGAGACCGGTCTCGCGCTCCCGCCCACCATCGTCTTCGACCACCCGAGCCCGGCCGCCCTGGCCGCACACCTGCTCGCCGAGCTCGGCCCGCGGGAACAGCCCTCGACGAAGGCCGCCGTGCGCGCGAACACCGCGCAGGGCCAGGAGATCGCCGTGGTCGGCATGTCCTGCCGCTTCGCCGGTGGCAGCGACACGATCGAGGACTACTGGCAGAACCTCGTCCAGGGCAAGGACCTCGTCAGCCTGGCGCCGGAGAACCGGTGGAACGCCGCCGACTACCTCGACCCGGACCGCACCGCGCCGGGCAAGGCCTACACCCAGCACGGCGCGTTCGTCACCGACATCGCGGGCTGGGACGCCGCGTTCTTCGGGCTCTCGCCGCAGGAGGCACGCCGCACCGACCCGAGCTTCCGGCTGCTGATGGAACTCGTCTGGGAGGCGCTGGAGGACTCCTCGCTGACCGCGGAGGAACTGCGCGGCAGCCGCACCGGCGTGTTCGCCGGGCTGATCGACACCATCCAGTACAGCATGCGCCAGCTGGAGGCCGACGGTGCCGAGGCCGGGGACGACCCGTACTTCGGCCTGGGCAGCTCGCTGTCCGCGGCCGCCGGCCGGATCGCGCACCAGCTCGACCTGCGCGGCCCCTGCCTGACCGTGGACACCGCGTGCTCCTCCGCGCTCAGCGCCATGCACCTGGCCGTGCAGAGCCTGCGCCGCGGCGAGTGCGACATCGCGATCGTCGGCGCCTCCTCCACGATGATCAACCCGGAGGTGTTCGTCCAGTCCTGCAAGATGAGCATGCTCGCCGCCGACGGCCGCACCAAGACCTTCGACGAGTCCGCCGACGGGTACGTGATCGGTGAGGGCGGCGGTGTGGTCGTCCTGCGCCGCACCCAGGACGTCGCGCCGGGACAGCGCGTCCGTGCGCTGATCCGCGGCACGGCGACCAACCAGGACGGCCGCAGCAACGGTCTCACCGCGCCCAACCGGGCCGCGCAGATCGCGGTCATCCGCGCCGCTCACGCCGACGCGGGCGTGCGGACCGACGACATCGGCTACGTCGAGGCGCACGGCTCCGGCACGCAGCTCGGCGACGCCATCGAGTTCACCGCGCTGCAGGAGGTCTTCGGCGAGCGCTCCGCGCCGGAGCCGCTGTACGTGGGCGCGGTCAAGTCCAACGTCGGCCACACCCTGGCCGCCGCCGGGATGGCCGGTCTGGTGAAGACCGTGCTGGCGCTGGAACACGGCGAGATCCCGGCCAACCTGAACATGACCACTCCCAACGCGGTCGTCACCCTGGACGGTCCCGTCCGGCCCGTGCAGACCGTGAGGCCCTTCCCCGCGGACGCCGGCGGTGTGCTGCGAGCGGGCGTCAGCTCGTTCGGCTGGTCGGGCTCGAACGTCCACTTCGTACTGGAGTCGGCGCCGCAGGGTCCGGAGCCGCGATCGGGACCGCCGTGGCAGCTGCTCACGGTGTCCGGACACAACGAGTCCAGCCTGCGCGCGAACGCCGTGGCGCTGGCCGATCACCTGGAGGCGCACCCGGAGCTGGAACTGGCCGACGTCGCGCACACCACCCAGGCCGGGCGCAGCGCGTTGCCGGTGCGGGCCGCACTGCCGGTGCGCGACACCGCGGACGCCATCGCGTCGCTGCGGGCGGGCGTCACCGGTTCGGTGGTCGAGGAGAAGCGCCGCTTCGGTCTTCTCCTCCCGGCGGACCCCGGCGCCTGGCGCGGCACCACCGAGGAGCTGTACCGCACCGAACCCGCGTTCAGCGCCGCGATCGACGAGTGCGCCGGCCTGCTCCACGGGCGGGTGGACCTGCTGGGCGCGCTGTACGGCGAGGCGGACGCCGACGAGCGGGCCGCCGTGTTCGCGGTCGAGTACGGCCTCGCCCGGCTGCTCGGCTCGCGGAACCTGGTGCCCGCCGTCGTGCTGGGCGCCGGAGTGGGGGAGTGCGTCGCCGCGGTCGTGGGCGGGATGCTGTCCCTGGCCGACGGCCTGGCGCTCGCTCTGGACGGGACGGTGCCCGCCACGGTCGCGGAGCCCGCGGTCACCGTCGTGTCATCGCGCACCGGCGCCGTGCTGACCGCCGCGGAGGTGAGTGACGCCGCCTACTGGGCGGACGAGTCCGATCGGATCGCCGACGGCCTGCAGGTGCTGGGCCGGCATGCGGACGTGCTCGTCGAGGTCGGTCCGGACCAGGCGAACGCCGTAGCCGCCAGTGGATCCGGGACGCCGGTGGTCAGCCTGCCGGTCGAGCCGAACCGCCGGTCGTGGCTCGCCGCGCTCGGTGCGCTGTGGGAACACGGCGTGCCGGTGGACTGGGCGAGCGGTGCCGGTGCGGACCGCGTGTTCGTCCCGCTGCCCTCGTACCGCTTCCAACGCACCCGCTACTGGCCTGAGGTCACGGAGAACGGCACCACCGGTTCGGCGGCGCCCGCGCTCACGGGCAACGCCACCGGTGCGGCGAACGCCGGGATGCCGTCGTACGACGGTCTGAAGGCCCACGTGCCCACCTGGCGGCGCGACAACAGCCGCCCTCTGCCCGCCGCGGCCGGACCACTGGTGCTCCTCGCCGAACCGGGCGAGTTCGCCGACAGGTTCGCCGCGCTGGCCAGGGAAGCCGGGCACGAGGTGGTTCACGCGCACACCCGGCCGCAGGGCCAGGAGGGCTATCGCGCTCTGCTGGCGGGCACCGCCGGGGAGCCGGTGCGGATCGTGCACGCCTACGGTCTCGCGGACACCGGTCAGGAAAGCGGCTTCTACAGCCTCATGCGGCTCGGCAAGGCCATCGGAACGGAATGCGCCAACCGGCGCGTCGAGTTGCTCAGCCTCGCCGCGAACGGGTTCGAGGTCCTCGACGGCGACGCGAAGGACCCGCACGCCGCGACCATCGCGGCGATCACGAGCGCCATCGCTGCGGAGTACCCGCTGGTCCGGTCGCAGTACGCCGACCTCGGACCGGACGGCGACCACGCCCGCCAGGCGCTGCGCGAGCTCGACGACCTGGCAGCGTCCACTTCGGACACCGTGGACGGTGTCGGCGTGGTCGCGTGGCGGCACGGCCGTCGCTGGGTGCGCGACTTCGAGGTGGTCGGGCTGCCGGAGGTCGCCGACTCCGATGCCTGGCGTCCCGGCGGTGTCTACCTCATCACCGGCGGCCTGGGCGAGCTCGGCCTGGCACTGGCGCGGCGCCTGGCCCCGCTCGGCACCAGGCTCGCGCTGGCCGGCCGGAAGGGGTTGCCGCCGGAGGAGACCTGGGACTCCTGGATCGCGGAGAAGGGCGTCAACGACAAGACCAGCGGCGTGCTCATGGCCGTGGCGGAGCTGCGTGCCCTGGGCGCCGAGGTGTTCGTCGCCCAGGCCGACGTCAGCGACCCCGCACAGGTCGCCTCACTGGTGCGGGAGGTGCGGTCGCACTTCGGCGAGTTGCACGGCGTCGTGCACGCGGCGGGTGTCGCGGGCGGTGGCCTGCTGCAGACCAAGACCGAGGAGCAGGCGGCCGCGGTGCTCGCGCCGAAGGTGGCGGGCACGCTCGCCCTGGCCGACGCGCTGCGCGAGGACCCGGTGGAACTGCTCGTTCTCTACTCGTCGGTGGCGAGCCTGACCGTGGGCGTCGGCGCGACCGACTACTCGGCGGCGAACGCGTTCCTCGACTCCTTCGCGGTCGTGGAGGCCAACACCGGCGGGGTCGCCAAGCGCGTCGTCTCGGTGGCGTGGGGACCGTGGCAGCTCGACCCCTGGACGTCGGCGGGCCTCGCCGGCTCGGCCGAGATGCAGGAGAGCTCCAAGCGGTTCCGCGAGGAGTTCGGCATCCCGACCGAGGAGGGGACCGAACTGCTGTCCCGCATCGTGGCCTCCGGCGAGTCGCAGGTGGCCGTGCTGTCGCTGGAGCTGTCCGACGCACTGGCCGCACTGGCCCAGCTCGACTCCCTCGACGCCCTGGTGGGCGGCGCGGCGGTCGACCTGTCCGACGACAAGCGCTATCCCCGTCCGGAGCTGCGCACCCCGTACGTGGCCCCGAGCACGCCGGCCGAGCAGCAGGTGGCCGAGATCTGGCAGGCCTGCCTGGGACTCGAGCAGGTGGGTGTCGACGACCGGTTCTTCGACCTCGGCGGCACCTCTCTGATCGGCCTGGTGGTGATCGGCCGCATCGGCAAGGAGCTCGGCGTCGAGCTGGCGCCGGCGATGTTGTTCGAGAAGCCGACCATCGCCGAGTTCGCGACCCTGCTCGCCGCGCCGGAAGCGGCGGCGGGGCCCGACCTCGCGGACGTGGCCGAGGACGCGTCCGCCCGTGGTGAACGCCGCCGGGCGCGCGCCGGAGACCTGCGCAGGCGCCAGACCGGAACCCGAAGGTGAGGAACAGGTGACCACACCAGAACGCGACACCAGCCACGACATCGCGATCGTGGGCATGGCCGGGAACTTCCCCGGCGCTCCTGACATCGGCCGGTTCTGGGCCGACCTGTGCGCGGGGCGGGACGGGATCACGAGGATGAGCCCCGCCGAGCTGCTGGCGGCCGGCGTGCCGCAGCAGCTGGTGGACGATCCCGCTTTCGTCGCCGCGTCGGGCGTGCTGTCCGGCGTCGACCGGTTCGACGCCGACCTGTTCGGCTTCAGCAGGTCCGACGCCGAGGTGGCCGACCCGCAGCACCGCCTGTTCCTCGAGTGCTCCTGGCACGCGCTCGAGGACGCGGGCGTCGACCCCGGCCGCTTCGACGGCCTGGTCGGGGTGTTCGCCGGCGGTGCGCCGAGCACCTACCTGCTGTCCAACCTGCTGCAGAACGACGACGCCGTGCTCACCTACGGGCCCGACCACCTCGTCCTGCAGAACGAGAAGGACCTGCTCCCGTCGCGGGTGTCCTACGCGCTGGACCTCACCGGGCCGTCGGTGAGCGTCCAGAGCTGCAGCTCGACCGCGCTCGCCGCGGTCGCCGCCGGCTGCGGCAGCCTGCTCACCGGTGAGTCGGACCTGGTCGTCGCGGGCGCGGTCTCGGTGATCGTCCCGCAGCACCCCGGCTACCTCTACCGCGAGGGCGGCGAGTTCTCCCCGGACGGCGTCAGCCGCGTCCTCGACGCCGGTGCCAACGGCAAGATCCCCGGTGACGGCGTCGGCGTGGTCGTGCTGCGCAGGCTCGAGGACGCGCAGGCCGACGGGGACCGGATCTACGCGGTCATCCGCGGCTGGGCCGCGCTGCACGAGGGCAGGAACGGCCGCCAGGGGTTCGGCGTGCCCGGTGTGCCGGGGCAGACCGCCGTGATGGCCGAGGCGATGGCCGTGGCGGGCGTCGACCCTGCCGAGATCGACCACGTCGAGGTGACCGCGATGGGCACGCCCTTCGGTGACGCCGTGGAGATCATGGCGCTGCAGAAGGTCTTCGGCGTGGACGGCGTCGAGCGGGTCACCCTCGGCTCGACCGACGGCAACCTCGGCCACATCAACCAGGCCGGCGGAATCGCTCGCCTGATCAAGGCGGCTCTCGCGCTGCACCACGAGAAGATGCCGCCCGCCGTGCACTTCTCCGCACCGAACGCGCGGCTGGCGGCCTCAGGTGACCGGCTCGCGGTGGTGACGGAGCTGACCGAGTGGCCGCGTGGCGAACGCCCGCGGCTGGCCGGCGTCAACGCACACGGTTACGGCGGCGCGGACGTCCACGTCGTCATCGAGGAAGCGCCGGCCGAGGACGACGTGCGACCGCCGGCGCGTCCGCACCAGCTGCTGGTCTGGTCGGCTCACACGGCCGAGGCGGCCGACGCCGCGACCACGAGGCTGGCCGCGGACGCCGCGCGGTGGGCGGATCCGGCGGATGCCGCCTACACGCTGCAGTGCGGTCGCAGGATGTTCGGACATCGGCGAATGGCCGTCGTCTCGTCGAGCGCCGACGCGGTGGAGGCGCTGACCTCGCCGACCCGTGTGCTCGCCGAGAACGGTGTGAGCGTGCGACGAGCGGGTTTCCTGCTGGCCGGCGTCGGGGAGCAGTACGACGGCATGGCCGGTGGGCTGTACGCCTCCGAACCGGTGTTCCGCGCGGCGATCGACGAGTGCGCCGAGCTGTTCCGCGGGCACCTCGGCTTCGACCCCGTCGCCCGCCTGGTCGGTGCCAGGAAAGCGGGTGGAGGAGGCCTGGCCGCCCTGCTCGGCCGCGCGCCGGAGGCCGAAGCCGGCGAGGGCGGGCCCGCGGACACGGTCGTCGTCCAGCCCGGCGTCTTCGCGGTCGACTACGCACTGGGCAAGCTGATGACGGCCTGGGGTGTGCAGCCCTCGGTGATGGCGGGCTACAGCGTCGGCGAGTTCGCCACCGCGGCGCTCGCGGGCAGCCTGACGCTTCAGGAGGCCACCGCCCTGGTCGCCACGAGGGCCAAGCTGATCTCGGGGCTGCCGGCCGGAGCGATGGCCGCCGTGCCGCTGTCGGAGAGCGAGCTGACCGGGCTGGTCGGTGACCTCGCGGTCTTCTCCGTCGACGTCGCCGCGGTCAACGGTCCGCGCATGATCGTCGTCTCGGGCTCTGCCGAGGGCGTCGTCCAGCTCACCGAGAAGCTCGCCGCCGAGGGGGTGCCCGCCAGGCCGCTGCGGACCACCCACGCGTTCCACTCGCGTGCCCTGCGGCCGGCGGCGGCGGACCTCACCGCCTGGGCCAGGCTGAACCTCAAGCCCTGTGCCCCCGAGACGCCGTACCTGTCCAACGTCACCGGGCTGCCGATCACCGAGAGGCAGCTCAGGGACCCCGGCTACTGGGCCGAGCACATGTGCCGCCCGGTGCAGTTCGCCACCATGATCGCGCACCTGGCAGCGGAACGGCCGGACACCGCGTTCGTCGAGCTCGGCGCGGGACAGTCGCTGGGTTCGATGTTCCGCGGACACCCGGACTTCCCCCAGAAGTCCTGGGCCCACCTCGTCTCCACCCTTCCCGGTGAGGCGGACCCCCGGCAGGACACCGAATCGGCGGCCGACGCGCTGGGCAGGCTCTGGCTGTCCGGTGTGGACGTCGACTGGCGTGCCCACCAGGACGGTCGCGGAGCCAGGAAGACGACCCTGCCCGGATACGCCTTCCAGCGCGACCGCTACTGGATCGAGCCCACCGCTTCGCGCTGACGCGAGCGTGAGGGCGGCGTGGCCGACCCGATTCCCCTTCCCCATACGAGCACTGCAGTCGAGGAGTAGCGATGACGAACGTCGGAGTTGTCGGAGCCGGAGTGATGGGCACCGGCGTCGCGCAGGACCTGGCCCAGCACGGGCACCAGGTGGTCCTGGTGGACAACAACCCGGACGCGCTGGACGAGGCGCTCGCCAAGATCGAGCTGGACTGCCGGCTGAGCCGGATGCTCGGCGGTCCGGCGGTCGACGCCGAGGCGGTGCTGGCGCAGATCACCGTCGGCACCTCGCTCGAACTGCTCGCCGAGACCGAGGTGGTGATCGAGAACATCACCGAGGACTGGGAGCTCAAGAGCGCGCTGTACGCGCAGCTCGACGTCGTCTGCAAGGCGGACACCGTGTTCGTGGCGAACACGTCGGCGATCCCGATCACCAAGCTCGCCGCGCTGACCTCGCGCCCGGACAAGGTGATGGGCGTGCACTTCATGAACCCGGTGCCGATGAAGGCCGCGTGCGAGTTCATCCCCGGCTACCACACCAGTGAGCAGACCAAGGACACCGTGCGCGCGCTGCTGGACTCGATCGGCAAGAAGTCGATCCCGGTCAACGACTCCCCGGGGTTCGTGTCCAACCGCGTGCTCATGCTGACGGTCAACGAGGCGGCCTTCCTCGTCCACGAGGGCGTCGCCGACGCGAAGACCGTCGACGAGGTGTTCCGCAGCTGCTTCGGTCACCCGATGGGTCCGCTGGAAACGGCCGACCTCATCGGAGTCGACACCATCCTCTACAGCGTCGAGGTGCTCTACGAGCAGTTCAACGACAGCAAGTACCGCCCCTGCCCGCTGCTCAAGAAGATGACCGACGCCGGTCTGCACGGGCGCAAGAGCGGCGAGGGTTTCTACGTCTACCAGAGCATGGGCTGATCTCGCCCTTCGGTTCCAGCGTTTCCAGTCGAGAAAGGTCCAGAAATGTCGAACGACGCCCGCACCCGGATCCGCACCTTCATCACGACCAAGTTCCCCGACGTGACCTTCTCCGACGAGGAGGACATCTTCGCGCTCGGTTTCGTGAACTCCCTGTTCGCGATGGAGCTGGTGATGTTCATCGAGAAGGCGTTCGGTACCCGCATCCCGAACGAGGAGCTCCACCTGGGCAACTTCCGGTCCGTCGCGCTGATGGCCGACCTGGTGGCGCGGCAGACGTCCGCCGCCGTGGGCTGAGCGGAGCGGTGATGAAAGCGGAGACGCTGAGCGGACCGGCCGGCCTCGCCGAGGTCCGGCGGTTCGTGGATCTGGAGATCGCGCCGCACGCCAACACCTTCGAGAGGGCGGAGCGGATCCCGCGGGAAGTTCTGTCCCGTGTGGCCGAACTGGGCCTGTGGGCACCGTTCCTGCCCACGGAGTTCGGCGGCGCGGCCATGGACATGGTCACGCTCGGCCGCGTGCACGAGGAGGTCGGCCGGGGCTGTTCCTCCTTGCGCAGCCTCCTGACCGTGCACTCGATGGTCAGCGCGTCGGTGCACCGCTGGGGCGACCAGGCACAGCAGGAGAAGTGGCTGCGGGCGCTCGCCCGCGGTGAGAAGCTCGGCGCGTTCTGCCTGACCGAACCCGACCGCAGTGGCAGTGACGCCACCGCGGAAGGCACCACGGCGGTGCGGGACCAGGACGGGTGGGTCCTCGACGGCAGGAAGAAGTGGATCACCGGCGGGCAGATCGCCGACCTCTTCATGGTGTTCGCGGGGACCGAAAGCGGTATGTGCACCTTCCTGGTCGAGGCCGACCGGCCGGGCGTCCGGGTCACTGCGCTGCCGCACGTGTCGGGCACCACGGCGAGCATGCTCGCCGAGATCGAGTTCACCGGCGTGCGCCTGGAACCGTCCGCTCTGCTGGGCCCGCAGGGCTGGGCGGCGGGGACGGTCATGACCAACGCCCTGGGCCTGGGCCGCTACAGCGTGGCGTGCGGTGCGGTCGGCATCATCCGGGCCGCGATCGAAGCGTGCGCGGAGTACACGTCGGTCCGGTCGGCCGGCGGTGTGCAGCTGCGGGATCTGCCGCACGTGCGGCAGATGATGACCGGCATGGTGACGGCCCGCGACGCGGGCCGGCTGTTGTGCGAGAGGGCGGGCGCGCTCAACGACGCGGGCGACCCGGCGACGATCATGGCCACGTGGGTGGCGAAGTACCACGCCTCCAAGGCGGCCGTGCAGGCCGCGGGCGACGCCGTCCAGATCCACGGTGCCAACGGGTTCAGCCCCGACTACCCGGTCGGGCGGCTGTACCGGGACAGCAAGGTCACCGAGGTCATCGAAGGCAGCACCCAGGTGCAGGAGCTGACGATCGCGGCCGAGGCATATCGAGAGGTGGCGCAGTGACGCAGACGGACGTCGCCGTTTCGGCCAAGCCGAAGCGCGGCCGCATCAAATGTGTGGTGTGGGACCTGGACAACACCCTGTGGGACGGCACCCTGCTCGAGGACGGCGCGGTGCGCGTGCGTCCCGAGGTCGTGGAGGAGATCAAACGCCTCGACGCTCTGGGCGTCCTGCACTCCGTGGCCAGCCGCAACGACCACGACGCCGCCATGGCGCGGTTGAAGGCGGAAGGCCTCGACGAGTACTTCCTGTACCCGCAGATCAACTGGAATCCCAAGTCCCAGTCGGTCGAGCGGATCGCCAAGGAGCTCAACATCGGGCTGGACGCCGTCGCGTTCGTCGACGACCAGCCGTTCGAGCTGGAAGAGGTGGCGCACGCGCTGCCCGCGGTCAAGACGGTCGACAGTGCGCAGATCGCTGAGGAGCTGGCCTCGGAGGAGTTCCGGCCGAGGTTCGTCACCGACGAGTCCCGTGTGCGCCGCGACCTCTACCGCGCGGCTGTGGTGCGCGACCAGGCCGAGGTCGACTACACCGGCACCAACGAGGCGTTCCTGTCCACATTGGACATGGTGTTCACGATCAGCCGGGCCAGGCGGGAGGACCTGCAGCGCGCGGAGGAGCTGACCGTCCGCACCAACCAGCTGAACTCGACCGGCCGCACGTACTCCTACGACGAGCTCGACGCGCTGCGCACCTCGCCCGACCACCTGCTGCTGGTCGCGTCGCTCACCGACAAGTACGGCGGCTACGGCAAGATCGGTCTCGCGCTCGTGGAGCGCGGGCAGCCGGCGTGGCACCTCCGGATGATGCTGATGTCGTGCCGCGTGATGGCTCGCGGTGTCGGCACGGTGCTGCTCAACCACGTGATGCGGCTGGCGAAGGCGGACGGTGCCAGGTTGCGGGCGGACTTCGTCGAGACCGGGCGGAACCGCGTGATGTACGTGACCTACGCGTTCGCGGGCTTCAGCGAGATCGTCCGCGACGACAACCGCCTGGTGCTGGAGTCGGGCCTCGAGCAGATCCAGCCGCCTCCCGCGTACCTGAAGGTGGTCGTCGAGTGACCACGGCGAGCATCACCGGGCAGTGGCTGCCCTACGGCGGCACCGGAACCGGGACCCGGTTGTTCTGCTTCCCGCACGCGGGTGCCAGCGCGGCGGTGTACGCCGGCTGGCGTGCCGCGGGCAACGGCGACCTGGCGATCTGCCCGGTGCAGCTTCCCGGCCGCGCGGCACGCGGAAGGGAAACCCCGCACCACGATCCCGAAGCGCTGGCCGACGACGTGCTCAGCGGGCTGGGCCGTGAGTTCACCGGCGACTACGCCCTGTTCGGGCACAGCGTCGGAGCCCTGGTCGCCTACCTGGTCGCCCGGCGGATCGTCGACCAGGGCGGGCCGCCACCCCGGCACCTGTTCGTGTCGGGCCGGCCGGCGCCACAATTGCCCAACACTCGCAGGGAACTGCGCGCGCTGCCCACCGACGACCTCGTCGGGGAGCTGCGGGCGCTCGGCGGCCTCCCGGACGTCCTGCTGAAGGAGCGCTCGCTGCTGGAGATGTTCCTCCCGCTGCTGCGCGCGGACATGACGGTGAACGAGACCTACCGCCACGTCCCCGGACCGCCGTTGCCGATTCCCCTGACGGTGCTGGGCGGGATCGACGACCCCCGCGCCGGGCACGCCGAACTGGCCGCGTGGCAGGAGCTGTCCGCGGACTCGGCGCTGTTCACCTACCCCGGCGGCCACTTCTACCTGGACGACCGAGTGCCGGAGATCCTGGAAGTCGTCCGCAGGAGGATGGCCGCCTGAGCGGCCGGCCCATCCCGGTCGATCTCCAGCTCTGGCAGGCAGCAGTGAGGACGTCGCACGCGAAGTTCACGAACCCAGCGAAGGGATCCACCATGACCGAGGGTGTGCAGACCACCAACACCGCTGTCGTCGCTGACGGCAGTTCCGGCCACCTCGTCGACGCGGTGCTGCACGGCGGCCCCGCCGACCTGCCGCACGAGACGCGAGCACAGCGGGTGCACCGCGAGGAGAAGAAGGTCAAGATCCCGCACTACGGCGGGCACGAGCACTTCGAACGGGACGGCGCCACGCTCGACGGGCGCACCGAGGTGGTGTTCCGCTGGATCGGACGCACTCGCGTCGCCGAGTGAGCCGGAACGCCGGGTCGCCGCCGATGCCGCAGGCTTCGCCGCCTCCGGCATCGGCGGCTCAGTGCGTGGTCGCCTTGGGACGGCCTAGAAACCTGTCAGCTCCCTGGCGTTCCAGGAGTGCGGTAGCGCCGCGTCCTCCAGGGGCGGGCGAGCGATGTTGGTGACGTAGTTCGACATCGCCGAAATGGCCACCCCTGCGATCACCTCGAGCACCTGCTCGGTCGTGAAGCCTGCCGCCTGGAAGGCCGCCAGCTCCGTTTCGTCCACCTGTCCGCGCAGCTCGATCACTGCCTGGGTGAACGCGGACAGCGCCGCCAGTCGCCGATTCCTCGGCAGCATGCCCTGGCGGATCGCCTCCACGGCGGACGGCTCGACACCCTCCGCGAGAGCTTCCAGCGTGTGAAACGCGACCGCCCATTCACTGCGGTTCGCCACCGCGTTGGACAGGAACAGGACCTGCTGCTCGTCCGGAGTGAAAGTCCCTTCGCCGCGGAAATGACCGTACGCGGAGAAGAAAGTGTTGATCAGCGCCGGCGATTTCGCCATCAGGCCGACGTCCGCCGGCACGAACCCGGCCGCACTGCGTTGATTCCCCTGGAGGTTCGGGCTCACGGTCTGATGAAACACCCGTGAAACGCGACGGCCGATACCGCACACCCGTGATATTTCGCCCGGGTTTCGCCCGATTCGCGATGTCCGACCTTCGACGCACTCCAGGTGGAGTTCCGAGTACGGCCGTCTCGCTGTATCTGTGCACCCGAACGGCCTCGCCGGACCTGGCGATTTCGGTCGAACCGGGCAGAACGCGAGAGAGTCAAACAGGGCACGACCGGATCGGCCCGCATCGTCCGGACACGCCAGGACCCAGCGGCGTCGTCCAGTACCGCTGGGCTCGAGGGCAGGTCACGCATCCGCGGGCGGGCCAGGCCGCCGCAGGATCCCCCTGCACGCCGGCCGCCGCGGTATTACGAGGTTTTCGCGAGAGCGAGCTGTTCCAGCTCCTTGCGGTTCGGCTTTCCGTTCCGGTTCAACGGAAACCGCTCGAGCACGCTCACCCGGTTCGGCTGCTCGTACTTCGGCAGGACGGTGTTGATCAGCTCACGCCAGTGGGCCGGATCGCGGTTCTGCTCGTCCTCCACGTAGAACACGAGGGTCGAGCCGCGTCGGTCACACGGCAACGCCACGATCATCGCGACGCAGCCGTGCGCGGCCAGCGTGTGTTCGATGATCTCGGGGTGCAACGTGTACCCGTTGCGGTGCACGGCCGTCTTGCGGCCGGCGACGAACAGGTTCCCATCGGTGTCGAGATAGCCGAAGTCGTTGGTGGCGTACCACTCCCGCGCTACCGGCGTGACCGTGCCCTCCGGTCCGAGGTACCCCTCCATGAGGTCCGGGTCGAGCACCTCGATCTCACCGATCTGGCCTGCGGGGAGCTCCGCGCCGTCCTCTCCGCGGATCCGCACCGACATGCCTTCGACCGGTCGTCCCGTGCCGATCGGGTTGTCCGGCGTCGCGAACGCGACGTTGCCCATCTCGGTGCTGCCGTAGGAGTCCAGCAACGGCAGGCCGTACACCTCGAGCGCCTGCCGGGACAGGGCCGGGTCGAGTGGTGCGGCACCGCTGCACAGCATGCGGACGTCGCTGAAGGCGTCGGCGAACGCACCGCGCCTTTCCACGATGTTCAGAATGCTCTTGTAGGTGGCGGGTGTCGCGTCGACCACGGTCGCGCCCACCATTCCGGCGAGCCGCAGTGCGCGGTCGAGCCGGCGGTACGGGGCGATGACCAGCGAGCACCGCACGAGCCACGCGATGAGGATCATCGAGATCCCGTACTGGTGGTTGAACGGCAACAGCGGGAGCAGGACGTCGTCGGAACGGTGTCCGACGAGATCGGCGTTCCGCTGCAGGTTCTTCAGGAACCGGGCACCGTTCTTCACCACGCCCTTGGGCTCGCCGGTCGAGCCGGAAGACCACATGATGATGCTGTCCGGTAGCCCGCACCACGCCGAGAAGTCCAGCGCCGCGTCGGCCGGTTCACGGCCACACGCACCGACCGCGAGCTCGTAGCAGTGGACGATCTCCTGATGATCCGAAATGGGAGCGTCGTCGTCGACGATGACCATCTTCACGGATGAACGAGTGCAGGCCTGCGCTGTGTCATCGGACTTCTGCTGGTGATCGACGAGCACCACCGACGCGCCCACGTGCATCAGTGCCAGAAGCGTGCTGAGGTAGGAAACGGAATTGTCGACCTTCAACAAGACGCGGTCGCCCAGGCCGAGTCCTCGGCCGCGCAGCACGTCGGCCGCGCAAAGAGCGCGCTGTTCGAGCTCGTCAAAAGTAAGAGTGACGTCCGGGGCGAATAATTTTGCCGACATCGGAACAAACTCCTCCCAAACGACTATTGCAAAACAGGCTATTGCATGAAACCCCACCTCCCGCCCACTGCGCGGTAACCGCAGAACTGAGTAGTGCTTTCTTGCACGCCGATGTGTTGCGGAAGAGTGGAGGATTCCTCTCGTCCACACCGCCTGGCGGTGCTCAACCGCCGTTCGACGTGCCGGCGGCCGACAGCAGATTCTCCGCCGTGATCTTCTCCAGCACGGCCAGCGCCTTGCTCTCCCACAACGCGAGCCGCAGCTCCTGGAACGTCATCAGAGCCTGCTCCACGATGGCGATGGCGTAGAACGTGTCCCCGCGCTGCGACACCAGCTGCGCGAGGTCGAGCTGGATCCGCGCGGCCCCGAGCCGGTCGAGGTTCTCCTCGCACAGCCGAATCGCGCGCCGCAGCAGTCGCCCCGCTTCCGCGAACATGCGCATGCGGCCTTGTATCAGGCCGAGTGAGTGCAGCGCGTAGCTCTCGCCCACGGTGTCACCGGAGCGCTGCACCATCGTGAGCACCGACGTGATGAGCTGCTGCGCCTGGTCGTACCGCCCCTGCGCGAGCATCGCACCGCCGAGCCGGTACAGCACCTGGGCTTCTACCCGCGGACTGGAGACCTTCCGGCACATGCCGAGGGCCTCGCCCAGCTGGCCGAACGCCAGTTCCTGCTCGCCGCGGTCGAGCGACAGCTGTGCGAGGTGCGACACGACATGGGCCTGGCCGATGACATCGCCCACCCGCTTGAAGCCGGCCAGCGACTGCTCGAAGATCTGCCGCGAGACCTCGGGACGTCCTTCGGTGTACTCCAGCAGCCCGAGGTTGCGGCGCGTCAACGCCAGCCCGTGGGTGTCGTCGAGCTCGGTGAACAGTTCCAGCGCGGGCTCCAGCGCGGCACGGGAGGCGTCCATGCGCCGTTGGCTGTGGTGCAGTGAGCCGAGCGAGCACAGCAGGGCAGCGGTGCCGCGCTTGTTGCCGGCCTCGCGCACGGCGTCCAGGGCGCGTTCGTGGGTGTGCTGCCAGTCGTCGAAGCAGCTGCGGGTCTCGAACAACGTCACGAGCGTCATCGCCAGGTCCCAGCTGAGCTCGTCCAGGCCCGCGTCCGCGGTCTGCAGGACGGCCGCGCAGAGGTTCGCGCGCTCGCTTTCCAGCCAGCCCATCGGATCCTGCAGCACCTGGTCGACGTACGGAGCGGGTGGCTGCCAGCGCTTCCCTTGGCCGTGCAGCAGGGTGAAGTCGCCGCCGTAAAGGCGTCGGTGTGCTTGTTCGGCCATCGCGAGCCAGCCACCGGCGGCCCGTTCCACGGACGCCAGTTGCGTGGCCGGGGCCTCGTGCGCGGCGAGCTGTTCCTTGGCGTACAAGCGGATGAGGTCGTGGAAGCGATACCGCGGCAGGCCCGTGACGTCGCTGCCCACCACGTCCAGCAGCTGTGCGTCGACGAGGCGCTCCACGAGGTCGAAACTGTTGTGCAGGTCGCCGGTGAGAGCCGTGGCCGTCCAGACGGGGAGACTTTCCGCTTCGAGCAACGACATCAGCCGCATCACCCGGCGTGCGTCGGGTTTGAGGCTGTCGTAGGTGAGTGACAGGCTGACGCGCACGACCATGTCGCCGTGCACGAGTTCGTCGAGGCGATGGCGCTCGTCGGCGAGACGATCGACCATCGAAGCGAGAGACCAGTGGGGACGGGCGGCGAGGCGCGCGCCGATGATGCGCAGCGCCAGTGGGAGCCCTCCCACGACGTCGATCAACGCCTGGACGGCGGCCGGTTCGTTCTCCAGTCGTTGCCTGCCGATGATGCGCCCCAGCAGTTCCCGCGCGTCGTCGGAGTTCATGAAGTCGACCTCGACCAAATGAGATCCGGCCAGACCTGTCAGACGGGCCCTGCTCGTGACGATGACGCCGCACGTCGGTGAGCCCGGAAGCAGTTGGTGCACCTGCGACTCGCTGCCCGCGTCGTCCAGAACGACCAGCACGCGGCGCTTCGCGAGCATGCTGCGGTACATGTCCGCCCGTTCGTCGACGCCGTCGGGCAAGGTCGAGCCCGCAGCGCCCAGAGCGGAGAGGAAGCGGCCGAGAACTTCGGCCGGTGTGGCCGGTTGGGCCTGGGTACCGCGCAGATCGCAGTACAGCTGGCCGTCCGGGTAGGTGTCGGTGGCGACGCGGTGGGCCACGTGGACCGCGAGAGCGCTCTTGCCGATGCCCGCCTTGCCTGAGATGTTCACCACGTGCATCGTCGCGCTGTCGCCGGACAGCACGCTCTCGGCACGCGCCACCACGTCCTGGCGGCCGATGAAGTCCGAGGTCGTGGCCGGAAGCTGGTGCGGTGACACAACGTTGTGGGCCGTGGCCGGAGCCGGTTCTTCCTGATCGAGTCGCAGCCCCCGGTCATCGGTGAGGATCGCCGTCTCGAGCTGGCGCAGCTGGTCGCTCGGTTCGAGCCCGAGGCGTTCGATGAACAGGTCGCGGCCCGCGCGGTAGACCTCGAGAGCTTCGGACTGCCGGCCGGAGCGATAGAGCGCGAGCATCAACTGGCCGCGAGAGCGCTCTCTCAGCGGGTTTTCGGTCACCATGCTCTGCAATTCGTCGACGAGGGCGTGGTGGCGGCCGAGCGACAATTCGACTTCGACGCAGTTCTCCAGCGCCGACAGGCGTTTCTCGTCGAGTCGCAGTGCCTTGTTCTGCAACGTGGTACCGGCCCCGCTGAGTGCCGGTCCGCGCCACAGGGCCAACGCCGAGCGCAGCACCGTCGAAGCCTCTTCCAGGCGGCCCTGGCGGACGGCGAGCTCGGAGACGGCGACGCGGCGCTCGAACAGGAAGAGGTCGACCTTGTCCGCGGCGACTCGCAGCAGGTAGCCCGGCTGACGGGTCTCGATCTGGGCGTCGACACCGGCTCTCTTGAACTCCCGCCGGAGCGTGGACACGCAGATCTGGATCTGCGCCCGCGCGGTCGACGGCGGGGTGTGCTCCCAGACGGCGTCGATCAGCTGGTCCATCCCGACGACGCGATTGGCTTCGAGCAGCAACGCGCTCAGGACGGTCCTCTGACGTCGCGGCGGCATCGATATCTGCTCTTTCGGCCCGACCACCTCGATCGTTCCCAACAGCTTGAAAATCAATCCCTCGTCAGGGGCGAGGCTCATGATCGGCGACCCCTCGTGCCTCTATCTGCGGTATGTCGGTCGCTTTGCCTTTTTCTGATCAGGAAAGCCGATATTGCGCAAGCGGTTCTGCGGGGGGTCATGTGAATGAGTTGAATCCGATGTGAGCGATCTTCGCATCCAGCGTCTGACCTGTCCGAAGTTAACGCCGGACGTGAAAGCTGTCAAGATCTTCTTGTGTATCAATACGCGATCCACCGCAATGCGCTCGGCCCCAAGGCGCATCTCACTTGGACATGATCATGGCCAAGATGTCACCGCATATTAACTCGCCACGCACTACCCGGACTCGTCGCTGCTCAGACCGGCTGCACGGTAATTGTGCGGCCCGCCACCGAGTGGTCTGAACGCCTCATCGCCGCTGGATCGCATGGCACAGGCTGTTCGTTCGGATCGCCGAGCCTTTCGGTTGTCGCTTGTGCTGCAACGCATTCTCCGGATTGCGGCCGGCGGTGCGGTATCGGCGGTGGGCTGACTGGCGAGTCAGTTATGCGGTAACGCATCGGCTCGTTGACCGCCGCCATCGCGGCCAATTGATACGCGATGGGGGCTCGCGATAGAACGACGATGGGCGGCACTCCTAACTTCGCTCTCAGGTGCCGCACGGAGGTGCTGCATCACGACTCGGGCCGAGACCCGATCAAGCAATAGGAGACCGACATGTTCCGCAAGGCGACCGCTGCCGCCCTCGTCCTCTCCGCTGTCCCGGCGGTGCTGACGATGACCTTCCTCGCCGGCACCGCGCAGGCCGACGACACCCGGCGGACTGATGGCGTCGAGTGCGACGCACGGTGGACTCACATCGCCGCCGACGGAGACACGCCCTGGGGTGCGGTCACATTCACCGACACCCCGTGGGGACGGTCCATCCGGACTTCTGGCCTTCCGATCAACGGAGACTCTTCGCAGCGCGGCGACACCCCTTGGGGCTGACCTCTCCTCCGTGTCCGGACAACGATTGATGGAGGCCAGAACCATGCGATTCCACCTGCTGGGCCCACTGGAAGTTCTCGACGGCGACTTACCCGTGCCTCTGGGCGGCGTCAAGCAGCGCGCGGCTCTGGGGTTCCTGCTGTTGCAGGCCAACCGGGTGGTGGCCACGAGCAAGTTGCTCCACGCGTTGTGGCCACGGGACGTCCCGCCGACGGCGCGCAAGATGCTCCAGAACGCCGTCTCAGGGCTGCGAGGCGTTCTCGCGTCGCATGGTGGTAGCCCCGAAGGGGCCCCGATGCTGCTGACCCACGCGCCGGGGTACCTGCTGCGCGTGGACCAGAACTCGCTCGACCTGTCGCGCTTCCAGCAGCTGGCCGAACAGGGGAGGGGCGAGCTCGCCGCGGGCAACTGGACCGCTGCCGGGAAGGTGCTCCGCAGTGCACTGGGCCTGTGGCGCGGACCGGTGCTGGCGGACCTCGCCGAGACCGGGATCAACTGGCCGGAGCTGACCGCCATCAAGGACTGGAAGCTGGCGGTGCAGGAGGACTGCTTCGAGGCGGAGCTCGCCTGCGGCAGGCACGGGGAGATCATCGGCGAGCTCGAGTCGTTGATCGAGCTGGAGCCGTACCGCGAACGGCTGGGCGGCCAGTTGATGCTCGCGCTGTACCGGTGTGGCCGGCAGGTGGACGCGCTGAGCGTCTACCGCCGCACGAGGGCGGCACTGGTGGCGGAACTCGGCCTCGAACCGGGCCGCGAGTTGCAAGAACTCGAGCGCGCGATCCTCGACCACACGCCCACGCTGGATCTTCCGTCGTCGGTGCAACGCAGGCATCTGCTCGCCGTGGGCCAGGACCCCGATCCCGTGCGCGCGCCTGTCGTGATCACGCGGCCCGCCGAGGAGCCCGTCGCTCCGGCGGTCGTCGTGGACGCGCCGGACCTCGCGACCGCGGAGCGGAAGCTCGTGAGCGTCGTGATGGTGTCCGCCCAGCTCGGTCTCGCGGCCGGTGACGGTGACCCGGAGGACGTCGACGCGGTGCACCAGGAGGTCGCTTCCGTCGTCTCCGCCGAAGTGTCCCGGCTGGGTGGTGTCGTCGGCGGCAGCGTCGGCTCCGTGTTCCTGGCCCTCTTCGGCGTGCCCAGGACCGCCGAGGACGACGCTGACCGCGCCGTTCGTGCTTCCGTCGCCATCCGCGGCCGGCTGGATGCCGTTGCCGGGGTGCAGATCGGCGTGGCGACCGGCAACGCTCTCGTGCGGCTGCCGTCGACGGGCGTACCCACCGCCAGTGGTGTCCTGCTCGACCAGTGCCGTCAGCTGATGGCGTCGGCACCACTGGGTGCGGTGCGTGCGTGCGACTCGACCCGTGACGCCGCCGACTCCGTGATCTGGGAGGACGACAGCGCCCCGGCGGGAGGCTGGCAGGCGATCTCGTGCGTGTCACCGCGTGGTGCGACCCGCCGCCCGCAGGCCGCCGTGCCGTTCGTGGAACGCGAGCGCGAGTTGCTGGTGCTGCAAGGGCTTCTCGACGAGGTCCGCACGCGTCGCCGCCCGCACTTCGTGACCGTGCTCGGCGAGGCCGGCATGGGCAAGACGCGGCTCGTCAACGAACTCGCCACCTCGAGCACGCCGGCTTTTCGTGGCACCGCGACGGCTTTCGGCGACGACCACGGCTACGGGCCGCTGGCCGACGTCGTGAGCGGGTTCTCCTCCTTCCCGACCCTGCACGCCGACCTCGTGAGGCTGGTCGGTGTCGGTGAACTCGCCGACCGGCTGCACGCGAGCCTGGCCTGGCTGGACGATCCCGGCACCGAGGTGCGGCCGGACTTCCCGGCGTGGCGGCGGTTCCTGGAGGAGGTCGCGGAATCCGAACCACTGATCGTGCTGCTGGAGGACGTGCACTGGGCGAACGACGTGGTGCTCGACTTCGTGGAGGAGTTGAGCGAAAACGCCGGTTCCGTGCCGTTGCTGGTGATCGCGACCGCGCGACCGGAGTTGCTGCAGCGCCGGCCCTCGTGGTTCGGCGGCAAGCGCAACGCGACCACGATCAGCCTGGAACCGTTGTCCCACAACGGAACTCGTCAACTGCTGAACTCACTGCTGCAGGCACGGGAGTTGCCGTCCGAGCTGTGGCAGACGCTCGTGTCGTGCGCCAGTGGCAACCCGCTGTTCGCCACCGAATACGCCGGCATGGTGGCAGACCCGCGCACGTCGTGGCCGCAGAACGAGATCTCGCTGCCGGTGCCGTCCTCGGTGCGAGGGGTGCTGACCGCTCAGCTCGACTCGCTGCCGATCGAGGTGAAGGCGGTTCTGCAGGACGCCGCACTCACCGGTGGCCTCGTGTCACCCAGCTCGGTGGCCGCGACGGGTCAACGCGACGCCTTCGAGGTCGCCAAGGCGCTGGAGTTGCTGGAACAGCGGGACTTCCTGCGCCGTCAGGGCCGCAACAGCGAGACCGGCGAGATCGAGTACGGGTTCCGGCACCTGCTCGTCCGCGACGTCGTCGCCGAGCAGATCCCCCGTGCCGAGCGGGCGTCGAAGCAGGAACGGGCGCGGGCATGGCTCGGCCGGCTGGGACTCGACCTCACCGACCGCCGGGCTGGATGACCCGGCGAAACCCTGAACGCCGGGCCGCGTCCCACCCCCACGCGGCCCGGCGTTCAGCTTTGCGTCAGCGAGTGCACGTTCCGTCGCAGGACGTCCATCAGGAGATCCGGCGTCGAGCGCTGCGGGTGCAGGACCGCCTGCATGGTGAGTCCCTCCAACAGCGCGCTCAGCCGGAAGCACTCGATGCCGAGATCCAGCTCCGCGGGCAGTCCACCGCGGTCGACGGCCCGGTCGAGGATTCTGCTGATCAAGCGGCGCGTGTGCTCGTGGTGTTCCGCCGCGACCTCGTGGAGTGAGGGCTTCGTCCGCGCGACACCGATGAAGGCCAGCCAGACGGCCATGTCCTCGCGGCGCGCCCGGTCCAGCGGAAGAAGCTCGGCCAGCAGTTCCGCGACCAGCACAGCGCTGCTGAGACCGTCGGCGGGCAGTCGGCCGAAGCGGGTGGCCGCTCGCTGCCTGATGCGCAGGCCGACCTCGCGCATCGTGAAGACCACCAGCTCGTCGTGGCTCTCGAAGTAGTGCCGGATGGCTCCGACGGAGAGTCCGGTCTCGTCCGCGAGGTTGCGCAGGGACGCGCCTTCGACACCGGTTCGGATCATGATCCGAACCACCGCATCGCCGACGGCTTTCCGCCGCTCTGCTGGGATCACTACTTTCGGCATGGTTTCCTTCGTGGCCCGGACTGCTCAGGTGCCGAGCGGGGAGTCCTGTTCGCGCGCTGTTTCCTGTTCGATGACCTTGGGGACTCCGCGCAGGAACCTCGCGACGACGAGAGCGAGCAGAACCGTGATGGCGGCGCTGAAGATCATGCTCGTCCGGATGCCGCCGAGGTACGCCTCGGTCGCGGCCGCCTGGACGGCTGTGGCGGCCGGCTCCGGCAGGCCGGAGGCGACGGCCGCGCTGAACGACTCCTGGACTCGCTCGGCGACCGCCTGCGGAACACCCTGAGGTAGGACGAGCTGCGCTCGGTAGATCCCGGAGATGACGCTTCCGACGATGGCGATCCCGAGCGAACCGCCGAGCTCGTACGCGGTCACCGAGATCGCGGCGGCCGCTCCGGCGCGATCTCGGGGAACGGTGCCGAGGATCGTGTCACCGGTGACCGTCAGGGTGAGACCCGCGCCCGCACCGACCGCGATCTGCGCGACGACGACCAAGGTGTACGGCGAGGACGCCTGGACGGTGCCGAGCATGCCGAAACCGATCGCGGCGAGAACCAGCCCCAGTGCCACCGCGTTGCCGCGGCCGAGCCTGTTGATCGCCGTCGCGGCGAGCAGGCCGCCCGCCACCACGGCCGCCAGCGCTCCCGGTACGTAGGCGAGTCCTGCCTTCAGCGGTGTCCATTCGAGGACCAGCTGGAAGTACTGGCTGATGATGAAACCGAACGCGGACAGGGTGAACACCGCGACCAGGTTCGATCCCACGGACGCGGTGAACTCGCGGCTGCGGAACAGCCGCAGGTCGATCAGCGGAACGGGCAGCCGCAGCTGGCGCCGCGCGAACAGTCCCAGCGTGAGAACGCCCAGGAGCAGAGCGCTCAGCACGTCCGGTTGCCACAGACCCACGTGGAAGATGGACTTGATCGTGTAGACCACCGAGACCACGCCGATCACGGACAGCAGCACGCTGGCGAGATCCAGTCGCAGCCGATGCGGCGCGCGCGACTCCGGTATGAACTTGGCCGCGGCGAGGATCAACAGGGCGATCGGGACGTTCACCAGGAACACCGAACCCCACCAGAACTCGTTCAGCAGAACGCCGCCGAGGATCGGCCCGACCGCGAAGCCCGCCGCGGAAACGCCCGCGCTGGCGCCCACCGCGGCCGTGCGAGCCCGTTGCGTGGTGAACACGACTCGCAACAGGGACGTCGTCGCGGGCAATATCGCCGCCCCTGCCACGCCCAGCAAAGCCCGCGCGATGATCAGCAGTTCAGCGGTCGGCGCGTACGCCGTCAGCACGGACGCCACCGCGAACGCGATGACACCGCACACCAGCATCCTTCGTCGCCCCACCCGGTCGCCCAGGTTGCCCATGGTGACCAGAAGGCCTGCCATCGTGAACCCGTAGATGTCCACGATCCACAGCATCGACACGCTGGAAGCACCGAGCTGAACGGTCAGCTCGGGCACCGCCAGGTACAGCACGGTCATGTCCACCGTGACGATCAGCTGCGCGAGGCACGACACGAAGATCGTCGCGTATCCCGCCGCCCGGCTGTTCATGCGACGACCATCGCGACACGGCTGCGGCAAGAGGTCCGAACGCGCGTGTGGTGCCCGCGCGCTCTTTTGCGTCGCTCGGCTCGACACATCTGCAACTCCGAAGTTGTTTCGGTCCAAGGCGCGCGATCGCGCGCCACTTGAGCTTTGCGGCGCTTCTGCAGGAACCTGCGGGAAGGAACTCAGCCGAAGATTTCGTCGAGAAATCCCCACTTGTCCTTTTTCTTCTTCTTCCCGCGAGAGTCCCTGCCGTCGCCGAAGAAGTCGTCATCGTCGTCGCCCCAGAAGTCGTCCTTCTTCTTGTGGGACGGCGGTGCCGGGTGGTGCGGCGCCGACATCGGCGCAGGCTGGTACGGCGGTGGGGCCTGCAGGGGAGAGGAGGTCTGACGGAACTCAGCCGACTGCAGATGGGTGCGGTAGGACAGCAGGATCTGCTCCAACTCGCCGTTGTCGAGGTAGATTCCCCGGCAGTTCTCGCACTGCTCGAGGTGAATCCCGTTCCGGTCGAAGGTGTGCATGGCGTGTTGGCATTTTGGGCAGATCATAAATCCAGAATAGGGCGACGCACCCACCGACGCCCCACTCCTCCGCCTGCGGCGGTAACTGCCCGGTAATCGCGCACCCATTCGGCGGGAACCGGCTTCCGTCGCCGGCCCGCAACCGGGAGACCTGCTCCTCACGACTCCAGGCAGGCGCGCAACCGCTCGAGGTCGGCGGTGATGCTCTTGCGCACCTGCCGCGCCATGAACGGCGTGGCCCAGCCGAAGAACCTGCCCGGCGCGCCACTGGCACGTATCGCGACAACCGTGCCGGCTGGTGCCTCCGTCAGTTCGTAGCGCACTGTCATCGGGAACGGCCGGTCCACCTTCAACTCGACCAGCCGGTCCGGATCGTGTTCGGTCACGACGTAGCCGTAGACGAACTCACGTCCCAGGAACCGGGCCGTGCGTTCCACGGTCGCGCCCTTCACGAGCGGTCCGGGCCGCGCGGGCCGGCTGGAGGTGATCCCGCCGGTCCACTGGAGATCGTTGGCCGGGTCGAACATGAACGCGGCGACGTCGGAGCGCGACCGGCGGACGAGCACCTCGGGCCGGACGTCGACCGGCATGCGGCACCTCCGCGGTGGAACGGGGCCGTGGCGGTGTGGATGTACCGCGCGCGTCTCGTGCATCATCGCCCATCTCCGGATGACGCGCCGGAGTCGATGCCGGGTCCGCAGCGATCAGTGGCGACGGTGCTCGAGGCGTTGCCGTGCCCTGAGTGTTCCCGGTCTCACCGGACCGGGTGGGTGAGAGGTTGCCACGTGGTGCGGGTGGCCACCGGCACGGTGACGGGCAACCGGACGACGGAATGAGGGCCGGCGGCGAGGTCGGCAGCGTCGAAGACGGCCAGGTCGCTCGAAGCGCCGTG
This sequence comes from Lentzea sp. NPDC051208, assembly GCF_040682435.1. Taxonomy (NCBI): domain Bacteria; kingdom Bacillati; phylum Actinomycetota; class Actinomycetes; order Pseudonocardiales; family Pseudonocardiaceae; genus Lentzea; species Lentzea sp. NPDC051208. The sequence continues at coordinate 23,338 of NZ_JBFBAW010000001.1, read as the reverse complement.
ACGCACCGGGATCACGAGCCACTCGCCGGCGAGTGCGGGCTGGCCGAGGCGATGACCGGCGCCGAACGAGTAGGCGCCGTCGCCGTACCGGAACACCGTGGTGCCAACGGTTCCGTAGATCTCGTGATGCCGCCGTCCGTGGCCCTCAGCGCGCGCGATGGCGGATTCCGCGTAGGTGAGGAACTCTTCGTCCGCCTCGCCCGTGCCGAGGTCGAGGGTCCAGCGGGTCAGCTCACGCGGTCCGTCGGGCGAGGTCTGCCGCAGTGCGTCGACCACCACCTCCTGGCTGTTCTCGAAGGCGTTGACCGCGTCCGGCACGAAGCACGGTGAGACCGGGAACCACAGGGGATTGCCGCGGGAACGTCGTGGCAGGAGGCCGATCCGAGCCTGCTTGGCCGATCGCCAGGAGAAGGGGGTGCGCAGGCCGACGAGTTCCGCTGCGCGGTCGTGCACCACGGAGACGTCGAAGACGACCACGTGGTCAGGGGTCAGGGCGACGGTGTCGATGCGCGTGGGGCCGCTGAGCACGAAACAACGGCCGCGGCGCACCGCGCCCGAGGCGCTCATCGTCACGTGCTCGGCCAGGGGGGAGCCTGGCCTGGTCGCGATCGTGTGCCACTCGCCGGTGCGCGGATCCAGCACCGGGCGGGCGATGCGCAGGCCGTCGCGCACCGCCGGGGCGAGGCTCGGCACGGTGCCCAGCAGTGAGTGGTCGGTGCGGGCGCGGTGCCAGGCCGCTGTGCCGTCGGAGAGGCGGACACCGGTGATGGAGACGGGATCGGCGCCGTGTGCCGGGTGGGGGATGGACTGCAGGAACCGGCCGCGCAGGTTCGCGGGCAACGAGCCTTCGACGAGCAGTGCTTCCACGGTCGCACCTCCGACCATTGCATAACAGTGTTGTCCTAAACATATCGCTGTTATGCAACAATGTCAAAGGTGAGCCCACGTCGAACGGACCCGCGCACGCACACCGCCCTGATCGAGATCGCCGCCGCGTTGCTCGCCACCGAGGGGCCCCAGGCTCTTTCGACACGTCGCATCGCGGCGGAGGCCGGCACCTCGACGATGGCCGTCTACACCTACTTCGGCGGCATGAGCGGCCTGGTCCGGGAAATCGTGCACGAGGGTTTCCAGCGGCTGCAGAAGCACCTCACCGCGGTGCGCCCGACGTCCGACCCGGTTTCGGACCTGGCGTTGCTCGGCCGCGCGTACCGGTTGAACGCGCTGGCGAACCCGCACCTGTACAGCGTGATGTTCGGCGGTGCGTCGCTCAGCGGGTTCTCGCTGACGGACGAGGACCGCCAGCACGGCCGGTACACCCTGACGGGCGTCGTCGAGTGCGTGGCGAACTGCGTCGCGGCGGGCCGCTTCGGGGAAGCCGACGTCGCGCACGTCGCCCACCAGATGTGGATCGCGACCCACGGACTGGTGACCCTGGAACTGGGCGGGTACCTGGCGGCACCGCTCGACGGTGAGGCGTTGTTCGATCCTCAGCTCGTCGCGTTGATGGTGGGAGCGGGGGATCGGCCGGAACTGGCTGCCCGGTCGGTGCGGGCGTCGCGGCGCCGGGCCGAGCGGGAGCTCAGTCAGCAGGCGGGATGAACGGTCCCCAGGTGAAGGCCTGCAGCCACGGTCCGGGCGGGCCGTCCCAGTCGAGAGCGGCGATCTCCGCGTGGGAACGTCTGCCCGCGAGGCTGCGGTGCAGGTCGTGGTTGTCGGCTCGTAGAGTGCGGACCACCGGCCCGTCCCCCGTCGTCCAGGACGTCGTCGGGCTCTCGATCCGCAACGCCGGCAGGTGGTGTGCCCGCACGGAGGCGGAGAAGCCGCCGGCGAGCAGGTCCAGCGTGCTGCGGTAGGCGGGGTGATCGGGGTCGGCCGGGACGTCCAGGGCGGCGTGGAGGTCCAGCAGGTGGGTGAACGCGTCCATCACCATGCGGCCGGCCGAGCGCGGGCCCTCCAGCTCGACGAGCGGCTCGAGGACGTGGGAGACGCGGTCCCACTCCCGCAGGCCGAGTTCGACGCCGGGTTGCCGGGGCAGTGCCGTGCCGACCGGCGATCCCAGCCGTGCCGCCACGTTCCCCGCCACCTCGAGCAGGTGCGCCACCAGGTCCGTGACCGTCCACTCCGGACACGCGGGTACCGGTGCGTCAGCCACCCGCGGCGTCGCCAGCAGGCCGATGTCGAGCCGGACCCGCCGGTACAGCAGGTGGTCGGGCGCGGTCACAGGGGCACGTTCCCGTGCTTGCGCGCCGGGGCGGAGGCGCGTTTCGTGTTCAGCATCTCGAGGCCGCGGGCGATCGCCGCCCGCGTCTGCGCGGGGTCGATCACGTCGTCCACCAGGCCGCGTTCGGCGGCGTAGTACGGGTGCATGAGTTGCTCCGTGTACTCGGCGATCAGTTCGGCGCGCAAGGTCAGCGGGTCGGCCGCGGCGGTGAGCTCCTTGCGGAACAACACGTTCACCGCGCCTTCGGCCCCCATGACCGCGATCTCGTTGGTGGGCCAGGCCAGGGAGAGGTCCGAGCCGATCGAACGGGAGTCCATCACGATGTACGCACCGCCGTACGCCTTGCGGATGATGACCTGGATGCGGGGCACGGTGGCTTCGCAGTAGGCGTACAGCAGCTTCGCGCCGTGCCGGATCGCGCCTCCCTGCTCCTGTGCGGTGCCGGGCAGGAAGCCGGGCACGTCGACCAGTGTGACCAGCGGGATGTTGAAGGCGTCGCAGAACCGCACGAACCGCGCCGCCTTCTGCGCCGCCGCCGAGTCGAGGACGCCCGCGAGCACCAGCGGCTGGTTGCCCACCAGGCCCACCGTCCGGCCGTCGACGCGGCCCAGCGCGCAGATCACGTTGCCCGCCCAGTGTTCGTGCACCTCGATGAACTCGCCGTCGTCGACGACCTCGGCGATGACCGAGCGCATGTCGTACGGCTTGTTCGGTTCGACCGGCACGAGCTGGGCCAGACGCGGCCGTTCGTCCGTGGTCGCACCGGCCGGTTCGTCGCAGGGAGGACCGTCGAGATTGTTGGCGGGCAACAAGGACACGAGGTATCGCACGTCTGCGAGGCAGGTCTCCTCGTCGTCGTGCACGAACGTCGCGACGCCTGACTGGCTGCCGTGCACGTCCGCGCCGCCGAGTTCCTCGTGCGTCACCACTTCGCCGTTCACGGCGGCGACGACGTCGGGTCCGGTCAGGTACATCTTCGCCGTGCCGCGCACCATGAACGTGAAGTCGGTCAGCGCGGGGGAGTAGGCGGCGCCGCCCGCGCAGGGGCCGATCACTACGCTGATCTGCGGGATGATCCCGGAGGCCGCCACGTGCCGGCGGAAGATCCCGCCGTAGGCGTTGAGGGCCATGACGCCCTCCTGGATGCGGGCGCCGCCGCTGTCGTTCAGGCCGATCAACGGGCACCCGGCGGAGATCGCCAGGTCCATCACCTTGTGGATCTTCGACGCGTGCGCCTCGCCGAGCGACCCGCCGAACACCGAGAAGTCCTGCGCGTACACGAAGACCCGGCGTCCGTCGATGGTGCCGGAACCCGCGACCACCCCGTCCGTGTGCGGCCGGTTCTCGGAGATCTTCATGCCCCGCGCCTGGTGCCGCCGGTACAGGTCGATCTCCGTGAACGAGCCGGGGTCGAGCAGCAGGTCGAGCCGTTCGCGGGCGGTGTGCTTGCCGAGCGCGTGCTGACGGGCGACGGCGTTCTCGTCGCCGGCGAGGACGCGTGCCCGCAGCCGGTCGGACTCGTCCAGCACGGACTTCATCGAGCGCGACTCCGGTGCCGGCGCGGGGCGGGGTACCGCGACCGGCACGAGGTCGATCGGCCGGAGCGCACGTTCCGACAGGTCGGTCACGCCGTCCTCCCCGCCAGCCAGCGAACGGTGTCGGCCATGGTCTCCGCCAGCGGCCGGGCCAGTTCGGACGAGACGAAGCGCTGAGCGTTCCGGCACGTGCGGATCGCGCCGCCCTGCACCGGTACGGGCCACGGCCACACCCGCTGCAGCGCGTCGGCGGCCAGTCCCACCGGCGCCAGGGCCGCGGCGGGCAGGAACACGGCGGGCAACCGGCGCCCAGTCACCTCGCGCAACGTCCGCAGGTACTCGCGCGTCGAGACGAACCGCCCCGGTCCGAAGCACCGCTGCGGGCCGCCTGTGAGCAGACGGGCGTGCATCGCCGCCGTGTCACGGACATCACCCAGCGGGAAGCCACCGGTCGGCCAGATCGGCATGAGCCCTCGCAACGTCGCCCGCAGCCGTGCGGTCTGGTCACCCAGCCGCGGGTCGTGCGGCCCGAGCAACGCGGGCGGGTAGCTGATCACGGCGTCGTGGTCGCGCGCGATGATCTCCGCCGCGGCCTTGGACGCCGTGTACGCCTCGGAAGACTTCGCCACGGCGGAGTTCTCGTCGAGCGTCGAGCCGCCGAGTGCCACGAAGCTCGACACGTGGACGATCCGTCCGGCCCCCGCTCGCCGCGCCGCCCCCAGCACGGTCTCGGTGGCGATCACGTTGGTGCGCCGCATCTCCTGGCGCCTGCGCGGGTCGAACGAATAGACGGCCGCGGCGTGCAGCACCGCGTCCGCACCGCGCACCAGCTCCGCGACCCTGCCGGCGTCCGTCGCGGCACCGGCGACCACCTCGACGGCGGCGGGATCGACTCCCAGCGGGCGCAGCACCTCCGGCACGACTTGCGGGTTCCTCGCGAGCAGCCGGACCCGGTGCCCTGCCGCGACGAAAGCCGCGACCGAGTGCGATCCGACGAAACCCGTCCCTCCGGTCACGCTCACCAGCATCAGCACCCCGTTCGCCGCGACGACGATCACCAGCCTGCCTTCGCCGCAGCCGGGGTGCTTATCCCAGAGTGCGATGTCCGCCCCGGCGCAACCCCGCACTCTGGGATAAGCGATCGACGCCACCCCGACTCATCCTGTGATGGGCGCAACAGCGCCTGTCCTTTGTGGACCAATGCAGGCGGCGGAGGAGCACACCCATGTCGACGGACAAACCCGCGCTCACCAAGGCGCGGCCCATCGCCACGTCCGCGTTCGTCAACGGCCACTTCCCACGCAGGCCCGGTCTGATCGTCCTGCTGAGCGCGCTCGCGGGCTTCGGGCTGACGGTCGTGTGGTCGGCGCACTTCGTGGACTCGACGATCGGGGACAACGTCGCGAACACGTTGCTCGGCCAGGACGCCAAGGCCACGCCGATCGCGGGTGTCGCCGCCGGCATCGCGTTCGCGTTCGTCACGGGTCTCGCGGGCACTTTCACCGCGTGCAACATCGCGGCGTTCGGTGCGATGGCACCGATGCTGGGCGGTTCGAGCAGCCGGTCCGAACGGATCCGCGGCGCGCTGAAGCCGTTGGTGTGGCTGTCCGCCGGCATGCTCTCGGTGTCGGCGGTCTACGGCGTGATCGTCGGACTCGTGGGCACCTCGATGCCCCAGTTCTCGACCGCGCAGGCCGTCGCGGGCACGCTGAACGGCCGCAGCGTGCAGTCGCTGATCGTGTTCGGCGTGATCGGCGTGGTGATGACCTACCTCGGTCTGGCCGCGCTGGGCGTGGTGCGCGACCCGTTCGCCGGCATCGCGAAGCGCTTTCCCAACGCGCCCATGGTGTTCATGGGCGTGCTCATCGGCGGGTTCCTGATCGGCCGCCCGTTCGGCCTGTTCCGGAAGCTGTTCCGCGACGCGGCGGAGAGCGGCAACCCGCTCTACGGCGCCGCCGCGTTCTGCCTGCAGTCGCTCGGCAACATCGCGGTGCTCGCGCTGGCGCTCGTCGCGACGGCGGCGTTCCTCGGCACCGGGGCCCGGCGCTGGCTGACGGAGAAGCCGGTGCGGCTCGCGGTGATCACGGGCGTCGCGCTGATCACCATGGGCGTCTTCACCTTCCTGTACTGGGACGTGCGGCTGCTCGCCCGGCGCGAGCTGATCCCGTGGTACCCGACGGCGCCATGGGCGTGAGCGACGCGGGCCTGCGGATCGCGGGGCTGAGCAGGCTCGCGCAGGTCAGCATCCCGACGATCAAGTTCTACCTGCGATCCGGTCTGCTGCACGCGGGACAGCGGACCGGGCCGAACCAGATGCGCTACGACGAAAGCCACGTGCGCAGGCTCCGCGTCGTGCGCGCTCTCATCGACCGCGGTGGCCTGTCGGTCGCCGCGGTCGCGGAGCTCGTCGGCCGCCCCGGCGGCAGGAACGTGCCCGACGTGCTCGCCACCATCTCCCGCGACGCCCCGCCCGACGCCACCGGGGAAGCGCGGGCGAAGTGGCGTGACCGCATCGACGAGGTGCTGGCCCGGGACGGCCGGAGCGTCGCGGGCGACAACGCCGCCGCGACCGAGCTGGCCGGCGTGCTGGCGGGCCTGGAACTGGCGGGACACGCACCGGACGACGCGCTGCTGGAGGCCTACCTGAGGGCGGGGGCGACGGTCGCGCGGGCGGAGGCGGACCAGGCGCGTGGCGCCGGTGCGACGCGTGAATGCGCGGAACGGCTGCTGGTGTCCGTGGTGCTGGGCACGGTGGCGCTCACCGCTGCCCGCAGACTCGGCCACGAGCTCATGGCCGAGAACGACTGACTGCACCGCAATTGGAAAGATGCAAATTGCCACAGGTTCGGTCGAAGATGGAGGGAGCCGACAAAAGGAGCGCTGATGTCGACGGTGCTCGGTTCCATCAGAAGACTCGTGTTCACTCCGAAACTCGCGGACGTCACGTTCTCCGCTCGCGGATTCTCTGTTCCTGAATCGGAAACGACCAGAGCGCTCGAGCAGATCCCGCAGACCGTGATCGCGGGATTCGAATGGGGAATCGACTGCCGGAGCCTGTGGGAGCTGGAGCGCAGGTTGTCGCTCGTCGCGCCCGGCCTGCGCGGGTTCGCCTACGAGGGCGCGACCATGGCGTGCACCGTCCTGGACGCGATGGACGGCCGCAAGCGCACCCGTGACCTGTTGCGCGGCCCCGGCCTGCCACACCTCTTCCTCGCCTACATCGGCATCGGGTTCGCCATGGCCCGGCTGCCCCGGCCGCTGTGGCGCAAGGTGGTGCCCGATCTCGACGGCGTGCGCTACCACCCGGCGATCACCTGGCTCGCGGTCGACGGCTACGGCTTCGACCGCGCCTACTTCCACCCGAAGCGCTGGGTCGCCGAGCAGGAACCACCCAGGCCCTTCCCGTGGCAGGGCACGCCCTCGTACTTCCCGCGGGCCTTCGACCAGGGGCTGGGCCGCGCCCTGTGGTTCATCCACGGCGCCGACGTGAAGGCCGTCGCGGCCGCCGTGCGGGCGTTCGCCGGCCACCGGCAGCCCGACCTGTGGAGCGGCGTCGGGCTCGCCGCCACGTTCGCGGGCGGCGCCGAACCGGACGACCTGGCGTGGCTGCGCGCCGAGGCCGGCGACCAGCGGCCGGAGCTGGCGCTCGGCGCGAGCCTCGCGATCATGGCCAAGGCGGCGGCCGGCTGCGTCGACGACCGCGCCGGACAGGCGGTCCACGCGTTGAGCGACCTGAGCCCGGCCGCCGCGGTCGCCGTCGTCGAGACCGCCTCCGTGCCCACCGGCGAGACGGGGAAAGAGCCGGAATACGAACTCTGGCGCAGTCGCATCAAAGCGCATTTCACTGCGTGAGAAAAGCAGGCGTGTTCGAGCATGCTGGAAGATGTCATCCCGCTGCGGTGACGCAAAGAATGATGTCGGGAATATGTCCGGTTGGGGAGAGTGCATCGTGACCAAAGCGGGATTGCGCGCTTTGCGGCGTCGATTGCTGACGCCGAGGAGTTCGGAGGCCACGCTCGCAGTACGTGGATTTCACCACAAGAACGAAGCCTCGAAGGAACTGCTGGAAAGCATCGGCCGGAACTTCCTCTTCGGGTTCGCGACCGCTGTCGAGGCGCGCGCACCCGCGGAGGCGGAGCGGCTCCTCGACACCGTGCCTCCACAGTTCCGCGGCTTCGCCTACGAGGGCGCGGGCATGGGGTTCGCCACGCTCGACGCGCTGCCGTTCGGCGGCGGTGGCCGGGTGGCGGAGTTCCTCGCGGGAGCCGGCGGGAAGCACGTCTACATGGTCTACGTCGGGGTCGGCTGGGCGATGGCCCGCGTGCCGAGGTTCCGCTGGCCGAAGCTCGCGGTGGACGACGAGCTGCTGCAGTGGCTCCTGATGGACGGCTACGGCTTCCACCAGGCGTACTTCCACACGGAGAAGTACGTGCACCGGCACTACCGCGAACCTGACTTCCCGTGGCCGTTCAGCGGCCCGGCCTGGTACGCGAACCGCGCGATCGACCAGGGCATCGGGCGTGCGCTCTGGTTCGTCGCAGGAGCGGACGCCGCCCAGGTCGCCGAGCTGATCGATGGCTTCCCCGACACGCGCCGGGCCGACCTGTACGCGGGTGCGGGCCTCGCCGCGACCTACGCGGGCGGTGCGGGACCCGAGGAACTGCGCTGGTTCGCCGAGCACGCGGGACGTCACCGCGCGGTGGTCGCCCAGGGCAGCGCGTTCGCCGCGGAAGCCCGCGCCCTCGCCGGTCTGACCGTCGACCACACGCACGTCGCCACCGACATCTTGTGCGGCACCGGCGCGGACGAGGCCGTGCACCGGGTCCGCGCACTCAAGCCGGCCGGGCCTGGACGGGACGACGTGCCCGCCTACGAGCTGTGGCGGCGCGGCTTCGCCGATCAGTACGTCCACTCAGGAGGTGTGGAGCAGTGAGCTGGACCCGCAAACAGCTGCCGGGAATCCTGGCGCTCGTTCTCGTGATGGTGACCTTCCTGATGGCCCGGCTGCCCGCTGCGTCGCAGGCGGAGAAGCGCGACGTGGCGAGCGGCTACGGCTTCACCCCGATGTCGATCTCGCTCCCCGGCGGGTTCGACCAGCAGACGATCCGCAAGGTCAACAAGGACTACCAGCACATCGACGCCTGGATCTCCTCGGTCGGTGCGGCGATCGCGATGAACGACCTCGACGGCGACGGCCTCGACAACGACCTGTGCGTCGTCGACCCGCGGATCGACCAGGTCGTCGTGACGCCGGCGCCGGGCGCGAAGGAGGAGCGCTACGAGGCGTTCGCGCTCTCACCGGGCACCCTGCCGATGAACGACGTGATGGCGCCGATGGGCTGCGTGCCCGGCGACTTCAACGAGGACGGCCGCATGGACCTGCTGGTCTACATGTGGGGCCGCACCCCGATCGCGCACATCGCCGGGGACGGCCAGGACAAGCTCACCGCCGGCTCCTACACCGCCACCGAACTGGTGCCCGGTGCGAACGCCACGTCCGGCCGCTACACCGGTCCGCAGTGGAACACCAACGCCGCCGCGGTCGCCGACTTCGACGGTGACGGCCACGACGACATCTTCATCGGCAACTACTTCCCGCACGGCCCCGTGCTCGATCCCTCCGTCAGCGGCGGGGTCGAGATGAACGACTCGATGTCAGCCGCCTACAACGGTGGCGAGAACTACTTCCTGCGCTGGAACTCCACGTCGGCGGGCGTGCCCCGCTACGAGGTCCAGGACGGCGTGCAGGGCCTGGACGCCTCCAAGGGCTGGGAACTCGGCGCCGCGGCCGCAGACCTCGACGGAGACCTGCTGCCCGAGCTCTACCTGGCCAACGACTTCGGCCCGGATCGCATGTACCACAACAGGTCCACGCCGGGCCGCATCGAGCTGGCACTGGTGCACGGCGTGCGCACCGCGCTCACCCCGAAGTCGAAGGTCGTCGGCCACGACTCGTTCAAGGGCATGGGGGTCGACTTCGGCGACCTCAACCAGGACGGCGTCTACGACATGTTCGTCAGCAACATCACCACGTCGTACGGCATCCAGGAGAGCAACTTCCAGTTCCTGTCGCAGACCGGCGACCGGAACGTGCTGCGCGCCAAGCTCGCGAACAACGAGGCGCCGTGGGAGGACGTGAGCGCGCCGGCCGGCACCGCGTGGTCGGGCTGGGGCTGGGACGTCAAGATCGCCGACTTCGCCAACTCCGGCGAACCCGCGATCGCCCAGGCGACCGGCTTCGTCCGCGGCCAGGTCAACCGGTGGCCCCAGCTGCAGGAGCTGGCCACGGCCAACGACCTCGCGCTGCGCCACCCCGTCTCCTGGCCGCGCGTCACGGTCGGCGACGACGTCGGGGGCAACCACCGGCTCGCGTTCTACGTGAAGGACGGCGACCGGTACGTCGACATCGCCGACCAGCTCGGCCTCGCCGTCCCGGTGCCCACCCGCGGCATCGCGACGGGCGACGCGGACGGCGACGGCAAGCTCGACTTCGCCGTGGCACGGCAGTGGGCGGAACCGGTGTTCTACCGCAACTCCGGCCCGTCGCAGGGCAGCGGTCTCACGTTGCGGCTGTGCCACGAGGGCGGATCGCCCGCGGTCGGCACCCAGGTCACCGCGACCACCAAGGAGGGACGCACGTTCATCGGCCACGTCGACGGCGGTGGCGGGCACTCCGGCAAACGCGGCCACGAGGTCCACATCGGACTCGGCAAGACCGGCGGGCCCGTCGAGGTGCGGCTCAACTGGCGCGACCGCTCGGGACAGACCCGCGAGCAGACGCTGACGCTCGCCCCCGGCAGGCACCTGATCGAACTCGGCTCCCAGGCTAAGGAGAGGTGACGGACGTGACGGACGTGGCGGCGAACGTGCCCCGGCACGACCCGAAGGTCGTCAAGGCACTGCGCAACTTCGCGATGTCGATGACGGTGTTCAACATCATCGGTTACTCCGTGCTCGGGTTCGAGCAACCGTGGCTCTGGCCCTTCATCGCACTGCTGACCGGCTACACCGTCGAGATCGGGCTCGAACTCGTCGGGGCCAGGACGGACGGCCGGCCACCCAGGTTCCTCGGCAACGGGGTGCGCGGCGTGGTGGAGTTCCTCTACCCGGCGCACATCACCAGTCTCGCGATGAACATGCTCATCTACGTCAACGACCAGGTCTGGGTGATGATCTTCGGCGTCGTCGTCGCCGTCGGGGCCAAGTGGGTGCTGCGGGCGCCGGTCCGCGGCCGGTTGCGGCACTACATGAACCCTTCCAACTTCGGCATCGCGATCATCCTGCTGATCTTCCCGTGGGCGAGCATCGTGCCGCCCTACCACTTCACCGAGAACGTCACGGGCCTGTTCGACTGGCTGATCCCGGCGATCATCGTCACCGCCGGCACGATGCTGAACGCGAAGCTCACCGGCCGGATGTGGCTGATCCTGTCGTGGTTGTTCTTCTTCGTGGTCCAGTCGGTGGTCAGGGGAATCCTGTTCGGCACCTCGATCCCCGGCGCCCTGCTCACCATGACCGGCGTCGCGTTCGTGCTGTTCACCAACTACATGATCACCGACCCCGGCACGAGCCCGTCGAAGCCGATCTCGCAGATCGCGTTCGGAGGCGGCGTGGCCCTCGCGTACGGCTTCTTCACCGGCGTGCACATCGCCTACGGCCTGTTCTTCGCGACGGCGCTGGTGTGCCTGATCCGCGGCATGTTCCTGTGGGGCATCCACTTCGTGAACAAGGCGCGTGAGCAGCACGAGGCAGCCCAGGCGCTGGCGAAGGAAGCCGGGAGCACCACGGAGAACGGCAAGGTCGTCTCGCCTCCCTCGACACTGGGCAAGGAGGTCGTACCGGCATGACCAGGATCGCGATCGTCGGTGTGGCCTGCCGCTATCCGGACGCGGTGTCGGCGGAGGAGCTCTGGGAGAACGCGCTGGCGGGTCGCAGGGCGTTCCGGCGGCTCCCGGACGAGCGGATGCGGCTGGAGGACTACTGGGACCCGGACCCCTCGACGCCCGACCGCTTCTACGCCCGCACCGCCGCCGTCATCGAGGGCTACGAGTTCGACCGCGTGGCGCACCGGATCGCGGGCAGCACCTACCGCTCCACCGACCTGACCCACTGGCTCGCGCTCGACACGGCGGGCAGGGCGCTCAGCGACGCGGGGTTCGCCGGTGGTGAGGGGCTTCCTCGCGAACGCACCGGTGTCGTGGTCGGCAACACGCTCACAGGGGAGTTCGCGAGAGCCAACCTGATGCGATTGAGGTGGCCGTACGTGCGCCGCACGGTCGCGGCGTCGCTCAAGGCCCGCGGCTGGGCGGACAGCGAGCTGGAAGGTTTCCTCGCCGACCTGGAGGCCACGTACAAGAGCCCGTTCCCCGCCATCGACGAGGACAGCCTCGCCGGCGGGCTCGCCAACACGATCGCAGGCCGGGTCTGCAACTATTTCGGCCTCAACGGCGGCGGCTACACCGTCGACGGCGCCTGCTCGTCGTCGCTGCTGTCCGTCGCGACGGCAGCGGGCCGGCTCGTGGACGGCGACCTCGACGTCGTCGTCGCCGGTGGGGTCGACCTGTCGATCGACCCGTTCGAGATCGTCGGGTTCGCCAAGACCGGAGCGCTCGCACGGTCGGAGATGCGGGTGTACGACCGCGGCTCCAACGGCTTCTGGCCGGGTGAGGGCTGCGGCATGGTCGTGCTGATGCGCGAGCAGGACGTGCAGCCGCACCAACGGGTCTACGCGACCGTCGCCGGCTGGGGCGTCTCCTCCGACGGCTGGGGCGGCATGACCCGGCCGGAGGTGAGCGGGTACCGGCTCGCCCTGGCCCGCGCCTACGAACGGGCCGGGTTCGGCGTCGACACCGTGCCGCTGTTCGAGGGCCACGGCACCGGCACCGAGGTCGGTGACGCGACCGAGCTGCGGGCGTTGTCGCAGGCCCGCGCGGACGCCGACCCGGCGGCGTCCCCTGCCGCGATCAGCACCATCAAGGGCATGATCGGCCACACCAAGGCGGCGGCGGGCGTGGCCGGTCTGATCAAGGCCGCGCTGGCGTTGCACCACCAGACGTTGCCGCCGACGATCGGCTGCGTCGACCCGCACCCCGTGCTGACCGAGGACGCGGCGACCCTGCGGGTCCTGCGCAACGCCGAACCGTGGCCCGCCGGTGCTCCGCTGCGGGCCGGCATCACGGCCATGGGTTTCGGTGGCATCAACACCCACGTCGTGCTGGAGTCGTCCGCGCCGTTGCGGGCACCCGACACCCGTGCGCTGGAGATCTCCGCCGCCGCGCAGGACGCCGAGGTGCTGCTGGTCGACGCCGAGTCCGCGGAGTCGTTGCGGGCCAGGCTGACCGAGCTGGCCGAGTTCGCGGCACGGGTGTCCTACGCGGAACTGGGTGACCTCGCGGCGACGCTGCACACCGAGCTGGCGGACCGGCCGTACCGCGCCGCCGTGGTGGCGCGGTCGCCCGAGGACGCCGTGCGCGGGCTCGACCGCGTGCTGGAGGCGGCCGCCTCCGGTGCCGTCACGTGGTTCGCGCCGGACGGCCGCGGTTTCCTCGGCCACGTCACGGAACCGGCGACGGTCGGGTTCCTCTTCCCCGGCCAGGGATCCGGTCAGGGCACCAGCGGCGGCGCGATGCGGCGGCGGTTCGCGGCCGCGCGGGAGGTCTACGAACGGGCCGCGCTGCCGACGTCCGGTGACATGGTCGCCACGTCCGTCGCCCAGCCGCGGATCGTCACCGGGTCGCTCGCGGGGTTGCGCGTGCTGGCCGGTCTCGGTGTCACCGCGGACGTCGCGGTGGGGCACAGCCTCGGCGAGATCACCGCGCTGCACTGGGCAGGGGCGATCGACGAACGGACGCTGCTGCGCGTGGCCTCCGTGCGCGGTGCGACCATGGCCGAGCACAGCGCCTCCGGCACGATGGCGAGCCTCGGCGCGTCGGCGGAGGAGGTGAGCGAACTCGTCCGCGAGCTGCCGGTGGTGATCGCCGCGTTCAACGGTCCGAAGCAGACGGTCGTGGCGGGAACGGACGCGGGAGTGGCCGCCGCCGTGGAGGCGGCGGCCCGGGAAGGCGTGCGCGGCACCGCGTTGCGGGTCTCGCACGCGTTCCACTCGCCGCTCGTGGCACCGGCGGCCGACGCGTTGCACGCGAAGCTCGCTGCCGAGACGTTCACGGAGATCAGCGGGCACGTCGTGTCCACCGTGACCGGTGAGACGCTGGCGGCCGACACCGACATCCGCGAGCTGCTGCGTGCCCAGATCACCGATCCCGTGCTGTTCTCGCAGGCGATCGGTGTCGCGGCCAAGGACGCGGACCTGCTCGTCGAGGTCGGTCCCGGCCGGGTGCTCACGACGCTGGCCGCCGACGTCGGGCAGGTGCCGGTCGTCGCGCTGGACACCGACGACGAGTCGCTGGTGTCGCTGCTCGGCGTCGTCGGTGCCGCGCACGTCACCGGAGCCGCGCTGAACCCGGCCGCCCTGTTCGCGGACCGGCTGGTGCGGCCGCTGCGAGTCGGCCAGGAGTTCTCGTTCTTCGCGAGTCCGTGCGAACAGGCGCCGGAACTGTCGGTCGGCGCCGGCAACCTGGTCGTCACGGCCGTCGCGGGCATGACCGTGGTCGGCACCGCGACGTCCACGGTGGACGTGCTGCGCGAGATGGCCGCCGCGCGGGCCGAACTGCCGAGCGAAGCGGTCGCCCCGGAGAGCAGGCTGCTCGACGACCTGCACCTCAGCTCGATCACCGTGGGCCAGCTCGTCAACGAGGCGGCCCAGCGGCTCGGCGTGCCGCCCGCCAGCGCGCCGACGAACTTCGCCACCGCGACCGTGCGGGAACTGGCCGACGCGCTGGACGACCTGAACGCGACCGCGAGGGAGACCGACACCGCGGCGGCCGTCGTCACGGGTGCCGGACCGTGGGCACGGGCGTTCGTCGTGGAGGACGACCCGGTGCCGTTGCGGCCCGTCGCCGCTCACGAGGACAACGGCCAATGGCAGCTCTACGCCGAGGATTCTCACCCGTTCGCGGAACGGTTGCGGCGAGACCTCGAACGCGGCGCGGCGGGCGACGGTGTGCTCGTCTGCCTGCCCGAGGTGTGCGAGGAACGGCACCTGGAGCTGGCTTTGCGGGGCGCGAAGTCCGCGGCCGCACGCGGTGACGGCAGGTTCGTGCTGGTGCAGCACGACGCGGGTGCGGCGGCCATGGCGAAGACGCTGCGGCTGGAAGCGCCGGGCGTGCGGGTGACCGTCGTGCACCTGCCGGCAGGCGCGAGCTCCGACGTCGTGCTGCCGGAGGTGCTGGCGACGACGGCGTTCAGCGAAGTCCGCTACGACAGGCAGATGACGCGCACGGTGCCGACGATGCGGGCACTGCCGGTGTCGCCGTCCGCCGAGATCCCGCCGCTGACCGACACCGACGTGCTGCTGATCACCGGTGGCGGCAAGGGGATCACCGCCGAGTGCGCGCTCTCGCTCGCGCAGGAGTGGGGTGTGCGGCTGGCCGTGCTCGGCAGGTCCGAGCCCTCCGCCGATGCCGAGCTGGCCGCGAACCTCGACCGCATGAGGGCCAGGGGCATCGAGGTCGCCTACGCGGTGGCCGACGTGACCGACGCGGAACGGATGCGTGCCGCTGTCGGCGAGCTGGAGGCCGTGCTCGGCCCGGTCACCGCCGTGCTGCACGGCGCCGGGCGCAACGAACCGGCCGCATTGTCCACAGTGGACGCCGATCGGCTGCGGTCCACGATGGCACCGAAGATCGACGGGTTGCGCGCGGTGCTCGGCGCCGTCGACGCGGGGTCGTTGCGGCTGCTGGTCACGTTCGGCAGCATCATCGGCCGCTCGGGCCTGCGCGGCGAGGCGCACTACGGCACCGCCAACGACTGGCTGGCGGCGCTCACCCGCGAGTTCGCCGACGGCCACCCGTCCTGCCGGGCCCTGTGCCTGGAGTGGTCGGTGTGGTCCGGTGTCGGCATGGGGGAGCGGCTGGCCGTGGTCGAGTCGCTCTCCCGGGACGGCGTCGCGCCCATCCCGCCGGACGAGGGTGTCCGGATCCTGCGGCGGCTGCTCGTCGACCCCGAGACGCCGGAAGTCGTCGTGGTCAGCGGGCGCACCGAAGGCGTCGACACCGTGCGCCACGACCTGCCCCCGTTGCCACTGCTGCGGTTCGTGGACAAACCGCTGGTCCGCTACCACGGCGTCGAGCTCGTCACCGAGGTCGAGCTGAACGCGGGCACCGACCTCTACCTCGCCGACCACCTGCTCGACGGCAACCTGTTGTTCCCCGCCGTCTACGGGATGGAGGCGATGACCCAGGTCGCCGCGGCGGTCACCGGACACGAGTCGACGCCCGTGCTGTCCGGGATCCGGTTCCTGCGGCCGATCGTGGTGCCGCCACGCGGGTCCACGACGATCCGGATCGCCGCCGTGGTCACCGCCGACGACGTGGTGGACGTCGCGATCCGCAGCTCGGAGACGGCGTTCGAGACCGACCACTTCGTGGCCAGGCTGTCGTATGGGAAGACCCCGCCTCTGGGGGAGATCGTCCCGGACGCGGGGTTGCCGCCCGTCGCGCTCGACCCGGCGACCCAGCTGTACGGCGACACCATGTTCCAGGGCGCGAGGTTCCAGCGGCTGCGGCGTTTCCACGAGGCCCGCGCCCGCGACGTCGACGCCGACGTGGCGGTGAGCGCGCACCCGGACGGGTTCGCGGGCTACCTGCCCGCCGAGCTGCTGCTCGCCGACCCGGGCATGCGGGACGCGTTGATGCACGGCAACCAGGTCTGCGTCCCGGACGGCACGCTGCTGCCGGAACGGATCGACCGCCTGTACCCGGTGGGCGCGGGCATCGGCGCGAGCGAGGTGCGGATGCGTGCCACCGAACGGCACCGCGACGGCGACACCTACGTCTACGACATCGCGGTGTTCGACGGCGACGAGGTCGTGGAGCGGTGGGAGGGCCTGCACCTGCGTGCCGTGCGGCGCAAGGGATCCGCCGGTCCGTGGGTGGCCCCGTTGCTGGGCTCCCACCTGGAGCGGGAGGTCGAGCCCCTGCTGGGCCACCGGGTCGCGGTGGTCGTGGAGCCCGACCGCGAACCCGGCACCGACCGGGCCACCAGGCGCAGGAGCACCGCGCTCGCGGTGAGCCGGCTGCTGGGGCGGGAGACCGAGGTCCGCTACCGGTCCGACGGACGGCCGGAGGTGGACGGCGGGCTGATCGTGTCGGCGTCGCACGCCGCCGGCGTCACCCTCTGCGTCGCGGCGGATCGCGCCACGGCCTGCGACCTGCAGGACGTAGCCGAGCAGGAGGACCAGGTGTGGCAAGGGCTTCTCGGTCGCCGGCACCGCACGGCGGCGTTGCTCGCCGAGGCCGGTGAGCCGTTCGCGGTGGCGGCCACGCGCGTGTGGTCGGCCGTCGAGTGCCTGCAGAAGGCGGGACTCTCTCTCGACACACCGCTCACGCCGGAACCGGGCGGGCCGCAGGGCTGGCGGGTCTTCACGGCGCCGGGACTGCGGATCGCGACGCTGGTGACGTCGCTGCGCGGGGTCGCGAGTCCCGTGGTGGCGGCCGTGCTGATGGTGGAGGGGAGCTGACGTGGAGTCGTACTTCGAGATCAGGCACACGGTCGGCTTCGAGGAGACCAACCTCGTAGGCAACGTGTACTACGTGAACTACCTGCGCTGGCAGGGACGGTGCCGGGAGATGTTCCTGGTGCGGCACGCCCCCGACGTGCTGACCGAGCTCCAGGACGACCTGAAGCTCTTCACGCTGAAGGTGGACTGCGAGTTCTACGCCGAGCTCACCGCGTTCGACGAGCTCGCGGTCAGGATGACGCTGGTCGAGCTGGCACAGACGCAGGTCGAGTTCGGCTTCGACTACGTCCTGATCGGCGCGGGCGGAGTGGAGAAGCTCGTGGCGCGGGGAGCCCAGCGGGTGGCGTGCATGCGCGGCCCGAACAACGCGACCAGGCCGGCGCGGGTGCCGGACTCGCTGCGTCTCGCGCTCGAGCGGTACGCGCCGGTGGCGGCCTGATCATGACGGGGGAGACCTGCATGGACGAGTTCGAAGACCCGAAGACGCTGCGGCGTGTGTTCGGCACGTTCGCGACCGGCGTCACCGTGGTCACCGTCGGAGGCGCGTCACCGCACGGCATGACCGCGAACTCCTTCACGTCCGTGTCCCTCGACCCGCCGCTGGTGCTCGTGTGCGTCGGCCGGGACGCGTCCATGCACGGGCACCTCACCGCCGCGGGGGCGTTCGGGGTGTCCGTGCTCGCCGCGGACCAGGAGGACGTCGCGCGGCACTTCGCCAGCCGGTGGCGGCCGGCGGGCCGTGCCCAGTTCGACGCGGTGGACTGGGTGCCGGGCAGCCGGATCGACGCGCCGCTGATCGGCGGCGCGCTCGCCCGGTTCGAGTGCGCGCTGTGGCGGACCTACGACGGCGGCGACCACACGATCTTCCTCGGCCGCCTCCTCGCGACCGACGGCCCGGCCGGCCGCAACGCGTTGCTGTTCCTCAACGGCGCCTTCCACGCGCTGGAGCGTTCCGGTCTGTCGGCCTGAAGTACCTGAGCCAGACGAGAAGAAGGCGGGCCGCCACTGGCGACCCGCCTTCTTCTCGTCCTGCTCAGCTCGCCCGCGGAGTCTCCAGCGCGGTGGTGCGGACGTCGAGCAACGCCATGAGCACTGGCGGGTCGATGGCCGACATAGGACGTAGGACGACGTCCACGACGTGTGCCATCGTGCTGCTCGACACGACCAACGGCCCGTGGGAGCCCACGGAAGGCATGCGGTCTGCCGTGTGCTCACTGCCCGCAGGGACGGTGTGGATGAGCAGGTACCAAGCGCCCTCCGGCACGTTCTCCAGCACGAAGTGACCCGGCCCCGGCAGCACCGCGCAGCTGACCGGCGCGCCCTGCGGGATCGGGTCGCGAAACAAGCCGACGAACGTGGGACCGGGCTCGCACTCGGCCGGGCAGTAGATCCGCCCGCTGACCGAACTCGTGCGGCGCAGCACGATGTTCTTGCGGTTGTCGACCGGGATGCGCGTCGTGCGGCCACGCAGCTGGCGGTACTCGGTGGGGGAGAGCCCGACGCTGATTTTGAACCGCGAGCTGAACGTGCCGGGACTGTTGTAACCGACCCGGTGGCTGATCTCAGTGACCCTCAGATCGGTCGCCACGAGAAACCGCTTGGCCTCCTGCAGTCGCAACGCCGAGAGAAAACGCGCCGGCGAAACCCCGGTAACCCGTTGGAACACTCGGGTGAAGTGAAACTTGCTGAACATCGCGACCTTGGCCATGTCGTCGATGGTTATCCGCTCGCCGAGGTTCGTCTGCATGGCATCCACTACTCTGGCCACTGCTTGTTCACCGAGCTTGTCCATTAGGTCCCCCGATTCCGCCGTTGTGGTGACTGTGGTGGATTCTCCAGTTGTTGGGAAAGTGCGTTGGAATCATCCCGACCGAAGCTAGCAGCGGGCAAAACGCCAGGCAAGGTGCGATTCCGGCATAGCGACCTGCTCTTTTCCTCACTCTGGGTAGGCGATTGAGGTCCTTTATGTCGCCTCTGCGTTTTGGCTATATCCAAAACGCACGGTCGTGCGGCGCGGGGGAACAACGCGGGTTGCTCTGGGCGGTCCAGTGAGATGGGCCGCTTGGAGTTGTGGGTCCGCTCCCAGGGGTGTCGCGCTGTTTGTTGCCCTCCGTGCGCAATGGGGATCATCCCACTCAGGGAGTTGATCTCCAATTCATCGAGACCGCAATCAGGGAGATGCGCCGTTCGGATGACGCTCGCGAGAATGGAGTCCGCGGAAAGCCTTGGTCGTGCATTGACTGCCTTCCGTGTCTTCCGCCGAACGGGTTGTTCGGCCGGTGAAATTCATTGCTCGCACCATCGCCGGGCGTTCGCCCGACCCAAGAGGACAGGAGGACGCGCACGTGACCGCCACCGAAACGGAGACTCCGCAGATCGACGTCACGACTATGACGTTCGAGGCGTTCGCGGACACGATCGTGCCCGGCGAGAAGAGGTGGCCGGACGACGTCGCGGTCGCGGGGGCGAGCGCCGGTCCCGGTGCCGTCGCGGCCGGCGCCATCGAGCTGCTGCGCATGCCCGAAGGCGGGATGGCCGCGTTGCTGGACCCGCTCGCGGGCCTGCTGAACACGCACGCGGCCACGTACGCGGCCGAGCACGACGTCGAACTCGACCCGGCGCTGCCGGCCTTCGTCGCACTGCCGTTCGCGGACCGCACCGCCCTGGTGCAGCTGCTGACGACACCCGGTCACCCGGAGAAGGAGGTCTGGGTCGGTATCGCGCTGTTCAGCAACATGGCCTTCGACACCGGCGCCCACATGCACACCACCGACGCGATCGCGGCAGGTCATCCCGGCCTGCTGACGATCGGGTTCGCCCCGCCGGACCCCGACGGGGTGTGGCGCTTTCCCGACTACACCTATGGCAAGCCGCTCGCGCGCCGCCACCCGGACACGACTTCTTCAGGGAGCCCGGCATGACCGCGTCCACAGTGGAGCAGACGGACATCGTGGTGATCGGCAGCGGGTTCGGCGGGGCGATCACCGCCTACCACCTCGCGGCCGGAGGCGCGCGGGTCGTCGTGCTCGAGCGGGGGCCCTGGCTCCAGGCGGACGAGTTCGACCACGACTTCCGGCTCGGCTCGTCCTCCACCCGCGTGTTCGACTTCGTCGTCGGTGACGGCATGAGCGTCCTGAGCGGCAACTGCGTGGGCGGCGGCAGCGTCGTCTACTTCGCCGCCATGCCGCGGGCGCCGCGCTTCGTGTTCGACCGCCAGGGCTCGATCGGCCGGCGGATGTGGCCCGCCGCGATCACCAGGGAGAGCCTCGAACCGTGGTACGACCGGGTCGCCGAGGCGTTGCCGATCAGCACCACCGACTGGGACACGATGACCTACGGCGGTGGACTCTTCGGCGCGGCCTGTGCCCACGCCGGCCACACCGCGAACCCGGTGCCCGCCGCCATCGACACCGCGCTGTGCACCAACTGCAACTGGATGATGTCCGGCTGCAAGTTCGACGCGAAGCGCTCCCTGCTGCTGAACTACCTGCCCGCCGCCCTGGCCCACGGCGCGGAGATCCGGCCGCTGCACGAGGTCCAGCAACTGTCCATCACGGACGGTGGCGGCTATCGCGTGCACTACAACGTGATCGACGGCGAGGACTACCGCGTGTCCACCGGCAGCGGCACGATCGACGCGAAGATCGTGATCCTGGCGGCCGGCGCCGGTGCCACGCCCGTGATCCTGCAACGGTCCGAGCCCACGCTCGGCGCGATGCCCCACGCCGCCGGCAGGTACTTCTCCGGCAACGGCGAGCGCCTCAACACCGCGATCCTCAACGAGGACAGGGTGCGCGAGGTGCTGGGCATCAGCGTCGACGAGGCGGTCACCTACCAGGCCAACCAGATCGGCCGCGGCCCGTGCGTCGCGAGCTGGGACCGGCTCGACGGCTCGCTGCCCGAGTACTCGCGGTTCTCGCTGGAACAGCTGTACTTCCCGCCCGGCCTCGGCACCATCCTCGCCCAGGCGCCCGACGCCACCGGGCCGAGCTGGTTCGGCGTGGAGAAGAAGGAGATCCTGCGCCGGTGGAAGTCGTGGCTCACCGTCTTCACGATGTCCGAGGACGACAACGAGGGAGTCTTCGGCCCGCCGCCACCGACCGGCAACGCGCACCGCATCTCCCAGCAGATGCTCGGCCGCGGCACGATCAGCTACCAGCCGACCGAGAACACCCTGCGCGGCTGGGCCGAGTCCGACGAGGCCGTGCGCGACATCCTCGAACGCGACGGCATGTCCCGCGTGATGCCGTGGACGAACGACGTCGTGGGCGCGTACACCGTGCACCCGCTGTCGTCGTGCCGCATCGGCGACGACCCGGCGACCTCGGCGCTGGACGACAACCACGAGCTGCGCGGGCATCCCGGCATCTTCGTGACCGACGGATCCGCGGTGCCCGGCGCGCTGACGGTGAACCCCGCCATGACGATCGCGGCACTGGCCGAACGCGCCGTGCCGGCGATCGTGCGGGCGGCCCGGCAACGCGGCGTCGACGTGTCCTACGGGGCGCCGTCGCCGGACGGTGAGACATCGGCGCGCAACGGTGTCCTGCCCCTGGTCTCGCACCTGGTGACCGAATGACGTCGGCACTCGCCCCTGGTCCACCGCGGCGGGCGACCCTCGCGGTGCTCGCGAAGATGGCCAGGAACCGGCTGAGCGTCATGTCGTCCATGTCCGCGCACTACGGCGACGTCGTGCGGTTGCCCTTGGGCCCCAAGACGTTGAACTACTTCAACCATCCCGACCACGCGAAGCACGTGCTCGCCGACCACGCCGCGAACTACGTCAAGGGCATCGGCCTGACACACGCCCGGCGCGCGCTCGGTGACGGCCTGCTCACCAGCGACGGTGAGCTGTGGCGCAAGCAGCGCAAGGTGATCCAGCCGGTCTTCCAGGCCAAGCGGATGGCGCGGTACGCCGGGGTGATCGCCCAGGAGGCGGAGGACCTGGCCGCACGGCTGGGTTCGGCGCGCGGACAGACCGTCGACGTCCGCGCGGAGATGACCGAGCTGACGTTGCGGGTGCTCGGCCGGGTGTTGCTCGACGCGGACCTGAGTGAGTTCCACACGCTCGGGGCGTCGTTCGAGGCGGTCCAGGACCAGGCGATGTTCGAGATGATGTCGCTCAGCGCGGTGCCGACCTGGGTGCCGCTGGGACGTCAGCTCAGATTCCGGCGGGCGCGGGCTGATCTGCAGCGCGTGGTGGACCGGCTGGTTGCCGACGGGGCACGGTCGGGCAGCGACGACGTGGTGTCGCGGCTCGTCGAGTCGACCCGCGCGGAGACGGACCCGGCCGTCGGGCGGCGCCGGATGCGCGACGAGCTCGTGACGTTGCTGCTGGCCGGTCACGAGACCACGGCGAGCACGCTGAGCTGGGCGTTCCACCTGCTCGACCGGCATCCGCACGTGGCCGCCGCTGTGCACGACGAGGTCGTCGGCGCGCTGGGGGACCGCATGCCGGTGTTCGAGGACCTGCACGTCCTGCCCTACACGTCGGCCGTGCTGCAGGAGGTCATGCGGCTGTACCCGCCGGTGTGGATCCTGCCGCGCCAGGCCAGGGAGTCCGACGTCATCGGCGGATACCGCGTGGAGGCCGGCGCGGACGTGCTGATCTGCCCGTACACGCTGCACCGGCACCCTGCGTTCTGGCCGGACCCCGAGAGGTTCGACCCCGGTCGCTTCATGGGGGACGCGGCGGGCAGGCCCACCTACGCCTACATCCCGTTCGGCGCCGGCCCGCGGTACTGCGTCGGCAACCACCTCGGGATGATGGAGGCGACGTTCGTGCTCGCCACCGTCACCAGGGCGTTGAAGCTCACGGGGGTGCCGGGACGTGCGGCGGTGCCGGAGCCGATGCTCACGTTGCGCATGCGGGACGGCCTGCCGATGACCGTGTCCAGCTGGTGAACACACCAGAAGTGGGGGGGGTGGTGGGGGGGGGGAACGGCCACGATAAGTAAGTATGGATTCGAAGAGGTGGTGGAGACTCGGAGGGGGCGGGTCCGC